>NZ_JAGRQM010000003.1:0-359796 GCF_018132775.1 Gordonia sp. SCSIO 19800 | reverse complement strand
CTCGACGACGCCGCCTGACCGCTGCCGCCACAGACCACCAGACTTTCGCGTAGCACCTTCCGCACCCGGGCCACACCCGGGACCGCATCAGTCCCTTGACAACTCCACAGTGAACCCCGGCCGGATACCGCGCTGGGCGTGGTCTACTGCTGAACCCCGGCGAGACCACCGGAGCTGCGGCGTGATTCGTACCGGAGCAGTATCCAGGTACAGAACACCACCCAGATCGCCCCGAACAACCATCCGGCCACGACGTCCGTGGCCCAGTGCACGGCGAGTTGTATTCGGGTGAGGCCGACGAGGATCGACAGCACGGGGGCGATCACGAGGATCCAGCGATGCGCCCGCACCCAGGGCGAGCAGCGAAACGCGGCGACAGCGAACAGCCCGAACACGACCATCGTCATCATCGCGTGCCCGGAGGGGAACGAGAAGGTGTCGATGTTCAGTAGACGGTCTTCGACGGGTGGCCGGTCCCGCGCGAACGAGTACTTGAGTGCCTGCATCAGACCGTATCCGAAAAGCACTCCGGCGCCGACGAAGACCGCGTCGACTCGGTGCCGGGTCACGGCGAGTGTCACCACGACCGCACATGTCAGCATCAACATCGTCACCGTGTTGCCGAGCACCGTCACCACTTCGGCGATCGAGACCCACGGCTCCGACCGGTTCTCGACCACCCAGTTCAGGATGTTCTCGTCGATCGTCGTCGGAGAGATGAACATCCCGCCACCCTATCCAGGCGTCGCTCAAGTCGCCCTCAAGCACATCGCAAGCGTCACCGCCCACTGTGGTCCTCGAACCCGCCCGACCACGTATCGATGAGGACCCCCGCGATGACGACCCACCCCGCCCACCCCGCCCACACCGCTCACCCGATCCAGCTCCGGCTCCCCGGCCAGGCGGCCGCGCCCGACGGACCGCTCGACCCGTTCATGATGTACGTCCTGCACCACGGATTCCGGCGAGACCTCGCCGACTTCGCCGCCACCGTTCCGGCCACCCCCGTCGACGACGCGGGGACCTGGCGTGCGCTCTCCCGTCGATGGGCGATGTTCGCCCATGCGCTGCACCACCACCACACCGGCGAGGACCTGGAACTGTGGCCGCTGCTGCTCGAGCGGTGCGACAACGCCGAGGCGGAGGTCCTGCAGGCGATGGAGGACGAGCACGACGAGATCGATCCGCTGCTCGAAGAGTGTGCGGCCGGCTTCGCGCGGATGAGCGAACGCGCCGACGAACAGACCCGGGCCACCCTCGCGGACGCGCTGCAACGCGCCCAGGAGGTCCTCGGCAGACACCTGGCCCATGAGGAGACCGATGCGATCGCCATCGTGCAGCGCCGCCTCACGCCGCAGGACTGGGACGCCTTCGAGGAGAAGATGAGCAAGCGCTCCGGTCTGGCCGAGACCCTGCGGACGTGCCCGCTCATGGCGAAAGGGCTGACCGGTCCCGACCGCGAGGCGGTCTACGCCCGCATCCCCGCCATCCTGCGGCTGATGATCAGACTCGGCGGACCGAGATTCCGGCGCCTCGACGACCGCGCGTTCTACTACAACCCGCGCTGAACACCGACGGCCGGCGAACTCACCGCGCCAGCGACCGACCGATCACCAACCGCTGGATCTGGTTGGTGCCCTCGAAGATCTGGGTGATCTTCGCTTCGCGCATGTAGCGCTCGACCGGGAAGTCGCGGGTGTAGCCGTAACCGCCGAACACCTGGACCGCATCGGTGGTGACCTTCATCGCGGCGTCGGTGGCCACCAGTTTGGCGGTCGCCGCCGCCCGCGTGTAGTCGATGCCGGCATCGCGGCGTCGAGCGGCGTCGAGGTAGGTCGCGCGGGCCGAGTCGACCGCGGCGGCCATGTCGGCGAGCACGAACGACAGCCCCTGGTGGTCGATGATCTTGCGGCCGAACGCGGCTCGTTCCTGCGCGTAGTCGACGGCGGCGTCGAGCGCCGCCTGCGCCAGGCCGGTGGCCACCGCAGCGATGCCCAGGCGTCCGGAATCAAGCGCGGAGAAGGCGATCTGCAGCCCCTGCCCCTCCGCCCCCAGCCGGCGTCCCTCCTCGACGAACGCGTCGTCGTAGGTGGCGCCGGTCGTCGGGACCGCGTGCAGGCCCATCTTGTCCTCCGGCTTGCCGAAGCTGAGCCCCTCGGTGTCCCGGGCGACGAAGAAGCAGGACACCCCCTTGGAACCCTCACCGGTGCGGGCGAAGACGTTGTACACATCGGCGATGCCGCCGTGCGTGATCCACGCCTTCGAGCCCGTCATCGAGTAACCGCCGTCGGTCGGTGCGGCGCGGCACGCGAGCGCCGCGGCGTCGGAGCCGGCCTGGGGTTCGCTCAGGCTGTAGGCACCGATCAGCTTGCCGTTCAACAGGTCCGGCAGCCACTGCTGCTTCTGTTCGTCGGTGCCGAAGTTGAACAGCGGATGGCAGGCCAGCCCGTGCACGCTGACCGCCACGGCGACCGCAGCCCAGCGCGCGCCGAGCTCCTCGAGCACCTGCAGGTAGACCTCGTACGGCTGGCCCCCGCCGTCCCACTCCGTCGGGTAGGGCAGCCCGAGCAACCCCGCCTCACCCAGTTCGGCGAACAACCCGTCCGGGTACCGACGGTCCTTCTCGTGCTGATCGACGATCGGCGCCATGCGCTTGTCGGCGATGTCGCGGACCAGCGCGATCAGGTCGCGCGCCTCGTCGTTGGGGAGCAGGCGATCGACCGGCATTCCAGACCTCCAGGGTTACGAAACTAGTACTCAGGTCTTCTGCACAGTACTATTTCGGGCAGCGTTCGTACAGCGGAAGGGAGCACGCATGGCCACCCAGGGTTTCGCCACCCGCCGACGGGCCGCGCTGTTCGACGCCCTTCTCGAGCTGATCCTGCGCGAGGGGTTCGCGCACCTGTCGATCGGTTCCATCGCGGCCGAACTCCGTTGCTCGAAGTCGACGCTGTACACCCTCGCCGCCAGCAAGGAACAACTGGTCACCGCCACCGTGACGCATTTCTTCCGCAGCGCGACCGAACAGGTCGAGTCACGGGTCGCGGCGTCGTCGAGTCCGCGCGAACGGGTCATCGTCTACCTGGTGGCGGTGGGTGAGGCACTCGCACCGGCCTCGGAGGCGTTCATGCGCGATCTCGACGCGTTCGAACCGGCACGCGCACTGTACGAGCGCAACACCGCGGCGGCATCGTCCCGGGTCCAGGCGCTCATCGCCGACGGGGTGTCGGCCGGCGAGTTCCGCAACGTCGACGCCGCGTTCGCCGCCGACCTCGCCTCATCCATGATGACCCGGATCCAGCGTCGCGAGGTGTGGGCCGCGACCGGACTCGACGACGCGGCCGCCTACCGCCAGCTCGCGTCGATCCTCACCGCGGGGATCGACGCCGGCCCGGACGCTCGAGGTGGGTGACACCCGCGTCGTCGACCCACCATTCGACCCGCACTTCCCGTGCGACATCGGGGCCGTCTCCGCCGTCGTTGCTGCGCAACGCGATCCACAGTTCGTCGTGTAGCCGGACATCGCCGTGCGGGATCTCGATCCCCCGCGACGCCCCGAAGCGCACCACCGCGGGGTGCGCCCAGCCGACTGCCTCCCCCGGCGCGGACACCGTCGCCGAATACTCCTCGCTCGCGAGCGGCAGGTCGAGCAGCGTGCCCAGCAGGTCGGCGTCGGCCGAGACCACGGTGGGTCCGGCGAGTACCGCCTCGTCGTCGGCCAGCGTCTGCAGGAACCACGGCCGGTCGACGACCACCGCGCGGTCGGCGGTTGTGCCGGCGAGGGTGCGCACCCGCTCGGGCACCTCGACGTCGTGCGCATCGACGACGCCGCTCCGGCACGCCGCGACGACGGCGGCATGCACGGACACCGTTGCGCCCGCACTGATCACACGCTCCCGATCGCCCAGCCGGGTCAGCAGCAGCGTCGCGTCGTCGGCGGAGTCGGGTTCCAGCCGGGCGAGGGTGCCGGCGAGCTCGTCGGCATACGGGTGGTCGAGGGGATCGATGATGTTCTCGAGAACCTCATCCGACGGCGACCGGTACTCCCCCAGCAGCAGACCGTCGATCTCCGCATGGCGTCGTAACCACCACGCGGTGTAACCCGTCCGGTCGGCGAGCAGCGGCCGGACCCGTTCGTCGGTGGCCATCATGGTCAACGCCTCCGGCCAGCGCCGGTCCTCGATCAAGTCGAGATCCCGTACTGCACTGAGCTTCTCGGGCGCGTCCGGGAGGGTGGCCCACCAGTCCTCCTCGTCGGGCAGGTCATGCTCGGGCGCGACGGGCAGGTCGTCGTCGACGGTCACGAAACCCCAGCCGACGCCGATCCGCCGCAGTTCCTCGACGCCGCACTCGGCGACCACCTCGGCGTCGACCACACCGAACGGGTGATCGTCGACCAAGACCTCGAGCAGCGGGCTGCCCGGCAGCAGGAGTTCGTCGGCCGGCCGCAACTCGCCGTCGGCGTCGGGGAGGGCGAGCGACGAGAGCCACGGCGGCGCCGGTGCTTCCGGATCGGCTCGCAACACCGCACACACCTCGACGGCGAGCCGGTCATCGTCGGGGCCGGCCGAATCGAAGTCGACATCTTCGACGAGGCTGCGCAACGCCGGGTCCGAGACTGCCTGCGCGACCGTCAGATCCGCGACGCCGAGTCGGGTCAGCAGTTCGTGGCGCGCCTCGGGATGCACGGTGGGGATCCACCGCATGGGGGTCGAGATCCGGTCACTGACAAAGAGCCCACGCACCCCGATCGCCATCCGTCCGTCCGATCTCGGGATCGGCAGGGCGCCGAGTTCTTCCACCTCGCGGCCGGTCGACACCAGGGGCGCAAGGGCGGCGTACAGGTCGTGCCACCACGACGGTTCACGTTCGACGCCGACGAGACGTTCGGCGAGCCCCGCGAGCCCGAGCTCCGACACACCCAGCCGGCCCAGCGTCGGGAGATGTTGTGTCAGCGACAGATCCGGGTGGATCAGATCACCGAACAGGTCGCCGAGGATCTCCGCGAGCCGATCGGTCAGCCCCACGAGCATCACCCCGCGCGGTGGCACCAGGTCGGCACCGGCCGCCGCCGGAAGCCACGCGACATCCCGCAGTTCGCGGCGAACCGCCTCGATCAGACGCGCGTCGTCTGGATTACGCGCGAGATGCAGTTCGGGTACCAGCTCGACCCTGCGCACCGGTTCGACGAGCCGCACGAGATCGACGTAACCCGCTGCCGCATCGCCGATCTCGGCACGTGGATGGAGGTGCCGTCGATCCGGCGTGAGTGCCAGGTCGGTGATGCACCGGCACGGCAGGCTGAGTTCGATGTCGGTGGGCGTGGGGGCGCGCAGGACCTCGCCGGCCGCCGCGGGCTCACCGTCGGCGTCGACGAGCCAGCGTGTGCCGCCCCGGGCGACCTCGAGCCATCGGCGCGTCGACGGCAGGCCGGTCGCGTCCGGCGCACCGACGACGGACACCGTCGTCACGACCGAGCGCGCGGCATCGTCGTCGACGTCCGGCCCCGCCGACCGTTCGGCCCACACCTCGACATCGCCGACGCTGATCCGTTGCAGCGCAGTCAGTTCGACGACCAGATCCGGCGCCTGGCCGAGCATGGCGGCGAGAAGCGGGCCGGGTTCCTCCCGGAGGTGCAGGACCACCTCGGTGTCGAAGCCATCGGTCGGCGTCTGATCCGTCGGCCACACCAGCCGCAGCACCGGCACGTCCGCGGGCCCGGCGACGGAGATCCCGGCAGCTCGCGCGACGTCCATCGTGTCCGCTCGGTCGAAGACCACCGACCCACTGCGCGAACGGATCTCGATTCGATCGGCGACCGTCGCGGTGGCGGTGAAGCCGACCCCGAACCGCCCGATCTGCCGGGCGCCCGAGTCGTCCGCGGCCTTCGCCGACACCCGCAACGCGGCGAGTGAACGCACCCCCGCATCAGTCAGCGGGGCCCCGGTGTTGGCGACATGCAACTCGGTGCCGTCCACCCAGACCGCCAGCCGGCCCTCGACACCGGCCGCCGCGGCCGCGTCGGCGGCGTTCGCGGCCAGTTCGGTCAGCAGTCGATCCCGGTAGCCGACGGTCACCAGATCCGCTTCGGCGGCCGCGTCCTCGGCCAACCGGGTCGGCGACGCCGCCCACGCATCCAGGGTCGACGACCGCAATGTCGCGGTGCCGAACGGATCGTCGGTCACGGTCGGTTCGCGCCGGATCAGGTCCGGGCCGGTTCCGCGTCCCGGGAGATCTCGACGACCTCGATCGCGCCGTCGTCGTAGGCGTCATACGCGGGCGATCCGTTCCCCTTGGGGCCCTGCACGTCCGAGTGCGCACCGCATCCGTATTCGGCCGACACCACGCGCCCGTCGGCCGCCAGTTCGTTGGTGCAGGCGCCGAAGCCGGCGCGCAGCGCACCCGCGAGCGGGACGTAGAAACCACAGGTACAGCACGAGTACGGCGCGGCCTGCGCCATCTCCGAGCCGGGACCGAAGTCGCCGTCGTACCAGCGCTGCGCAGCCTCGGCGCGTCCCTCCGGGCTCAGGAGTCTCTTGCGGCCGAGCCCCAGCTCGCCCGCGACCTGACCGATGTCGTCGGGTTCCACGGACTCGGACTCGAATCGGAACTCGTCGCCGGTGTCGATCTGGTTCGGCACGAGACGCGGGTCGTCGGGTTCGGCGGCGAGCAGATCGCCCGGTGCCAGATCGCCCGACGCGACCCGCTCCGACCACGGCACCCACGGCGGCGCGAGCAGCGAGCCGTCACCCGGAAGCAGCACGACCTCGCTGAGCGTGATCTCGTCGCTGCCCGGGGAACCCGCCAGCACGACGCACCACTGCCACCCCCGGTAGCCCGTGAGCTCGGCATCGAAGTAGTGCGCGGCGGCCCAGTCGCCCTCGGCGACACTGCGCCGGTGCGCTCCGGGCCGCTGACCTTCATCGAGCAGCGCGGAACGCGCGATGTCGACGGCTGCCAGCAGCCGTTCGGTCTCACCGTGCCGTTCGCCGTCACCAACCTGAGTCACCGCTCCAGTGTGCAATACCGCCGACGTGTGCCACACAACCGACCCGCTTCAACTGACCACAGCCGGAGATGAGGAACAATCGTCTGCGTGATCCCACGGAGTTCCCGACACGACGAGGGGCGCGGGGCCCCCAGGGGTCCCGCCGACCAGCACCCTCGGCAACCGCCACCCGCCGGTCGTGCACGACGCGCCGCGCAGCACCCCGGTTCGACGAACTATCCGGCCGACGAGACGCGGCAGATGCGGACCCGGCGACCGGCGCCGGGATGGGGAGAGCCGCCGTCCGGGCCGGGTCCCGGCCGCAACGCCTACCTCCCCCCGCCGACCCACAACCCGCATCTCCCGCCGCTCGACGACCGCGCCCGTCCGCCGGCCGACGAGGCGACCCGGGCGATGCCGACCGACCACGGGCCCCAGAACGGTGGAAGCCGTACACCCAAGAAGCTGACGGTGATGCGGGTCGCGGCGATGCGGAGTCGCGAGCTGACCGGCAGGGGGATCGGCAAGATCCACCGGGCGGCCACCGCCGACGGCGCCGACCAGTCGGGCCTGACCGCGCTGACGCTGCCGGTGATCGCCAACTTCGCCGCCGACGCCGCGATGGCCGTCGCGCTGGCGAACACGCTGTTCTTCGCCGCCGCGACCGGTGAGTCGAAGACCAATGTGGCCTTGTACCTGGCACTGACGATCGCGCCGTTCGCCCTGATCGCTCCGCTCATCGGCCCGCTCCTCGACCGACTGCAGCGCGGCCGCCGCATCGCCATGGCCACGACCTTCGGCCTGCGCGTCGTCCTGGCCCTGCTCATCATGGCCAACGTCCAGTGGAACGACATCACCCAGCAGCTCGAATACGACCCATGGGTGCTCTATCCGTGTGCCCTCGGTCTGCTGGTGCTGTCCAAATCGTTCGGCGTCCTCAAGTCGGCCGTCACGCCGCGGGTGGTGCCGCCGACCATCGACCTTCCCCGGGTCAATTCACGGCTGACCATTTTCGGCCTCATCGGGGGCACGGTCGTGGGCGGCGCGGTCGCCGCGGCCATCGAGTTCCTCCTCGGCCAGCTGCTCCCGCTGCATCTGCCGGGTGCCATGGTGTGGCTGGCCGTCGTCGCGGCCGCGGGCGCCTACCTGTGCATGCGCATCCCGGCGTGGGTCGAGTCCACCGAGGGCGAGATCCCGACGACCCTCACGTACCACGGCGAGCCCGCGCGGTCGGTCCCCGGCGACTCCGAGCAGCCGACGAGCGCTCGCGACGGCGCGAAGATGCTCGCGGCGAAGATGCGCCAGCCACTCGGACGCAAGGTCGTCGCCGGGTTGTGGGGCAACGGCACGATCCGCATCCTGACCGGCTTCCTGACGCTGTTCGTGGCGTTCTACGCCAAGGCCCAGCAGGGCGACGCCTCGGACTGGACCCAGCTGCTTCTCCTCGGCGCGGTCGGCGCCGCCGCCGGCGTCGGCAACATGATCGGCAACGGCGTCGGCACCCGCCTCGAGCTGAAGAACCCGCCGAACATCGTCGTCGGCGCGACCGCCGCCTGCTTCGTCGTCGCGGTCCTGGCCGCCATCTTCGGCAACATCGCCGCGGCCGCCGTGGCAGCCCTGGTCGCCTCCGGCACCAGCGCGATCGGGAAGGTGTGCCTCGACTCGTCCATCCAGGACGACCTGCCCGACGAGTCCCGCGCCTCGGCGTTCGGCCGGTCGGAGACGGTGCTGCAGCTGTCGTGGGTCTTCGGCGCCTCGCTCGGGGTGCTGCTGCCGCCGACCCTGTGGATCGGGTTCACGGTCGTCTCGGTACTGCTCGGCCTCGGGCTGCTGCAGACGGTGATGACCACCCGCGGCAAGTCACTGGTCCCCGGTCTGGGCGGTCGACGCCCCGACCACGCCGCGCCCACCGTCGCCTTCCGCGCGGCAGAAGCCCGATCGGCCACCCGGACCGGTCCGGCGGACGCCGACACCCGACCGCACGCCGCGCGGCCCTCGACCGCCCGGATGCCCACCCGGACCCCGTCGACCGCCCCGTTCGAGACCCGGGGTGAGCGCCCGTACAGCCCCGGCGATCACCCGCCGCCCAACCAGACAGGACAACGTCGTCAGTGATCAGCAGTGGTGAGAAGAAGGCTCTGTCGATCATCGCGATCGTCGTCGTGCTGTTCGTCGCGGTGGTGGGGACGTCGGTGTTCCTGCTGACCCGCAACGCGGCGCACGACGATCAGCCCTACCTGCACGTCGCGGTCGGCGATGAGTTGCACACCGTCGATCCGCGCTGGTGGTGCGATTTGATGCTGACCGCGTGCGATCCCGAGATCACCGCGCCGAACGAGACCGCGACGGTGCCGGTGCCGGTGGGTTCGACGATCATGCTGACGGTCTCGAGCGAGATCGCGCAGGGTCCGTGGAACCTCGCGGCGGTCTATCGGACTCCGCGCGGGATCGTCGAGGACGAGCAGCAGCAGGGCGCGGACGACACCTTCACCCTGACGCTCCGGTCGGAACCGGACCGGGTGCTGGTCGGGTTCACCGTGATCTCGGCGTCGGCGCGGCTCACCCCCGCCGACGACGTCCTGCCGCGCGGCGAGCTCGCGGTTCAGACCGCGCCCGCCGCGTAGTCGGCCCTAGGAGTCGAGCTCCCGCGCGACGGCACGCACGACTTCGGAGATCCGCTGTGCGGTCTTACGGTCGGGGTAACGCCCCTTGCGCAGGTCCGGCTGGACCTTGCCCTCGAGCAGGGTGATGAGGTCGGCGACCATCCCGTGCAGTTCGTCGGGGGTGTGCCGCTTCACGTCCTTGCGGGCGGCTTCGCGCACGTTCTTGGAGACGCTGGGTGCCGGTTCGAGCACCTTCACGCTCAACGCCTGCGGGCCGCGACGACCGGCGGCCATGCCGAACTCGACGCGCTGGCCCGGCTTGAGCGCCTCGACTCCGTCGGGCAACGCTGCCGAACGGACGTAGACGTCCTCACCGCTCTCCTGGGAGAGGAAGCCGAAGCCTTTGTCCGCGTCGTACCACTTCACCTTGCCGGTCGGCACTGTGCTCACCCTCATCTGTTCTAGATCTGTCGAAAAACGACCCGTCACGACAAAAGACGCCGTCACCCATCTCGCGGCCCGGACGGTGGAAGACCGTGCGAGCCCAGACGGATGCAAGGCGCCTGCTTCGGACCATCCTAGCCAACGCCCCACCGCGCGGTCACACCATTACCCGGCGGGCACGGATCGCGCGGCGTCGCACCGGCGCGCGTTGCACTACCGTGGCGGGTATGCAGAAGACATCCTCCCCGCGGTTGCTGCAGGCTGCCGGGGTCGTGTTCATGATCGGAATTCTGGCGATCGTGGCGTTGTTCCTGACACCGTTGGTGACCGGCGGCGACACCGCGCCGACCGCCGTCTATCTGCTGACCATGTGCGCACCGCTGGGCTTCGTCCTGGGCCTGGTGTACGCACTCCGTGCCGGACGCCGAGCCAGGTGAGGACCGTGACCACAACCATCGACACCACCCCCGATCTCTCCCCCGTCTCCGACGGGCGGGCGCTGCGTGACGCGTACAGCTGTTTCCCGTCGGGCGTCGTGGCGGTGTGTTGCGAACAGCGTGACGGGGATTCGACCACATTGATCGGAATGGCCGCGAGCTCGTTCACCACCGTGTCGCTCGACCCGCCGCTCGTCTCGGTCTGCGTCCAGAACACCTCGACGACCTGGCCGCGGATCCGTACCGCACCGGCCATCGGGGTCAGCGTGTTCGCCGGCGACCAGATCGAACTCTGCAAGCAGCTCGCCGGGTCGTCGGAGCACCGGTTCGACGGCATCACGCCGCTGAGCACCGATCGCGGGGCGGTCTTCGTGCCCGACGCGGCCGCCCACCTGTCGTGCACGATCCACAACGAGATCCAGGCCGGCGACCACACCGTCGTGTTGCTGGAGATCGGGACCTTGCGCGCCGATCCCGACATCGAGCCCCTGGTCTTCCACGCCAGCACCTTCCGCGCCCTGGAGGCGCGCACGGACCCGACCCGGAAGTGAGTCGCCCAGCACCATGAGCACGGTCGGCCTCGGACTGCCGCTGCCCCGCTCCCCGCGGGAAGCAGCGACCTCCGACGCGCCCACCGACGGGCCGTTGCTCGACACCTTCGGTCGGGTCGCGAAGGATCTCCGGGTCTCGGTCACCGACCGCTGCAATCTGCGGTGCTCGTACTGCATGCCGGCCGAGGGCCTCGACTGGATGCCCACCGACCAGGTGCTGTCCACCGACGAACTGATCCGGGTGCTCACCGTCGCAGTGCGCCACCTGGGAATCGAGCGCATCCGATTCACCGGCGGCGAACCACTGCTGCGCCGCGACCTCGAGGACGTCATCGCCGCCGTCGCGGGCCTCCCGCAGTCGCCCGAGATCGCGATGACGACGAACGGACTCGGACTGACCCGGCGGGTCGGCGGTCTGGTCGACGCCGGCCTCGGCCGTATCAACATCTCGCTGGACACCATCGACCCGGCCCGCTTCGCCGAGATCACGCGCCGGGACCGTCTGTCCGATGTGCTCGACGGCCTGGCGGCGGCCCGCCGCGCCGGGCTCGACCCGGTCAAGGTCAACGCCGTGGTACCCGACCGCAGCGACCTGCCCGGAGTCCCCGACCTGCTCGCCTACTGTCTCGAGCACGGTTACGAGCTGCGCATCATCGAACAGATGCCACTCGACGCCGACCATGCGTGGCAGCGAGCACAGATGGTGACCGCACAGGAGATCCTCGCGACCCTGCGGAAGCGGTTCACCCTGCTGCCCGACCCTGCGCCACGTGGGAGCGCGCCCGCCGCCACGTGGCTCGTCGACGGCCACCGCGGCGCGCACGGCCCGGCACGCGTCGGGGTGATCGCGTCGGTCACCCGGCCGTTCTGCGGGGACTGCGACCGCACCCGGCTCACCGCGGACGGATCACTGCGCAACTGCCTGTTCGCGACGTCGGAAACCGACGTGCGGCACGCGTTGCGCACCCTCCCCGACGACGAGATCGACGCCGCCCTCGCGCGCCTGTGGCGCGCGAACATGTGGGCGAAAGCGGCGGGCCACGAAGTGAACGCGGCGGGCTTCACCCAACCGGATCGGCCGATGTCGGCGATCGGCGGCTAGGCTCGCGTCCGATGCAGCTCACAGTTCGTTTCTTCGCGGCCGCGCGCGCCGCGGCCGGTGCCGAGGAGAAGGTGATCGACGTCGACCCGTCGACCCCGCTCGGCGCCCTCGAGGGCATCCTCGCCGCCGGAAACCCCTCCCTCGCCACGGTTCTCGAACGCTGCTCGTATCTGCGCGACGAGATCGCGTTCTCCGATCGGACGCGTGCGCTCGGCACGTGCACGACACTCGACGTCCTCCCCCCGTTTGCCGGTGGCTGACGCCACACCCGGCCTGTGACCTTAGTCACATCACGGTGCGGTAACAGGATGGGCACGGGACGGCCACTAACCCGTTGAACTGGGATGACGGCCGAAGTGGGTCGGAAGACCCGGATCCGGGCCGAAAATCGCTTGCGTCCAAGCAGGTGATTCAGTCCAACGAACGACGTACTGTTCGAAGCGTCCTCCTCGGAGGTCACGACACAGCAACCAAGACATAACGTCCCACCGGCCGCGCCGAGCCTCGTTCCGCCGGTGGGAACGACAAGCAATCTAGGAACGAGGACGGGGGACCCAACCTCATCCCCTGAGACCGGGCACCACACCAGGTGTCCTCGGGGTTAAGTCCCGGAAGTCGCGGCGACCACCACGACGACCCGGGACCGAGCACCTCTCGCTCGAACCCGACAGCTGACTTCGTAGGCGCGTGGAGAGAGGAAACACAGACATGTCCGGACGTCATCGCAAGCAGACGACCAGCACGGCCGCCAAGACCATCACCAAGGTCGCCCTCACCGGCGCGGTCCTCGGCGGCGGAGCAGCCCTCCTGGGCACCGGTACCGCCAATGCGGCCACCGACGCCGAGTGGAACCAGGTCGCGCAGTGCGAATCCGGTGGCAACTGGGCCATCGCGACCGGCAACGGCTACCACGGCGGCCTGCAGTTCTCCCCGAGCACCTGGACCGGCCACGGCGGCGGCGAGTTCGCCCCAACCGCCGATCAGGCCTCGCGCGAGGAGCAGATCGTCGTCGCCGAGCGTGTGCTCGGTTCGCAGGGCAAGGGTGCCTGGCCCACCTGTGGCACCGGCCTGTCGGGCTCGACCCCGCGCAGCGCGCCGACCGACACCCCGCGTGAGATCGCCCCGGTGCTCCCCGGCGGCAACGGCAGCGTCGACCTGGCGAAGACCACCGAGGACGTCGCCAACCAGGTCACCGACGCCCTCACCGAGGCCGGCGTCAGCCCCGAGATCAAGAACCTCTGGCAGGCGGCCAAGGACAGCGGCGTCACGCTGAACCAGGACCAGATCAAGCTGTTCAACGACAACAAGCACCTGCTGCCCAACCCCTGATCGCCGCTCGACGCCTGATCTGGGACCCAGACGAAGGGCCCCGCACGATGGACCATCCGTGCGGGGCCCTTTTCCATTGGTTTCGACAAGCTCAACCAGCGGGGGTCAGCTCAACCAGCGGGGGGTCAGCTCAACCAGCGGGGGTCAGCTCAACCAGCGGGGGGCGGGGTCAGGCCGAGTTGACCCATTCGTCGGTGCCGTCGTCGAAGAACTGGTGTTTCCAGACTGGCAGGCGGGCCTTGACCTCGTCGACGAGGCGCGAGCAGGTCTCGAACGCCGCCCGACGATGGTCGGCCGCCACCGCGACCACGAACGCGATGTCGCCGATGACGAGGTCGCCGACCCGGTGGGACACCGCGACCGCGCGCACCCCGTGGACCGCGGAGACCTCCGCGACGACCTCGGCCAGGACCTTCGTCGCCGTGGGATGCCCCGAGTAATGCAGCGCGGTCACGGTGCGGCCGCCGTCGTGGTCGCGGACCGCGCCCACGAACCCGACCACCGCACCGGCTTTACCTTCGGCGGCGTCGATGACCATCGCCTCGTGGTCGGCCAGCGTGATCGGCTCGTCGACGACCGCGGTGTGCACCACGTGCGAGCCGGCCTCTCGGGTCATCGGTGGTCGCCTCCGCGGATCTGATCGAGCGCGTGGTGGACGACGCCGGCGAGGACGCCGAGCCCGTCGCGGACCCCGCCGGTCGAACCGGGCAGGTTCACGACGAGGGTCGTCCCGGCGATTCCGGCGAGTCCGCGTGAGAGGACCGCGGTGGGCACCGTCGGCAGCCCGGCCGACCGGATGGCGTCGGCCAGACCCGGGATCTCGACGTCGAGGAGCGGGCGGGTCTGCTCCGGAGTCCGGTCCGTGGGCGTCAAACCCGTTCCGCCCGTGGTGATGACGAGGTCGACCTCGGCGTAGATCGCGGCGCGGAGGGCCTCGCCGACCGGCGGGCCGTCGGCGACGACGTCGCACTCGTCGACGGTGAAGCCCTGCTCGACCAGCCAGGCCTCGATGATCGGTCCGGACCGGTCTTCGTAGACACCGCTGCTGGCGCGGTTCGACGCGACGACGACGCGCGCCACGCGAGGAGTTCTCTGGTCAGTCATGAGCCGGGTCAGACGGTTCGCGGTACCAGTCGCCGGATTTGCCGCCGGTCTTGGCGAGCAGGCGGATGCCGTCCATCTGCGCCCGTCGGTCGACGGCCTTGACCATGTCGTGGAGTGTCAGCCCGGCGACTGCGACCGCTGTCAACGCCTCCATCTCCACACCCGTCTGGCCGGAGGTCGCCACGGTCGCGGTGACCTCGATCGTGTCGGCGCCGATCGCGAAGTCGACCTCCACCGACGACAACGCCAGCTGATGGCACAGCGGGATCAGCTCGTCGGTGCGTTTGGCCGCCATGATCCCGGCGATGCGCGCCGTGGCCAGCACATCTCCTTTGGGCAGCCGCGACTCGCTGAGGAGACCGATCACCTCGGCGGTGGTGTGGAACGTGCCGGCGGCGACGGCGCGACGCTTCGTCGTCGGCTTGGCGCCGACGTCGACCATGCGGGCCGTTCCGGACTCGTCCAGATGACTCAACCGGGAGCCGCCGGCCGGCCCGGTGTCCCGGGCGTCCGACCCACCTTCGTCAGTCCCGGTGGGCGGCATCGACGTCAGCGGTTGACGATGGTCTTCGACTGCACGAACGGCAGGTCGTCGACCGGAAGCGGGAACTCGGTGTCGCCGAACGGCGACAACGCACCCGAGATGTGGGTCGCGAGTTCGGAGACCGCGTGCTCGGCGGCATCGCCGTTCTCGTCCTGCGGCCAGCCGTTGTCGACGTAGTGCTTCTTGCCCTTGGCAGATTCGACGACCTTGCCGGTGCCGGCCCCCGCTTCGCCGGAGGAGGGTGTTTCAGCGCCAGATTTGTTTGCCACGTCGTGCATTGTGCCATGCCGTTCGAATGAACAAGACCCGTGTCCGGGGCGGAAGTCCCGTGCCGGGGCTATGGTCGTCGCAACACAGGTCACGCCCCAGGAGGCGCCCATGGTCGCCCAACCGGTCCAGGTCGCCGGCTACCGTGTGATCACGCGGCTGGGGAGCGGCGGAATGGGCACCGTCTACCTGGTCGAGAATCCGCAACTTCGTCGGCGCGAGGCCCTCAAGGTGATCTCGATCGCCGAGACCGTCGACGAGGAGTTCGCGCGCCGGTTCAGTCGCGAGGCACAGACCGCGGCCGCCCTCGACCATCCGTCGATCGTCACGATCTACCACTACGGCGTCGCCGACGGCGACCCCTGGTTCACGATGGCCTACCTCGACGGCCGTGACCTCCGACGCGCCTCGCTCCGCCCGGACGAGGTGGTGGCCGTCGCCTCCCGGGTCGCCGACGCCCTCGACTACGCACACGAGCACGGCGTGATCCACCGCGACATCAAACCGGGCAACATCATGGTCACTCGCCGCGCGATTAACGACGCCCTCGACCGCGTCGTCGTGCTCGACTTCGGGATCGCGAAGCTCACCACCGCGAGCACCCTGACGGCGCCGTCGTCGTTCGTGGGCACCCTCGTCTACGCCGCGCCGGAGATCCTCGACGGCAAACCCGCGGGCCCCGCATCGGATCAGTACGCGCTGGCCTGTACCGCCTACGAATTGCTCTCCGGCGCAACCCCGTTCGATGCCGACACGCAGACCCGTCACATCGTCGCCAAGCTCACGACACGCCCGGCGCCGATCAGCACCTACCGCCCCGAGCTCGCCGCCCTCGATCCCGTCTTCGACCGTGCGCTCGCGCGCGGCCCCCTCGACCGCTACCCCACCTGCGGTGCGTTCGCCGCGGATCTGCGCGCGGCGCTGGGGCGAACCCACTCCGACAACCGGCCACCCGCGCCCGTGGCTACGACCCAGGTCATCACCCCGCCTCCACCGGCGAAACCGACCCCACCGTGGGTCGCCCCATCCCCCGCGCCCCCGACGCCCTCCCACCGGCGACGGTGGCCGCTCGCCCTCGCCGCGGTCGCCGTGGTCGCGGTGCTGGCCGTCGTCGTCGCGATCGGGGTCCTCACCCTCGGCGGCGGCGATGGCGGGGACGCGTCCGACGCCCCGTCGTCGCCGATCGCGGCGGCCGATGCCGGCGCCCAGCTCAGCGCCGGACTCGGGGCCACGTGTTCGATCCGGCACGGAACCGCCTATTGCTGGGGCGACAACGCGGCCGGCCAACTCGGCGACGGCACGACCGACACCCGCCAGACGCCCACGCCGGTCGCCGATCTCAGCGGCGTCACCGCGATCAGCACCGGCGGACCCAACAGCTGTGCGATCGCCGAGCGACTCGCGTACTGCTGGGGAAACAACGACTACGGGCAGATCGGCGACGGCACGACCGACGCGCGGCTGACGCCGACCCGGGTCGCCGGTCTCGCCGATGTCACCGCCGTCTCGACCGCCAACTGGGCCACGTGCGCGATCTCGGCGGGCTCGGCGTACTGCTGGGGCACCAACGACTTCGACCAGCTCGGTGACGGTTCGACCGCGAATCAGTACCGGCCGGTCCGGGTCGCCGGGCTCGACGACGTGACCGCCATCAGCGTCGGTGTGAACTTCACGTGTGCCGTCGCAGCCGGCGACGCCTACTGCTGGGGCCTCAACGACAACGGACAGGTCGGCGACGGCACGACCACCAACCGGGCCCGCCCGACCCGGGTCGCCGACCTGGACGGCGCGACGTCGGTCTCCGCGGGCGCCGCGACCGCCTGCGCGATCGCCGGGGCGAGTGCATATTGCTGGGGCGACAACGCGTTCGGCCAACTCGGCGACGGCACCACCTACGGCCGACGCACGGCGACGCCGGTGTCCGGCCTGGACGGAGTCGAGGCCATCAGCACCGGCACGTCGAACACCACCTGCGCACTCGCGGCCGGGATCGCGTACTGCTGGGGCGCCAATGCCTGGGGCTCGGTCGGCGACGGCACCCTGACCGACCGGCCGGCGCCCACCCGGGTGAACGGATTGTCCGATGTCGGCGCGGTGTCCACCGGCGAACGAACCACGTGCGCGCTCGCGTCGTCATACCTGTGGTGCTGGGGTTTCAACGCCACCGGACAGCTCGGCGTCGGGGGCACCGACGACCGTCTGACCCCCACTCAGGTCACGTTCTAGCGTCGGCTCCGTCATCCGGTTGAAGGGTGCCCCGGACCTTTCCCGGTTCGGTATCGTCCCTGCATACGTCTGCGAGAGCAGCCATTTGGCAGCCGCTCTCCCGCCAAGCCAGAAAGAGGTGACGCCGTGCCGTTGAGTCCCGGCACCCACATCGCCGGTTATCGCGTGGTCTCCCAGCTCGGCGCGGGCGGTATGGGCGAGGTGTACCTCGTCGAGAACCTGCAACTCGAGCGGCGAGAGGCCCTGAAGGTCATCTCCACGGCGGTCAGTGCCCAGCCCGGGTTCAACCAGCGCTTCACCAACGAGGCCCGCACCACCGCGAAGCTCGACCATCGCAGCATCATCACCATCCACCAGTACGGCATCGAGGACGGTTCGCCCTGGTTCTCGATGAGTTACGTCGAGGGCAAGGATCTCACCGAGGAACGTCTGACGCCGGCGGAGGTGTCGACGGTCGTCGGACAGGTGGCCGACGCCCTCGACTACGCGCACCGCCACCACGTGGTGCACCGGGACATCAAGCCCGCCAACATCCTCGTCACGCGCGACCCGGCGACGAACGCCGTCGAACGCGCCCTCGTGCTCGACTTCGGCATCGCCAAGCTCGCCGGTTCGGCCAACCTGACCGGCACCCATTCGTTCATCGGGACGGTCGCCTTCTCGGCCCCGGAGACACTCGAGGGCGCCGACGCCACGGCCCGGTCGGACCAGTACTCGCTGGCCTGCACGGCCTACGCGATGCTCGCGGGGCAGCCGCCCTTCGTCGGACAGTCCGAACCGTCGGTGATGCTGGGCCACATCCAGCGCCCGGTCCCCCACATCGGCCAGCTGCGCGGCGACCTCGCGCACCTCGACCCGGTGTTCCAGCGCGCCCTGTCGAAGAATCCCGCATCCCGCTATCCCGACTGCCGCAGTTTCGCGGCCGCCTTGAAGTCGGCGCTCGAATCCCCTGCCGCACAGGGAAACACGATGATCGCGGGTTCGGTTCCGCCGCCCACCCTCGTCGGCGGTGGCACCGGCGGCCCGTCCACGGGTCACCCCTCGGGACCCCAGCAGCAGTTCGGCCCACCCCATGGCCAGTACACCCCGCCGCCGCAGCCGACCATGACCGGGCCGTCGGGCCCGCAGCCGCTGATGAACAAGCCGTCGGGTCCCCAGCCGATGTACTCCTCGGCCCCTCACCTCTCGGGCCCGCACGCGCAGCCCGGGCATCCCCAGGTCGGCTACCCGGGTCTGCCGCCGGTCCCGCCGAAAAAGAAGAAGCGGACCGGCCTCATCGTCGCCGGCGTCCTCGGCGCCGTGCTGCTGCTGGTGGTCGCCGCCGTCGTGGGACTCGCCGTCCTGGGCAGCACCGTCGCCGACCCGGAGAAGGCGACCGTCGCGCAGCCGGTGGTGAGCACGAACTTCGGCAGCAGCTGCGCCGTGGTCAACGGCAGCGTGCACTGCTGGGGCGACAACGACTCCGGTCAGCTCGGCGACGGTTCCACGACGCCGCACACCCGACCGGTGGCGGTGACCGGGGTCGCCAACGCGACCGCGGTCACCACCGGCGGCTACCTCACCGGCGAGAACGCCTACGTCTCGACGGCCTGCGCCATCGCCGCCGGCGACGCATTCTGTTGGGGCAACAACCATTACGGCGAAGTCGGCAACGGTTCCAGCGGTTCGACGGTGGACTCCGCGACCAAGGTCGGCGCCATCTCCGACGTCAAGGCGATCTCCACCGGCTGGGGCACCACCTGCGCGGTCGCCGGCACCGACGCCTACTGCTGGGGCAACAACGAATACGGCCAGCTCGGCACCGGCGGTGGCACCGACCCGGTCTCGGCACCGACGAAGATCCCCGGGCTCGGCGTGGTCACCGACATCACCACCGCCTACGGCACCACCTGCGCGGTGTCGGACGGCTCGGCGTTCTGCTGGGGCGCCAATGACAACGGGCAGATCGGCGACGGCAGCACGACGGCGCGCTCGGCACCGGTGAAGGTCGGCTCGCTGACCGATGTCACCGACATCACCGTCGGCGGCTATCACGAGGCATCCGACGACGACGATCCGAACACGAACACCAGCACGTACTTCCAGACGACCTGTGCGGTCGCCGGTGGCGACGCGTGGTGCTGGGGTTCGAACGCCTACGGCCAGATCGGCGACGGCACCACCGAGACCCGCCAGGCCCCCGTTCAGGTCGGCAATCTGAGCGGCGTCTCCGCCATCTCCACCGACTGGGGCACCACCTGCGCGGTCTCCGACGACCGGGCCTTCTGCTGGGGAGACGACGACCGCAGCCAGCTCGGCTCGTCCGGCGGGTCGGTGAAGATCCCCCGCGAGGTCTCGACGCTGACCGACGTCACCTCGATCTCGACCGGCAACGGGACGTCGTGCGCGATGGCGGCCGCGTCGGTGTACTGCTGGGGATTCAACAACGACGGTCAGGTCGGCGATGGTTCCAGCGGCGACGGCGCCAACCGCACGACGCCCACGAAACTGACCATCTAGCCGCCTCGCCCCTAGGACTCGCGCGATCCGATCAGCGCCTCGGACACGGTCTCCGCGGCCGTGCGGAGCGCCCCGACCGCGCGGGCCCGGAGCCCGTCGTCGAATCGGGCGACCGGCCCGGAGATCCCGACCGCCATGGGCGTGGGCGCACCGGGGACGGCGACCGCCATCCCGCAGACGCCGACCTCGTGTTCCTGTTCGTCGGTGGCGACCCCGCTCGCCCGTACCTGCTCGACGGCCGCGAACACACCCGACAGCGACGTGACGCTCCACTGGGTGGCGGGGGTGAGCCCGGCCTGCGTGACGTGTTTGAGGATGCGTGCATCGTCGAGTTCGGCGAGCACGGCCTTGCCGACCGCGGTGTTGTGCATCGTGACCCGACGGCCGACCTCGTTGTTGGTGCGCATGCTGTGCGGGGACGGAACCTGGGCCACGTAGATGACCATGTCGCCGTCGAGGACGGCGAGACTGGCGGTCTCGCTGAGTTCGCCGACCAGGGAGGCGAGGACGGGTGCGGCGACCGCGCCGAGCTGCCGGTTGGCCACCTCGCCGAGTCGGATGAGCCGGGGCCCCAGGGCGTACGACCGGTTCGGGAGCTGCCGGACATAGCCGATTCCCACGAGTGTCCGCAGCAGCCGGTGGATGGTCGGGGGCGGCAGCGGGGACTCCGCCGACAGATGGCTCAGTGAGCACTCGCCGCCGGCGCGGCCGATGAGCTCGAGCAGTTCGAATGCGCGCTCGACGGATTGCACACCGCCGGAGTTCCCCGCCATCACCACCTCCACAGTCCGACATCACGCTACGTTCCATGATGTGAAACCACAATCCGGTCCGTCAGCTCACATGGGTGGCCGCATCCGGCAGTTCTGGAGTAAACTCCGCTCTGCGGAATTTGATTTCCATTGATTCGACATGAAGGGGCGCCCGTGAGCGTGCAACCCGGTCGCCTCGGCGCGGCCTTCCTCGCCGAGATCGAGGCCGCCCTCGCAACGTCGGACGCGGTCCTGTCCGATCGGTATCCGGGTGACGACGGGAGCCGGCAGCCGGTCCACACGGTCTATGTCCCCGCCGACCGGTACTCCGCGGATCTCCCCCAGGCGTGGGGACGCGCGGCTCTCGAGGCGGCTGCCGACCACGGCGGTCTCGCCGCGATCGCCCGCTCGACCGTCGCCCGGACCGACTCGGCGGCCACCGCCCTCGCAGATCTCGTCGAGAACAAGCTACGCACCGAGCCCATCGAGGATCTGCGCATCGACTTCGAGGACGGTTACGGTGTCCGCGCCGATGACGAGGAGGACGCGCACGTCAGCGCCGCCGTCGCCGCGATCCGGGCGGCCGGCGACGCCTCACCGCCGTTCCTCGGCATCCGCTTCAAGTGTTTCGAGACCGACGTGCGCGCCCGCGGCCTGCGCACCCTCGACCTGTTCGTCTCCGGTCTCGCGGACACCGGCGAACTCCCGGCGGGGTTGACCCTCACCCTGCCCAAGGTCACCTCGACCGATCAGGTGCTCGCGATGGTCACGGTCGCCCGGGAACTCGAGCGGGTCCACGGATTCGCCGACGGCCGTATCGGTTTCGAGATCCAGGTGGAGACGCCGCAGTCGGTGATGGGTGCCGACGGCACCGCGGCCGTGGCGGCGATGATCCAGGCCGGCGAGGGCCGGGTGACCGCACTGCACTACGGAACCTACGACTATTCGGCGTCCCTCGGCATCGCCGCGGCGTATCAGTCGATGGAACATCCCGTCGCCGACCACGCGAAGGCCGTGATGCAACTCGCCGCGGCCGGCACCGGTGTGCGGTTGTCGGACGGGTCGACGAACATTCTCCCCGTCGGAGACGCCGAGGCCGTCGAAGCCGGCTGGGCGTTGCACGCGCGACTGGTCCGGCGCCACCTCGAACGCGGCTTCTATCAGGGGTGGGACCTCCACCCCGCGCAGCTCGTCACCCGCTTCCTGGCCACATACGCCTTCTATCGCGACGGATTCGATTCCGCCGCAGTGCGTCTGCGCAACTACGCGCACAAGCTCGAGTCGTCGGTGCTCGACGAACCGGCGACGGCCCGCGCACTCGCCGGCTTCATCCGACGCGGCGAGGTGTGCGGCGCTCTGACCGTCGACGAGGTCGAGACCGCGACCGATCTGCCCATCGAGAAGGTGCGCGACTTCGCACTCCCCCACTCACAGAGGACAACCCGATGAACGCGACGCCGTACTACACCCCCGCCGGTGGACTCCCGCCGCAGACCGACCTGCTGAGCGACCGCGCGGTCGTCACCGAGGCGTACACGGTGATCCCGCGCGGCGTGCTCCGCGACATCGTCACCTCGGTCTTCCCGGAGTGGACCGACACCCGCGCCTGGGTACTCAACCGCCCGGTACCCGGCGGCGCGCAGACCTTCGCCCAGACCATCGTCGAGGTCGCCCCGGGCGGCGGATCGGCTGCGCCCGAACCCCAGTCAGAAGTCGAGGGTTTCGTCTTCGTCACCGCCGGATCGCTGACCGTGACCATCGCGGGCCAGGAGCACGTCCTGTCCGACGGTGGCTTCGGCTACCTGCCCGCGGGCACACCGTGGTCGGCACACAACCGCGGCGACGTCCCCGTCTCCTTCCACTGGATTCGTAAGCGTTACGAGCCCATCGCGGGTCACGAGCCGGCCCCGAAGTTCGGCAACGAGCGCGACATCGAGCCCTCCCCGATGCCCGACACCGACGGCGCCTGGCGCACAACGCGAATGCTCGACCCCCAGGACCTCGCCTACGACATGCACGTCAACATCGTGACCTTCGAGCCCGGCGCGTCTATCCCCTTCGCCGAGACCCACGTGATGGAACACGGCCTGTACGTCCTGGAGGGCAAGGCCGTCTATCGGCTCAACGAGGACTGGGTGGAGGTCCAGGAGGGCGACTACATGTCCCTGCGCGCCTTCTGCCCGCAGGCCTGCTACGCCGGCGGACCGTCGAACTTCCGGTACCTCCTCTACAAGGACGTCAACCGGCAGATCGTGCTCTGAGAGGCCGCCTCCGGTTCCTGTCGTACCGTGAGACACGATGCGTATCGCGGTAGTGGAAGACGACGACGGGGTCGGCGACGCGCTCGTGGACGCCCTGAACGAGGTCGGCCACGAGCCCGGTCGCATGCGTCGCGGCGCCGATCTCCTCCTCGGTCACCGGGAATTCGACCTCGCACTGCTGGACCTGGGATTGCCTGACGAGGACGGGCTGACCGTGCTGCGCCGGTTGCGGGCGGTGAGTGAGATGCCGGTCGTGGTGCTCACCGCGCGGCAGGACGAGCGGTCGGTGGTGCGGGCACTCCGCGGGGGTGCCGACGACTATGTGGTGAAACCTGCGCGCCTCGGCGAGTTGATGGCGCGCCTGGAAGTGGCCGCCCGTCGGCGCACCGCCGACGCACCGGCACCCGCGGCGCGACAGATCGCCACCGGCGACATCGTCGTCGATCTCGACGCGCGACTGGTGACCGTGGCCGGCACCGACGTCGCCCTCACTCCCAAGGAGTTCGAACTCCTCGCGCACCTCGTCACCCGCCGGGGTGAGGCCGTGAGCCGCGAACAGTTGATGGATGCGATCTGGGGCGACGCCTACGTCGCCATCTCGCGCAGCCTCGACGTCCACATGACCGCGCTCCGGGCGAAGCTCGGCAGGCCCGGCGTGATCGAGACGATCCGCGGGTACGGCTACCGCTGGGGTTCCTGAACGATGTGGCGGCGCGTGCTGCTCGTGCTCGTCGTCTATTCGGCGATCGTGGTCCTGGGTCTGGCGGTCCCCCTCGCGACGACGGCGAGTCGTGAACGGCTGCAACGGTTCACCGAGAGCCGGACCGCGTCCGCGGTCTACTTCGCCGACCTCGCCGATCGGGACCCGGAGATGCGGGGTACGGAACTCCAGCGGGCCGCCGAGCGCTACCGCGACCTCTACGACGAAGGCGTGGTGGTGGTCGATCGAGCCGGCACGACGCGCGCCTCGGCCGGCCTCGCAGCCCGGTCACCCGCGGTCGCCGAGGCCGTCTCCGAGGCATTGCGCAATCAACGCACGCGGATCGCGTCGGGGCTGACGCCCTGGTCGCCCGACTCGGTACTCGTGGCCATGCCGATCGGCACGGGCACCCAGGTCGACGGCGCGGTCGTCATCGAGGCGTCGACGACGGCGGCGAAACGCGATGTCGTCAGAACGTGGGCCGTGATCGCCGCCGGGGCCCTCGCGATGCTCGTGATCGGGTCGATGATCGCGGTTGCGTTGTCGCGGTGGACGGTTCGCCCACTCACGGCGTTGTCGGCACGGGTGCGCTCGCTGCGCGCCTCGATCATCGACAGCGGCCCGTCGGCGAACGACACGACCCCGGACGGATCGCCCGGTCAACGCCACACCGGCCCACCGGAGGTCCGCGAGCTGGCCCGGATCTTCGACGCGATGGCGGACGACGTCGAGAACGCCACCGCCGCCCAGCGCCGCCTGGTCGCCGACACCGCGCACGCACTTCGTAATCCGTTGGCGGCGGTCCGCTTTCGCCTCGACACCCTCGGCCTCGGATTGACCGGCCGCTCGCTGGAATCGCATCGGAAGACCGTCGTGGAGATCGACCGGCTCGACCGCATCGTCGACGACCTACTCGTCCTCGCCACCGCCGAGTCGCGGCCCGCCGGTTCCACCACAGGGGTCTGCGACGTCGCCGCCGTGCTGGTCGAGCGCCACGATTTCTGGGCGGACGCGCTCGCCGACGCGGGGATGTCGGCGTCGATCGCTTCGCCGCCCCGGCCGATGATCGCCGCACTCGACGAGGACGACCTCATCCGGGCGACGGACGTCCTGATGAGCAACGCGGTCAACCACGCCGGGGAAGGTGCCCACGTAGAGCTGGGCTGTCGATCCGAGGGAGCGCGTATCCGGGTCTGGGTCGCCGACACCGGCCGTGGCGTGACGGCCGACGACTTGCCACGCATCACGGAGCGGTTCTTCCGCGCGTCGGCCGACAGCGGGCCCGGCTCCGGACTCGGATTGGCCATCGCGGCGGCCCTTGTCGAAGGAGTCGGAGGCGAACTGAGGGTGACCGCCGGACGCCCCGCGGGACTGCGGGTGGACCTCTGGATCCCGGCCTCCGACGTCCCGTTCCACTAGGCCGAGGACGACCTGTCCTAAGGGACTGTTAGGAAACGGCGATCGGCTTCCGTTCCGCCTGTGACTGCGTTCACAGTGTTAGGGGCACCGACGCCGGACCGGGTCGGGTGCACGTTCGACGACCTGGAGGACCCTGATGACCGACTCGCCCACCCGGCAGCCCGCGAACGCCCGGAGCGCACCGCCGACGTCGTCGGCCGCGGCGACGCGTCGTGCCGTGCTCAACACCCTGCGCGGGTCCTCCGGCAACCTCGTCGAGTGGTACGACGTCTACGTCTACACCGTCTTCGCGACGTACTTCGAGAGCCAGTTCTTCGACTCGGCCGACAAGAACTCGACCGTCTACGTGTACGCCATCTTCGCCGTCACCTTCCTGATGCGGCCGGTCGGCTCCTGGTTCTTCGGCCGGTACGCGGACCGCCGGGGCCGCCGGGCGGCGCTGACGTTCAGCGTGTCGTTGATGGCGGCGTGCTCATTGGTCATCGCGCTGACACCGGGTCGCGAGTCGATCGGCGTGTGGGCGGCGGTCGTCCTGGTGCTCTGTCGACTGGTACAGGGATTCGCGACCGGTGGCGAGTACGGCGCGTCGGCCACCTACATGTCCGAGGCGGCCACCCGGGAGCGTCGCGGCTTCTTCTCGTCGTTCCAGTACGTCACGCTCATCGGCGGACATGTGCTGGCGCAGCTCACCCTGCTGGTGATGCAGGGCTTCCTCGACTCCGACCAGATCTCCGACTTCGGTTGGCGTATAGCGTTTCTCATCGGCGGCGTGGCCGCGGTGGTCGTCTTCTGGCTGCGCCGCAGCATGGACGAGTCGCTCACCCCGGAGCAGTTGGAGGCCGTCCGCAGCGGGGCCGACTCCGAGTCCGGCTCGATTCGCGAACTCGTCCTGAACTACTGGCGCCCTCTGCTGGTCTGCTTCCTGGTCACCATCGGCGGCACCATCGCCTTCTACACCTACAGCGTCAACGCACCGGCCATCGTCAAGACCGCCTACGAGGACCACGGTCGCACCGGGACCTGGATCAACCTCATCGGTTTGATCTTCCTGATGGTGTTGCAGCCGATCGGCGGAATGATCAGCGACAAGGTCGGACGCAAACCGGTCCTCATCTTCTTCGGCGTCGGCGGTGTCCTGTACACCTACGTCCTGATCACCTACCTGCCCCAAACCACCTCGGTGGCAACGTCGTTGACCCTGCTCGCCATCGGCTACATCATCCTCACCGGCTACACCTCCATCAACGCGATCGTGAAGGCGGAGCTCTTCCCCTCTCACGTCCGCGCGCTGGGAGTGGGTCTGGGCTACGCGCTAGCGAACTCGGCGTTCGGCGGCACCGCGCCGCTGATCTATCAGGCCGCGAAGAACGGCGGTCATGTCCCGTGGTTCATCGCCTACGTCACCGTCGTGATCGCGGTGTCGCTGATGGTCTACATCTTCGTGCTGCGCAACAAGGCGGAGACCCCCCTCGATCGCGAGCAGGGGCGGGCCTTCCTCGACGCAGAGGCCGTTGCCCGGCGGGCCTAAGGTGTCATCATGTCGTTCGCGCGCGGGCCGGTGGACCGCCGGACTCTGCTCCGCGGGGCCACCGGCCTGGGCGCGCTGCTTCTCCTGACCGCGTGCGGAACCGAACGCGGCGCACCGGTCCGCCTCGCGGCGGGCGAGCCCGGTGGCTTCTTCTGGGAATTCGCCGGTCTTCTCGCCGCGGCGGCGGCCCGGTCCGGCGCGCCGGAGATCCGCCCGCGGCAATCCGGCGGCTCGGCCGAGAACCTCGACGCCCTGGCGGACGGTTCCGCCGAACTCGCGATCAGCCTCAGCGACACGGCCATCGAGCGAACGGGGACGCAGCTGACCGCTCTCGGCTGCGTGTACGAGAACTACTTCCAGGTGGCGGTCCGCACCGGGTCCGGGATCGCGACGGTCGCCGACCTGCGCGGGCGGTCGGTGAGTGTCGGAGCACCGGGGTCCGGCGCCGCCGGGCTCTCCGAGCGGGTACTCGCCGCAGCCGGCCTCGACGCCGGCCGCGACATCCGCCCGGTCCGGCAAACGATGGCCGACGCCGGCGCCGCCCTCGCCGCCGGAGAGGTCGACGCCGTCATGTGGGCGGGCGGTCTGCCGACCCCGGCGTTCACCGACCCGCGCGTGCCGATCGTCCTGCTCGACCTCGGTGACGTGGTCGCGGGCTTACGACAGCGGTTCGGACCCGCGTACGAGCCCGTACGCATCCCCGCCGACATCTACGGCCGGCACCCAGCAGTCACCACCGTCGGGATCGCGAATCTCCTGCTCGCCCGACGGGATGTACCGGACGTCACCGCCGCGGCCATCGTCGACGTGCTGCTCGACCAGGCCGCACACCTCGTGCCCGCCCAGGCGATCGGCAGCCAGTTCCTCGACGCGCAGTCATTGATCCTCACCGGACCCATCCCCCTGCATCCGGGTGCCGCGGGTGAGTACAGGCGCCGACATGGGTGAACCTGCGGGCACGTAGCGACTGGACGTGGTCCGTGATACACCTAGGCCGACGAGTCGAGGGTCGAGAGGATCACATGAAACTGGTGGCTTCCCGCCGCGCCCAGTTCGTTGCCGGATTGTTCGTGACCACGCTGATCGCCGCCGGTTGCGGCACGTCAGACGCGGACGAGTCACCCTCCGGAGCCGCAACGACCGGGGTGTCGACGACGACCGCAGCCGCCGGCGACACGACGGGCCCCGTTCCTGTCGTGGAGAATGCGAAGCCCACCGAGACCACGGTCATGGGCGAGGACGATGTCGAGGTGACTCTCACCGGCCCGATCGCAACGAAGTACGCGTCGGCGACCGAGGCACAGCGGGCCGCCCTGGGCAAGCCGTTGACCGGCGATCACAACGCGGGGACACGAGAGAGTGGCGTTGTCTACCAACAGTTCCGCGGTGGCGTGATCATCGCGAGGAACAGCGACCCCGCAACGCCTGGGTACATCGTCACCTCCGGCAAGATCCGGGACGCCTGGAACACCGAGCGCGCTCCGGACGGCACCCCGTTGCTCCTCGGCACCAACGGCTCGGCCGGGCCGCTCGGTGTGCCCACGAGCGACGTGACGGTCGACGGTGACCTCGAGGTGGTCACCTTCGAGCACGGCGAGATCTCCGAGAACACCGAGACCGGCGAGGTGACCGTGACGGTCAACGGCAAGATCGTGCCCTCCGGTCTGCGATAACCGATGAGACGTCGGATCGTCACGGTGGCCGTGGGCGTGATCGCGCTCGTGGCCGGTGGTTGCTCGACGCCGCCGGACCAGCAGTCGTCAACGCCGTCACCGTCTTCCGGTACGCCATCGGATGCGCACGGACCCGCGACGGCTCCCCCGGTCCCCGCGGGGACCGAATCCTTCGACGTCGTCCGCGTCGAGTATCTCGATTCCGACGATGCCGACCCCGCCGAGAACTGGGCCGACCTGTACCTGCCCGCGGGCGCCCGCGACGACGACTCGCTGCCGCTGGTGACGATCATCCACGGTGGCGGTTGGGAAAGCCAGGCCGGTGCAGAGCAATTCGACGAGATGGCCAGGGATCTCGCCGACCGCGGGTTGGCCGTCTACAACGTGGAGTACCGACGTCTGGGCACCGGCGGAGGGTGGCCCACGACCTTCCACGACGTGGCCCGAGCACTCGACCATGTGCCCGCGATGGCCGAGACCTACCCGCAGTTGCGAATCGACGACGAGCCGGTGGTCGGTCACAGCGCCGGTGCGCAATTGGCCGTGTGGGGCGGCACGCGCCATCGCCTCACCGATGACGAAGTGGGTTCGCGTCCGGCCTTCGTTCCATCCCGGGCGGTGTCCATCTCCGGCCCGCTCGACATGCACTACGCCGTCGGCCACGGCAACAACCGGGTGATCACCCTTGTCCTGGGTGGCACACCACGACAGGTCCCCGCGCGCTATGACTCGGTCGACCCCATCCGCAATCTCGATCCGGCGCTACCGGTCACCTTGTTCCACGGACTGGCCGACGACGATGTCGACCCGACCAACTCCCGCCGCTACGCGACCGCCCTCGACGCCGCCGGCGGCTCGGCCGAGCTGCACCTGTTCGACGGCGAGACCCACACCTCCCTCGTCCACCGCCAGTCCCCGTCCTACACCCGAATCCTCGACCGGCTCACCGAGATCACGCGGACCGACATCGATGAGCTGCGCGACGAATAGCTACGCCGCCTCTCGGACGACTGGTGCTGAGCGAGTCTCGTTGCGCTGCTTCCATTCCCACACCGCATAGAGCACCTCGGTGGTGTAACCCAAATCCATCCGACCCCCACCGATCGGCACCGTCGCATCTACCCCGATCCGTTGATCGGGTCGCCACACGCCCGGCCTCGAAGTCGGTGGCGCCACCTCGATCTCAGTGCCGTCCGGGCGATGAAACGTGAACCGCTGCTTCCCGCGTGCTGTAATCGCAAACTCGCCCCGATGCAACGCCCCATTACACGACCCACACAACAAGATCAGGTTGTCCGGATCCGTCCGCCCACCCGCCGACCACAACTGCACATGATGGGCATGCAGATGACGCGTCCGACCACACCCCGGCACCTGACAACACCGATCCCGCACGAACAACGCCCTGATCAGGGCTTTGTTCGGCACCCGCTTCCGACGCCCCACCCCCAACAACGCCAGCTTGCCGGGCTGCCCGGGAACCCGGCGACTCACCACATCCCGAGTCGACGCCCCGCACCGAGCTTCGGCCACCTCGACCTCCGACAACGCCGGACCGTCATCCAGATGAGCATGCTCCACCCCGTCACCGGCATGGATCAGGATCTCCGCACCCGGTGCGAGATCAGGCATCGCGACCCCGTCATGCACCATGCCGGCCATCGCCACCACCGCCGGCGCCACATTCGACGGCACCTGCCGCCACAGATCCCGACGCCGCGACGGCACCACCTCCGACCCCTGCCCCGAATCGCCGTCACCCGACTCCGGTTCAGTGTTCCGCGGAACACTCCCCGCGGTTGGTAGATCCGGATCGTCGGCGGTCCGGGTGCGTTCATACTCTGCGCGCACCGCCCCAGCGAGAAATCGCGCACCATCCAACGGACTCAGCGTCAACGACACCGACAGCGACCCATCGGTGTTCCATTTCCACCGGCCCGTCGACTCCACCGGCGGCCGTCCATCCTCCTCGACACCCCGGTCACGATCGATCTGGACCATCGCCCGCACCGCCCGATCCAACTGAGACGCCGTCGACGACAATGCGAGGTTCACCAACTCCGCCTCACGCTCCGGCGTAGCGACCCGTGTCAACGCGCGGACCTTCGAATACGACAACCGACCCTCGCGAAACGCCGTGCGGATCACCGGCAATTCCCGTATCGCCTTGGCGACCCTCAACTGCTCATGCGCCGTTCGCGGTGCGATGCCCGCCTTCCACGACAACCAGTGCGCCAGCGAATGAATGCCCGGCCCCCGCCACGACTCCCGCCCATCCAGTTCTGCCACCAGTTCAAGGAAGTCCGCTGTCAAAGCCGTGATCCGAGCGGCATACCCAGCACCCGCGCCTCGAGCACCTCATCCGTCAGCGACTCAGGATCCGCACCATCGAACATCGACGACGCATCTCCACCGCAACGAAAAGCACTGAACCCCAACGCAACCCCCTGAACCGAGCGAGAAGTACAGGAACAAGGTATCGCCAGGCACCGACAATTCCTCGAGCCTCAACCCGAGGTCGAGAGTGTTCCGCGGAACACTTCGGGATCACCTTCTATAAGTACTGGGAGGGTTGCCCGTCCACCGGGTGAAGGATCGGCTGGAGGCCGCGGCAATCGAGTAGCCCAGACGCGAGGCGGCCTCCTGAACGGTGAGGCCGAGGACGCCGAGGACGCCGAGTAAGTCGACCGCGACCTCATGACGAACCTCCTCGGTCAGGACCCGAAAGGTTGTCCCCTCCTGTTCGAGGCGTCGATGCAGTGTTCGGCGGCCCATGTTCAGACGGGCAGGGTGTCTCGTCAAAGCAACTCGATATGTCCGACCGACTGACTCATGTCGACGCTGATGTCGACGAACCGGTTGCCTATCTGTAGCGCCTGCGGGGCGACCCAAAGCGCCTCCCGTGCATTCGCACTGCTGAGCATTGCGAATCCGAGCAAACCGAAGTTGGTGAGCGAGAGGCGCGTCGCCATCTCGGTGCCGAGACCGGGTCGAACGCCGCAGGTTTCGACGAGGTTGCGCGCAACGGCCAACTCTTGAACCGCCTCGACCTCGAGATCGTCGTCCTCCAGATCGGCCGGTTGTAGCCCGGATTCGGCTTTCGTCCCAGCGGTCATTCCTCCTGAGACCCGACGCTTCGTACGGTGACGTGGAGCGAAGGGCTCAATGACTCGGAGGTCGCCGGCGCGGCGGTTGCCGCAGTCGCCGGGAGGTCCGCTGTGTTGACACCTCCTCGGACCAACTCCGACCTCGACTCAGCTCGCCGCACTCTCCCGCTGCGCGACCTTGGGTTCGATCACCTCGGTCGCGTAGGTCTTCCCCCACTCGTTGAGGGCGGTGACGAAGGGGCGCAACGCCCGTCCCTGTTCGGTGAGCGAATACTCAACTCTCGGAGGGACTTCGGGATAGGCCGTACGCTGCACGATGCCGTCGCATTCGAGTTCACGTAGCTGGCGGGTGAGCACTCGTGGCGTGACCGGACCGACTGCCCGCCCGAGGGCGCCGTATCGCATCGGCCCCTCGAGAAGGTTCTTGACGATGGTCATCTTCCAGGAACCGCCGAGCACGGCGACGCTCACCTCGACCGGACACACCTCGTAGGCACGTCGAACCGGGTCCCGTAGAACGGACTCGTCCTGGTTCTCCATCGTCAGACCCTGCCGTCGGCGTGGACATTCTCGTCCATATGGACAATATTGTGCATACTACCGCCGAGGTGCATCAGGCGTTAGACAGAAGTCATGTGCCTTTCCGTCGACAACTCCGAGAACTCTGTAGACCAGGACTTCGCGCGCTTCACCTCGCCGACAGTCGGCGCGGGCCTGGGCTCGGTCGCGATTCTCGCGACCGTCGCGACTGCGGCCCTCTCCGACACCGGAACACTGTCGGGGTTGCTCGGGATGGCCGGCGCCGGGGCGCTCCTGGCCCTGATGCAGATCGCCGTGCAGTGTCAGGCGGCGATACTCGTCCTGCGAGACAGACGATGGCTTCCGGCACTGCCGGCCGCGGCGATCTGCGCCGCGACACTGACCGCGCTCTACCTGCTGGCCTTCGATCACGCTGCTGGCTGGTATCTGCTCCTCATCAGCGCAGTAGCTGTCGCCGGGTATGTCGCGGCGCTCGGGGAGGGGCACGCAGCCATCCGCGTCTTCGACGGCGCCGAACGTCATATCGAGGACACACCAAGGCACCGGTGAAGCCAACTGCCGACGCCACCAGGCGGACCTCGAGGCGCTGCCATCTCACGGACGGGTGACTTCGAGCGAACAGGGAGGCAGGGCTACATGAGGGCAGACAGCTTCGGACCGGTGGTCGTCGACGATGACCAGGACGCGTCCCGGGCAGGTCGCGCGCTGGCAGTGATCTCGACGCAGCGCGATCAACTCATCGTCCTGACCGTGCACGGCAGCATCGACCTGCTCACCGTCCCGCAGTTGGGTGCGGCCGTTCTTGAAGCAGTGAGCGAGCGACCCCGGGGGCTGATCGTCGATCTCACCGCCACCGACTTCCTCGCGTCGTCCGGCATCGCCGCGCTCCTCGCCGCACACGCGGCCGTCACCCCGGCCGGCGGCCGGTTCGGCGTCGTCGGCGGGCATCCCGCCATCACTCGGCCCCTGCGGCTGACGGGCCTGGATGACACTCTCGACCTCTACGCCACCCTGGCCGACGCGTTCTCGGCGATGGTCCCGGACTGAGGGCGCCGGCTCACTCCGCGCCGAGAAACTGGACGAGAACCGCGTTCACCGCCTGCGGCGCCTCGATCGGGATGAGGTGCGTCCCGGGGATCACGGCCAGCCGGGCACCCGGAATGGCGGCGACGACGTCGCCGCTGTGCTCGAGGGTCACCTCGTCGCGGTCACCCTGCATGACCAGCGTCGGTGCGGCGATCGCGGCCAGATCACCGAGATCGATCTCGGGTTCGGAGTTGATCATCGCCATCGTCTTGTCGAAGACGACCTGGAAATGCTCTGCCCCGTCCGGGGATTCCGACGCGTAGTCGGCAGCGAAGAACTCCATCAGCTCGTCGTCGGCGGAATCGAGCGCGTCGAGGATGCCGCCGACCGCCCGGCCCGAACTGTTGTAGTACTGGCCGATCAGGACCAGATGCCGGACCAGGTCGGGCCGCCGCAACGCGACCAGCACGCCCACCACCGCGCCATCGCTCCACCCGACGATCTCGGCGGGACCACCGACCACCTCGTCGAGGTACGCGATCGTCTCCTCGGCCATGTCCGCGTAGTGGAACTCGTCGGTCACGTCCGGGCTGTGTCCGTGACCGTGACGTTCCGGACAGAACACCTTCCACCCCGCGTCCACAAGGGCCGGCACCTGCCCGCCCCACGACGACGCACCCGAGAAGGCGCCGTGGAGCAGCACGAGCGGTTGCCCGTCGCCCTGGATCTCATGCCAGACACGGGTATTCGGCGTCGGATGACTGATGGTCGTGTACTCGCGGATCGGAGAGGTCACGTGACCACCGTACGGGGGCATCGGTGCGGCCGATGAGAAACCGGCGTCGAGCGGGTCAGCCCTGTCGAGTGCACACGACGAGAGGGAGTCCCATGCCCACCGACACCACCCGAGCACCATCGATATCGGCGGCCGCCGATCACATGCTCGCTCTGACCGCCACAGTCGCCGACGCCGACCTGGACCGTCCGACCCCCTGCGGCGACATGGATCTCGCCGCGCTGGTCGCCCACGTCGACGGCCTGTCCCAGGCCTTCGCGGCCGCGGCGCGGAAGGACTTCGGACCGCTGACCTCGACGCCGCCGGACCCGGCGCAGAGTCAGCTCTCGAAGCAGTGGCGTGACGACCTGCGTCGCCACGTCCACGACCTCGCCGACTCCTGGGATGACCCCGCCGCCTGGGACGGCATGACCCGGGCGGGCGGTGTCGAACTGCCGGCCGAGATCATGGGACTCGTGGCGCTGTCGGAACTCGTGCTGCACGGATGGGACATCGCACGTGCCATGGGCATCCCGTTCGACATCTCCGACGACATCCTCCAGGTCGTCTTCGACCTCCACTACCCACCCCAACCGCAGGAAGAGCGCGACGGCATGTTCGGGCCGGTGGTCGAGGTACCCGACGACGCACCCCTCGTCGACCGCCTCGCCGCCTTGACCGGACGGGATCCCCGGTGGCCGCAGGCGGCGAAGGCGGACTAGCGGTTGAACGGCCAGCCGGTGATCTTCTTCTCCCGCGGCGGGGCGTAGGTCCGTATCTTCGACGTCGAGAGCCCCATTCGGACAAGACCTTCGGCGATCGTGACCGCCGCCCGCACACCGTCGACGATCGGCACTCCGGTCGCCTCACGAACCTGCTCCTCGAGTTCGGCCATCCCGCCGCACCCGAGGCAGATCACCTCGGCGTGGTCGTCGCTGACCGCACGCGTGGACTGTTCCACGATCGCCTTCACGGCCCGCTCCGGGTCCGACTCGAGTTCCAGCACACCGAGTCCCGACGCCCGCACCGACGCGCACCGCTGGTCGAGGCCGGCGAGCTTGAGCCGGTCCTCGATGAGCGGGACCGTCCGGTCCAGGGTCGTCACCACCGAGAAGCGGTGTCCCAGATACATCGCCGTCGACGCCGCGGCCTCGGTGATGTCGACGACCGGCACCTCGAGGAGCTCCTGGAGTCCCTCTCGGCCGTGTTCGCCGTAACCGGCCTGGATGACCGCGTCATACGGTTCGGGGTAGGCGAGGATCGCGTCCATCACGGCGATCGCGGCGAGGTAGGACTCGAAGTTCCCCTCGCACGAGTCGGCGCCGAAACGCGGTGTGATCCCCACGATCTCGGTCCCCGGGGAGGCGACCGAGCGGGCCGAGTCGGCGATGGCCTCGGTCATCGACACGGTGGTGTTGACGTTGGCGACCAGGATGCGCACGGTGATGTCCTTTGTGGGTCAGTGAGTGCTGGCGACGGAGATCGACTCGCCCGACACCTCGGCGAACGGACCGCGACGGTCGGCGACCGCCAGGTACACGATCGCACCGAGACCGGCGCCGATGAACCAGGAGAACTCCGAGATCACCTCGAAGGCCGGGACGAAGGCCATCACCAGGGCGATGGCCGCAGTCGGGACGAGCGCGAGGATCGCCCGCATGTTGACCCCGTTCCGGTAGTGGTAGGCGGCGCCCGGTGCCTCGGTGAACAACGCGGGCACGTCGATTCGCGAACGGCGGACGAGCCAGTAATCGGCCATGACGATACCGAACAGCGGGCCGAGAAGGGCACCGAGTCCGCCGAGGAAGTAGTTGATCACCGCCGGCGAGTTGTAGAGGTTCCACGGCAGGATGACCAAGCCGATGATCGCGGCGACGAGCGCCGCGCGCCGGAAGTCGAGGTGGCGCGGGAACAGGTTGGACAGCGCGTAGATCGGCGCGACGAAGTTGGCCATGAGGTTCACGGCGACAGTGAGGATCAGCAGCGCGAGGCAGGCCAGCACCAGCAGGAACGTGTTGGGAACGGTCTGGACGATGTCCGACGGCGACTCGATGACGGTGCCGTTGATGCGGAACTGCGCTCCGGCGAGGGTGATCACGATGGCGCCGAAGAGCAGCATGTTCAGCGGGATGCCCCAGAAGTTCCCGCGCACGATCGCTTTTCGCGATTCCGCGTTGCGGGTGAAGTCGCAGAAGTTGAGGACGAAGGTCCCGTAGATCGCCACCCACAGGCTCGCGCCGCCGATGATCTGGAGCCACATGTCCACGCCGGTCAGCGAATCGGGCGTCGACCACGCGATGGTCCAGTCGGCGTTGCTCAGCATCCAGACGGCCAGGGCGACCATGGTGACCAGGATGACCGGACCGGCGAAGGCCTCGTAGCGACGGATCATCTCCATGCCGTAACTGACGATGATCACCTGGATCACCCACAGCGAGACGAACGAGATCCAGCCGAGGGTGGAGAGCCCGAGGAAACGGTTGGTGTCCAGGTCGGCGGCGCCGGGGAACAGCGCCACCAGCATGATTCGCAGGACGACCGACGCGAGGTAGGTCTGGATGCCGAACCACGCGATCGCCACCCCACCGCGGATGAGGGCGGGGATCTGCGCGCCGCGGAACCCGAACGAGATGCGGCTCATGACCGGGAACGGCACGCCCGTCTTCTCCCCCATGAAGCCGGAGAGATTCAGCAGCAGGAAGAGGAACACCCCACCCAGCACCAGGGCGGTCAGGATCTGCCACCCGCCGAGCCCGAGCGCGAACAGACCGATGGCGAAGGCGTAGTTGCCGAGACTGTGTACGTCGTTGGCCCACAACGTGAAGATGTTGTAGGTGTTCCAGCGTCGTCCGACGCGGCTGGTCGGTGCCAGGTCGTCGTTGTACAGCTTCGGACTCAGCCCGGCCGGGACGGTGCCGGTGACCTCCGAAACCGGTCCGTCGACGGGGGCTGTGTGCTGCTCAGTGCTCATGTCTGCACTTTCGGTCGGACGGTCATCGATGACCGCGCTCCTACACTCGCGGAGTTCCGTGATGTGGAATGAAGTTTCCGCGTTCGTGACAGTTAGCCTGACGATCGAGGCCGTTGTCAATAGCACGACACCGGCCTACTCGCGAGTTGAGTTCCGAAATGACACAGCTTCATTCCATGATGAGGAATAACCTGGGTTAGTCTCTGGAACGACACCGGACACGGCACCAGCAAGGAGTCCCGCCCCATGACCGCAGCACCCGATGCCCCGGCCGCTACTTCCGACGCACCGTTCGACCTGGTCGTGCGGGGTGAACAGACTCTCACCACGGCCGGCATCGTGGCCCGCGAGATCGGTATCCGCGACGGTCGGATCGTCGCGATCGAGCCCCTCGGCAGCGGACTGACCGGGGCCGAGGTCATCGAGCTCGCCGACGATCAGGTCATGCTCCCCGGACTCGTGGACACCCACGTACACGTCAACGAGCCCGGGCGCACCGAGTGGGAGGGTTTCGACTCGGCCACCCGGGCGGCGGCCGCGGGTGGTGTCACCACGCTCATCGACATGCCGCTCAACTCGATCCCACCGACCGTGAACGTCGACGCGTTGGCCGAGAAACGTGCTGCGGCACAAGGTAAGACGCACATCGACGTCGGATTCTGGGGCGGCGCCATCCCGGGCAACGAGGACGATCTGCGCGGCCTGCACGACGCGGGTGTGTTCGGCTTCAAGTGCTTCCTGCTGCATTCGGGAGTGGACGAGTTCCCGCACCTGACGGCCGACGAGATGGAAGCCGACATGGCCAAACTCGCCGAGTTCGACTCGCTGATGATCGTCCACGCCGAGGACTCCCGCGCCATCGACAAGGCCCCCTCCCCCGAGGGCGATGAGTACACCCGCTTCCTCGCGTCCCGTCCGCGCGGCGCCGAGAACCTGGCGATCGCGGAGGTCATCGAGCGGGCGCGCTGGACCGGCGTCCGCGCCCACGTCCTCCACCTGTCATCGTCGGACGCGCTGCCGATGCTGGCCAGCGCGAAGCGCGACGGTGTGAAGATCACTGTCGAGACCTGCCCGCATTACCTCACCCTGCTGGCCGAAGAGGTACCCAACGGCGCGACGGCCTTCAAATGCTGCCCGCCCATCCGCGAGGCCGGCAACCGTGAACTGCTGTGGGAGGGATTGCTGGCCGGCACCATCGACTGCATCGTCTCCGACCACTCCCCGTCGACCGTCGACCTGAAGGATCCCGAGAACGGCGACTTCGGGGTCGCCTGGGGTGGCGTGGCGTCGTTGCAGCTGGGATTGTCGCTCATCTGGTCGGAGGCCAAGAAGCGCGGCATCGATCTGCCGCAGGTCATCGAGTGGATGGCGTCGAAGCCCGCCGACCTCGCCGGTCTGCCGACGAAGGGCCGCATCGCCCTCGGTTGCGACGCCGACTTCGCGATCTTCGAGCCGGACTCCGCGCAGATCGTCGACGTCAACCGCCTCCACCACAAGAATCCGGTGAGCCCGTACGACGGCCGTGCGCTCGCCGGCGTGGTCAGGGGCACCTGGGTTCGCGGGCAGAAGGTGGACTTCGAGACCGCCCGGGGCCGGATGCTCCGGCGCGGCGACGTCTGACTGCCCCGGTAAGCTGGGCCGAATGAGTTCGGATGACCAGCACACCGGCCTGGCCGATGAGTTGGCGGCGCGTTCCGACGACGCGCTGACCGAGCTCCTCCTCGAGCGCCCCGACCTCGCCTCACCGACGCCGTCGGGGACGCGGGTACTGGCGCAACGGGCCTTGTCGGCGGCGTCGCTGTCCCTGGCGGGCGAGGATCTCGACGTCCTCGCCGTCGCGGTGCTCGAGGAGGTCACCGCGCGCCACAGCCGCAGTCCGGTCAAGAAGAGGCGCCCGTCGGTCGCGACGGTGGTCAAAGCACTGTCCGGACGCGCCGACTCCGACGAGATCCATGCCCGGATCGATCTGCTCCGGCACCGCGCGATCCTCTGGGGCGACGACTCGTCGCTGTGCGCCGGTGAGCACGTCGAATCCGCGATGCCGTGGAAGGCCAGGCACCTCACCGGGCCTCTCGTCGGCCGGTCCGGCGAGGAGATCGCCGCGCTGATCGCCGGTCTCGACGAGCGGCCCCTCGAACTGCTGCAGACCCTCGCCCGCGGACCGGCGCTGGGCCGCAGCCGCGATGCGGCACCCGACGCCGACCCGGATTCCCCGGTCGCGCGCCTCATCTCGTCGGGCCTGCTGGCCCGCGTCGACACTCACACCGTGGAGCTCCCGCCGATGGTCGGTGCCATACTCCGCGACGAACCACCCTGGCACACAGACGTTCTCACACCACCGCCGTTACACGAACCCGGCGCCAAGCCCCGTTTCGGGGCCAAGGCGGTCGACGCGGCCGCCGGCGGCGAGGCACTCGAACTCATCCGTCACCTCACCCAGCTGATCGCGGTCCTCGGCGCGACGCCGGCGGCGGTGCTCCGCTCCGGCGCGCTCGGCGTCCGCGAGCTCCGTCGTCTGGCGAAGCTGACCGGTCTCGAGACACAGCGGGTGGCGTTCCTCGTCGAACTCGCCGCCTATCTCCGCCTCATCGACGCGGGCTTCCCGGATCCCCCGCCGCCCAACGATTCCGGCGAACAGTCCTTCGCGCCCACCTCCACCGCCGACACCTGGCTGCACCAGCCGCGCGAACGCCAGTGGCTCGCGCTGGCCGACGCCTGGATGCACATGCCGCGCCGCGCCTGGCAGGTCGGCGAACCCGATCGCGACGGCAACGCGCTGCCGACGCTGGGCTCCGACCTCCACGACGCGTACGCCCCGGTGCAGCGTCAGCTCATCCTGTCCACCCTCGCCCACGCCGACCCCGCGGTGGGCGTCCCCGCCGACACTCTCCTCGCGAACCTGCACTGGCACCGCCCCCGTCAGATCCGGCGCTTCAGCGGCCGCGTCGTCGCCGAGACCCTGCGTGAGGCACGGGAATTGGGACTGGTCGCGCACGACGCCCTGACCACCGTCGGTCGTGCGTACACCATCGAGGAGTCACCGGACTCCGACCCCGCCGACGTCGACGCCGCGGTGCTCGCCGCGATGCGCAAGGCCCTGCCCGAACCGGTGGACCACTTCCTGACCCAGGCCGACCTGACGCTGACCGTACCCGGCCCGATGACGCCCGAACTCGCCGAACAGGTGGAGCTCGTCGCCGATCTGGAATCGGGCGGTGCGGCGTCGGTCTATCGGGTCTCACCCGAGAGCGTGCGCCGAGCGCTCGACGCGGGCCGCAGCAGCAACGAACTGCTCTCGATGTTCACGAAACACTCGAGAACCCCGGTGCCACAGTCACTCACGTATCTCATCGACGACGTCGCACGACGCCACGGCCAGTTGCGCGTGGGCGTCGCGTCGGCGTTCATCCGCTGCGAGGACCCGACGGTGCTCGCCGCCGTGCTGCGCAGTGCGGCCGCCGAACCGCTTGCGCTTCGCGCGCTGGCACCCACGGTCGCGGTGTCGCCGTCGGAGGTCCGCGACGTCATCGATCAGCTGCGGGCGGCGGGATTCGCACCGGCAGGCGAAGATTCGTCGGGGGCCCTGGTCGACCTCCGCGAACGCGGCAGCCGGGTCACGGTGTCGCGGGCACGGCGGCAGGCCCAGCCCCGCCGGAACGCGCCGTCGGAGGCGCAGCTGCGGTCGGTGGTGACACGAATCCGCTCGACCGACCGGGCGGCGGCGGCGACCCCGGTGCGCGGCGCCGTCACGACGACCCCGGTGCGAGCGAGCGGCGGAGGCGAATCCGCCACCGCGCTCATCCAGCTCGCACTCCGCGCCAACCGCAGGCTGCGCGTCGGATACGTCGACGCACAGGGATCGGCGAGCCGGCATGTGGTGACCCCGAAGATCCTCGGCGCCGGCCAACTCGTCGCCGTCGAGGAGGGCAGCGATGACGAGCAGCGGTTCTCGCTGCACCGCCTCACCAGCGTCGAGCTGCTCGACGCCTGAGTCCAGCGGGTAGAGACATCCTGTGAAAGACGTCTCATCCTTGGTAGCCTCGGGTATGACCGCGGCATCGAAACTCCCCGCTCGCGAACATCTCGGCCTCGTCGCCGACACCTACCAGCACGACCTCGTCGCGCGGATGAAACCCGCGCCGAAGCGTCGCCGGGTGAAGCGGCCGGTCGATCTGGTCACCGCCATCGGGCCTTCTCTCGCCGGCACCAACGTGATCATGCAGCTCGCCAATCCGAAGGTCGGGTACGGCGTCCACGAGAGCCGCGTGCCGTCGGGCAATGCGATCAAGCGGCCCATCAAACGGGGGCGCACCACCGGCACGTTCCTCGCCGTCGCACTGATGGGCTCCGACGACGACAAGGCCTACGTCCACGAGGCCGTCGGCCGCATCCACGACGAGGTGTACTCCACCCAGTCGAGTCCCGTTCGCTACAGCGGGAACGACTCGCGTCTGCAGCTGTGGGTCGCGGTGTGTCTGCTCAAGTACTTCATCGACCAGTACGAACTGCTCTATGGTCCGCTGAGCGCCGAGGAGAAGCAGATGGTGCTCGACGAGGCGCACCCGCTGGGCACCGCACTCAACGTTCCCCGGGACAAGTGGCCGGCGACCTACGACGAACTGCTCGTCTACTGGAACGCCGAATTGTCCTCACTGCGCATCGACGACCCGGTGCGCGACGAGCTCCGCAGCCTCGCCGACCTGTCTTTCCTGGAGTACCGGGTCGGAAAGCTCGGCACGCTGCTCCACGCCACGATCGGGCCGTCGCTCGCCTACGCGATCAAGGCCGGGTTGCCGCCGGAGTTCCGCACGATGATGCGGTGGCGGTGGACCGAACGCGACGAACGCCGCTATCAGCGGGCGCTTGCCGGCTTCCGCCGCGTCGACCCACTGGTGGCACCCGTTCTGCGCGGGATCTTCCGGCTCAACATCATCGACCTGCGGGTCCGTCGCAAGCTCGGCATCCCCGTCTTCTGACTTCGCCGGGGTCTCTCGCGTCACAGCGCAGGCCCGACGCTGACAATCGTCGGTGCGATCTGGACAATGGAGCGGGTGACCGATGGACCCCTGATCGTGCAATCCGACAAGACGCTGCTGCTCGAGGTGGATCACCCCGACGCCGCGGCGGCGCGCGCGGCGATCGCACCCTTCGCCGAACTCGAGCGCGCCCCCGAGCACGTCCACACCTACCGGGTCACCCCGCTCGCGCTGTGGAACGCCCGCGCCGCAGGTCACGACGCCGAACAGGTCGTCGATGCACTCGTGACGTACTCGCGGTACGCGGTGCCCCAGCCGCTGCTGATGGACGTCGTCGACACGATGGGCCGGTTCGGTCGCCTGCAACTGGTCAAGCATCCGGCGCACGGGCTGACCCTCGTCAGCCTCGACCAGGCGGTCCTCATCGAGGTGATGCGCAACAAGAAGGTCGCCCCGATGCTGGGTGCGCGCATCGACGACGACACGGTGATCGTGCACCCGTCCGAGCGCGGTCGCCTCAAGCAGGTGCTGCTGAAGGTCGGCTGGCCGGCCGAGGACCTCGCCGGATACGTCGACGGCGAGGCACACGCCATCGACCTCGCCCAGGACGACTGGCAGCTGCGTGACTACCAGGAGATGGCAGCCGACTCGTTCTGGGCCGGCGGCTCGGGTGTGGTGGTGCTCCCCTGTGGTGCCGGCAAGACGATGGTCGGCGCGGCGGCGATGGCCAAGGCCGGCGCGACGACGCTGATCCTGGTGACCAACACGGTCGCCGGTCGCCAGTGGAAACGTGAACTCATCGCGCGCACGACGCTCACCGAGGAGGAGATCGGCGAGTACTCCGGCGAGCGCAAGGAGATCCGTCCCGTCACCATCGCGACCTATCAGGTGATGACGCGGAAATCGAAGGGCGAGTACAAGAATCTCGACCTGTTCGACTCCCGCGACTGGGGCCTGATCATCTACGACGAGGTCCACCTCCTCCCCGCACCCGTCTTCCGGATGACCGCCGACCTGCAATCACGTCGTCGACTCGGCCTCACCGCAACCCTGGTCCGCGAGGACGGCCGCGAGGGCGACGTCTTCAGCCTCATTGGACCCAAGCGCTACGACGCCCCGTGGAAGGACATCGAGGCACAGGGCTGGATCGCGCCGGCCGACTGCGTCGAGGTCAGGGTGACCCTCACCGACGAGGAACGCCTGCAGTATGCGGTGGCCGAGCCCGAGGAGAAGTACAAGCTCTGCTCGACGGCCCACACCAAGGTCAACGTGGTCAAGGCCATCCTCGACAAGCACCGGGGTCAGCAGACCCTGATCATCGGCGCGTACATCGATCAGCTAGAGGAACTGGGCCGCGAACTCGACGCCCCGGTGATCCAGGGATCGACGAAGAACAAGGAACGCGAGGTCCTGTTCGACCGGTTCCGCTCCGGCGAGTTGCAGACCCTCGTCGTGTCTAAGGTGGCGAACTTCTCCATCGACCTGCCTGAGGCGTCGGTCGCGGTGCAGGTGTCGGGGACGTTCGGGTCACGCCAGGAGGAGGCCCAGCGGCTCGGCCGGTTGCTGCGCCCGAAACGCGATGGCGGACAGGCACATTTCTACTCGGTGGTGTCGCGCGACACCCTCGACGCCGACTACGCGGCACACCGTCAGCGGTTCCTCGCCGAGCAGGGATACGCATACCGCATCACCGACGCCGACGATCTCCTCGGGCCGACGATCGGTGAGGGTTCAGCCGGCTGAATCACAACTCGGCGCCTGGAGCGACCACCGGATGACCAAGCGCAGACGCAGCCGCCGTGAGTCGTTGGTCGTAGGCGACGAACGCGGTCATCTCGGCGCGGATCACGGTTGCCGAGGCCAAGTGCAGGGCGTCGAGCGAACGCAGCGACGAGGGCCCGATCGAGTCGGCGACGTCGATGACAGCGTCACCGAGTGGGATCAGATCGAGGGCGTCGAGAAGATCGCGCGCCCGCTCCGCCACGCCCGGGCTGCCATCACGCAACGCGGTGCGCATCAATTCGACTCGTCCCAGCGCGCTCGTCACGGTCGGGACCCCTGGATGCATCGCGAGCCACTCGATCAGCGGTGCGGTCTCGGCCTCGCGCACCACGAGTTTCACCATCGCTGAGGTGTCGAGATAGATCAACGATCCTCGCGAACCTGGTCGAGGACTTCGGTGAGCGCGCGCGTCGGCAACGTCTCGGGGTGCAGCCCGGTTATGCCGCCCGCACTGCGGGCCGGCACGAGTATCCCGGCCTCGATGAGCGCGTCTCTACTTCTTTCCCCCGCAGACACCGGGACCAACCGCGCAACCGTGCGGCCGCGGTTGGTGATGGCCAACTCTTCCCCGGCCTCGACTTGCGCCAGATACTGCGAGGCGTGCTGCCGAAGCTCGCGAATGCCGATCGTCCTCATTCCCGCATGGTAGCACTTCGTGTGCTACTTGAGACGGCTCAGGTCTCGACGAGGCAGTACCCGATCGACTCCGGCTCGTAGAAGACCCACTTCGTCTCCTCGCCCGAGCAAGTCACCGACGCATCCGACCGCGTCGTGACACGGGCGAGGACGGTCTGCGCCGTTGCGGCGCTCGTGCAGGGGGCTTCCCGGTAGTCGGCGAGGGAGCCGCCCGACAGCGGCACCAGGTAACACAGGTCCTCGTAGAAATTCGGTGTGAGACAGACCTTGTCGGAGCTGCCCGGGAAGGTGAGCGTCGAGTTCTGCGGGCTTGCACACGACGACGACGCGGCGATCTTCGACGCGGTGTAGAAGTTGAGACCGGCCGAGTCGCAATCGACTTTCGACGCGTTCACGCTCGTTGACGACGCGGCGTCGGTCGCGATGCCGATGCACTCGCCGACCTGCACGTCCCCCGGTCCGTTGACCGCCGACGTCGAGGAGTCGGTGGTGCGGGGAGCAGACGTGCCGGCGCCGGAGGTCGGGGTCTGCGGCCCAGCGGCTGTGGTGGACCGCGACGTCGAGGTGTCGCTCGCGGTGGGGGCGCTCGACACCTGCGTCAGGACGTAGACGACCCCGGCCGCGATCGCGAGAACGAGGACGGCCGCGAGTGACCCCAGTGCGATCAGCAGCCCGGACCGCTTCTTCGGTGGTGGTGGCGCGTAGCCACCCTGCGAGGGGAACCCGCCGAGGTAGGTCCCCGGTTGCGACTGGTAAGGCGAATACTGCTGCGGCCCTTGCGGATAGGACACGGGGTTCACCGGAACGGGCGGGGCCACCGGAACCGGCGGCACGGGCGACGGTGCGCGCACCGTCGGCTCCTTGGACAGCTGAGGAACGGTGAGCGCGCGTTCGAGGTCGACGGCGAAGTCGCGGCACGACCCGTACCGGCGGTCCGGCTCTTTCGCGAGGGCGCGACCGAACACCGCGTCGACGTCGCCCGAGATACCCGGGCGCAGGGTCGACGGTCGCGGCGGCATCGCCTGCAGGTGGCCGGCGATGATCGACGCGGTGCCGGCACCTTGGAACGGCGGCCGCCCGGTGAGCAGTTCGAAGACGGTGGCCGCGAGCGCGTACTGGTCGGCGCGGCCGTCGACCGGATCGCCGAGCAACTGTTCGGGTGAGGCGTACGCGACGGTGCCGAGGAAGACGTTGGTCGAGGTGAGGTGGCTGACGTCCTGTTCCGACTTGGCGATCCCGAAGTCCGCGAGCAACACTCGCGGCTCGGGTCCACCCGCGCCCTGCAGCAGGATGTTGGCCGGCTTGACGTCGCGATGGAGCAGCCCCGTCGCGTGGGCCCGGTCGAGCGCGGCGCCCACCGCGCGCACGATCGCGATCACCGTCGCGGTGTCGAGCCCCCGCGGATTCTGCCGAAGCAGCTTCAGCGCATCGATGCCGTCGATGTACTCCATCGCGATCCACAGGTGGCCGTCGTACTCACCGGAATTGAAGATCGTCACGATCGACGGGTGGACGACGCTCGAGGCGTGCTCGGCCTCTTTGACGAACCGCTGCCGGTACATCGGGTCGCGACTGAGATCGGCGGGCAGTACCTTCAGCGCCTCGTTCCGTGGCAAGTGCGGGTGCCTCGCAAGGTAGATCTCGCCCATGCCACCCCGGCCGACGAGTCGGATGATGGTGTAGCCGGCGAAGTGCTCGCCGGGATTGCGCGGCATCGCTCCTCCTCATCCGTGTCGGCGACTGGGGTCAGTCTGTCACCCCCGCAGCGCCCACCGCGACCGTTGAAGAGAGGACCTGTGCCACTGTTGGAACATGTCCTCCGCGAACCGGACAGTCGACCGCCTGCGTCCGTTCACCACGACGATCTTCGCCGAGATGTCGGCGCTGGCCGTCGAGCACGACGCCGTGAACCTCGGACAGGGCTTTCCCGACACCGACGGGCCGGCATCGATGCTCGATGCCGCGCGCGAGGCCATCAGCGACGGTCGCAATCAGTACCCGCCGGGTATCGGTGTGCCGGAGTTGCGGCACGCGGTCGCGCGGCAGCAGCGTGACCGGTATGGCCTGGACTATGACCCCGACCGCGAGGTGTTGATCACGGTCGGCGCGACCGAGGCGATCGCCGGTGCCGTCGTCGGTCTGGTGGAGCCGGGTGACGAGGTCATCATGATCGAGCCCTACTACGACGCCTACGCCGCCGCTGTCGCGATGGCCGGGGGTGTGCGGCGCGTCGTGCCGCTGGTCCCCGACGGCGACGGCTTCCGCTTGGATCGCGACCGTCTCGCCACGGCCTTCGGACCGAAGACGTCGATGGTGCTGGTGAACAGCCCACACAATCCGACGGGGACCGTGCTGTCGACCGACGACCTCGCCGAGATCGCACGGCTGTGCGTCGCGCACGACGTCATCGCCGTCACCGACGAGGTCTACGAATACCTCGTCTTCGACGGACGGACGCACACCCCGCTCGCGGCGCTGCCGGGTATGCGGGCACGCACCCTGCGGATCTCCAGCTCCGGCAAGACCTTCAACTGCACCGGCTGGAAGGTCGGCTGGGTGAGCGGTCCGCCCGAACTCGTCGCCGCGGCGCGGACGGCGAAGCAGTACATGTCCTATGTCGGCTCCGGGCCGTTCCAACCCGCGGTGGCGCACGCGCTGGAGCACGAGTTGGAGTGGGTCCGCGAGTCGGCGCGGGGGCTGCAGGCCAAACGCGACCTGATCTCGACCGCGCTGTCCGACGCCGGTTTCGCCGTACATCGCAGCGAGGCAACCTATTTCGTCTGCGCCGACCCTCGTCCCCTCGGCGTCGACGACGGCATCGAGTTCTGCCGATCGCTGCCCGAACGCATCGGCGTGGCCGCGGTACCGGTCAGTGTGTTCACCGACGACCGCGAACCCTGGCACCACATGCTCCGGTTCGCCTTCGCCAAACGCGACGAGGTGATCGCCGAGGCCGCCGAGCGGTTGCGCCGGTTGTGACTCCCCCTCCGCTGGTCGAGCGGGCACCCCCCGCTGGTTCAACCGGCCCCGCCCCCGCTGGTTGAGCCGGCCCCGAGCGCAGCCGCCGGGCCGAGCAAGCGACGAAGGAGCGCGTCGAGGTCGAGGCGCCGAGTCGAAACCACCTGGCGACCACCCCCGCTGGTTGAGCCGGCACCGAGCGCAGCGAGGCGCCGAGTCGAAGCCACCTGGCGACCACCCCCGCTGGTTGAGCCGGCACCGAGCGCAGCCGCCGGGCCGAGCAAGCGACGAAGGAGCGCGTCGAGGTCGAGGCGCCGAGTCGAAGCCACTTGGCGACCACCCCCGCTGGTTGAGCCGGCACCGAGCGCAGCGAGGCGCCGAGTCGAAGCCACTTGGTGACCTCGACAAGCTCGGCCAGCGGAAGGAGGCTCGGCCAGCGGGCGGGGCAATGCGGCTCAGCGCAGCGCCGGGATCACCCGCTGCTCGAACATCTCGAGGTCCTCGCGGTCGACGGCGATGTTCGGGAAGTAGCAGATCCCGTAGGACATCCCGGCGTCGGCGAGCCCGCGAAGGTTCTCGGCGACCTGTTCAGGCGTCCCAACCGCGGGCATCCCCCGGAACGCGCCCAAACTGCCGGAGGCAGCGTCGGGCCCGACGATCTTGCTCAGCCGGGCTTCGAGGTCGGTGAGCTTGCGCTCCACGTCGGCCTCGGTCTCGCCGAGCATCACGTTGTAATTGGCCGAGCGGGTGATCGACGCGAAGTCGCGTCCGAGATCGGCGCAATGTTGTTGCAGGACGGACGATTTGTGCGCGAACCCGTCCGGCGTGCCGTCGAAGTTGGTGTAGTCGGCGTACTTGGCCGCGATACGCAGCGTCTTCTTCTCCCCGCCGCCGGCGATCCATAGTGGCAGCCGTCCGGCCGTGGGCTGCGGGGCGCAGATGGCGTTGTCGACGGTGTAGTGCTTGCCGTCGAGCGTCGCCCGTCCGGTCTCCCAGGCCTGCTTCATGATCTGCACGCCCTCGTCGAGCCGCGCCAGCCGCTCACCCGCCGACGGGAATCCGTAACCGTATGCACGCCATTCGTGTTCGTACCAGCCGCCACCGATGCCCATCTGCACGCGACCGCCGGAGATCAGGTCCGCGGTGGCGGCGACCTTCGCGAGGTACATCGGGTTGCGATAACCCATCGCGGTGCACATCTGGCCGATCTCGACCCGACTCGTGGTGGCGGCCAGGGCGGCCACGAGAGTCCACGCCTCATGCGTGGCCTCGTCGGTGGGCAGCGGGACGGTGTGGAAGTGGTCGTACACCCAGATCGAGTCCCAGCCGCCCGACTCGGCGCGGTCGGCGACCGACGACATCACCCCCCACTGGTCCGCGGGTTCCACACCCACGAGATCGAGACGCCAGCCCTGGGGAACGAAGAGTCCGAATCGCATGCGGTCCAACTTACGCGCCGCGATCTCTTGGAAACTTACAAGCAGTCCGGACTGTTTGTGCTATCGTCGTGGATGTGACCGAGCCCACCCACGCCCCGCGTCGTCGTACGCAGGCCGAACGCACCGCGACCACCCGTGCGCTCATCCTCGACGCGACCGTCGACGCCCTCGTCGACGTCGGCTACGCAGCCACCACCACGCAAGAGGTGAACCGCCGCGCCGGCATCTCCCGCGGGGCGCTCCTGCATCACTTCCCCACCCGGGAATCACTGGTGGTCGCCGCGGTCGGGCACCTCGTCGAACGGCGACTGGCAGAGATCCTGTCGCGGCCCCGCACGGGCGACGAGGGACTCGAGATCCTCGTCGAGGCGTTCAGCGGCCCGCTGTTCGACGCCGCTCTCGAGTTGTGGGTCGCCGCCCGCTGCGACGTCGGGCTACGAACCGCGATCATCCCGCTCGAACAACAGGTCTCCGACGCCCTCGCCGTCGGTTGTGCCGAGTTGTTCGGCGACCGATACACCGCCGCGGAACTCGAACTCTCCATCGAACTCGCACGCGGACTCGCGGTGTCGCGCATCCTGCGCTCGCCCGACGCCGACCGCGCGCTGCTCGACCGACTCCTGCCCGTATGGAAGGAACTCCTGTCTCATGACTGAACCCAGTCCGACCCTCGCGCAGCAGAACACGCTGCCCCGGCGCGTCGACGTCCTCGTCGTCGGTGTCGGATTCGGCGGCCTCGCCGCCCTGCATCGTCTGCGAAAGGACCATCCGCAGCTGCAGACCCTGGCGATCGAGCGCGGCGACGGCGCGGGTGGTGTCTGGCGCGAGAACGACTACCCGGGCGCGGCCTGCGACGTCCCGACGTCCTTGTACTCGTTGTCGTTCGCGCCGAACCCGGAGTGGTCGCACACCTACGGGCGTCGCGACGAGATCCATCGGTATCTACGCTCGGTCGCAGTCGATTTCGCCGATCAGATCCGATACAACTGCGCGCTGACGTCGGCGCGCTGGGACGGTGGCATGCAGGAGTGGGTCGTCGACACGACCGACGGTGAGATCCGGTGCCGCTACCTGGTCGCCGCGCCCGGCGCCCTGTCCGAACCCGGCCTGCCGACCGTCCCCGGCGCCGACGAGTTCACCGGCACGATGTTCCACTCCGCCGACTGGGACCATTCCCACGACCTGCGCGGTCGACGCGTCGCGATCGTCGGCACCGGCGCGTCGGCGATCCAGATCGTGCCCGAGATCGTGGACGAGGTCGGGCATCTCACGGTCTTCCAGCGCACCCCCGCCTGGGTCGTCCCGCGTCTGGACCGCAACATCGGCACCCTCGAACGCGCGCTCTATCGTCGGGTTCCCGGTATCCACCGACTGGTCCGGCGGATGGTGTGGACCTATCGCGAGGCCTACGTCCTCATGATGGCCCGCAATCCCAAGCTGCTGCCGATCGCGAAGACCATCGCGCTGGCCCAGCTGCGTGTCCAGGTCCGCGACCGTGCGCTACGCCGTCGGCTCACCCCCGACTACACCATCGGCTGCAAGCGGATGTTGTTGACCAACAAGTGGTTCCCCGCCCTCCAGCGTGACAACGCGACCGTCACTGGAGCGATCACCCGCCTCACCGCACGCGGTGCCGTCGACGACCAGGGTCGCGAGCACGAGGTCGACACGGTCGTCTTCGCGACCGGGTTCACCCCCACCGAGCCGCCCATCGCGTCGGCGATCACCGGGCGCGACGGCCGCACGCTGGCCCACGCGTGGAAGGGTTCACCGCGCGCCTACCGCGGGGTCGAGGTCCACGGCTTCCCCAATCTGTTCTTCCTGTACGGCCCCAACACCAATCTCGGTCACAGCTCGATCGTGCTGATGCTGGAGCCGCAGGCGTACTACATGAGCAAGGCACTCGCCGAACTCTCGCGTAGCGGCCGGTCGACCTTCGAGGTCACCGAGGATGCACAGGACCGCTACAACTCCGAACTCGATCCCGAACTCGAACGCACCGTCTGGAATTCGGGTGGCTGCTCGAGCTGGTACCTCGACTCCACCGGTCGCAACTCGGTGATGTGGCCGAAGTTCACGAGCGACTTCCGCCGGATGATGTCGTCCTTCGAACCCACCGACCACCGCTTCGACGCCGCGATCCCCGCCGCACCCGTCGACCAGGCAGTCACCACCGGATCAGACGCCGCATCCGACGCCACCGAATCCGACACCGAGAGGACCGTCGCACCGTGAGTTCCACCCCTGACCATTACGACGCCATCGTCATCGGCTCCGGTTTCGGCGGATCGGTTGCGGCCCTGCGACTCACCGAGAAGTGCTACCGCGTCGCGGTCATCGAGTCCGGTCGGCGTTTCTCCGACGGCGAGCTGCCCAAGACGAGCTGGCGCCTCAAGGACTACGTCTGGGCACCCGCGCTCGGACTGTTCGGGGTGCAGCGCATGCACCTGCTGCGCGACGTGCTCGTGATGGCCGGTGCGGGCGTCGGCGGTGGATCGCTGAACTACGCGAACACCCTGTACCGTCCGCTGCCGGCGTTCTTCGACGACCCGCATTGGGGATCGATCACCGACTGGGCATCCGAGCTCGACCCGTACTACGACCAGGCCTCACGCGTGCTCGGCGTGACCACGTATCCGAAGGTGACGCCCGCCGACCGCGTGATCCGCAAGGTCGCCGAGGAGATGGGAGTCGGCGACACCTTCGTCCACACCCCGGTCGGCGTGTTCTTCGGCGAGGCGGGCAAGACGGTCGACGACCCGTTCTTCGGCGGCGCCGGCCCGGCACGCACCGGGTGCACCGACTGCGGCGCCTGCATGACGGGATGTCCGGTGGGAGCGAAGAACACGCTCGTCAAGAACTACCTCTACCTGGCCGAACAGGCCGGTGCCGAGATCATTCCGATGACGACCGTGGACACCGTCCGGCCGCGTTCGGGCGGCGGGTACGTCGTGGAGTCGCACCGGTCGGGCCGACGCTGGTCGCGCCGCGGGCGCCGCACCTTCACCGCCGATCACGTGGTGTTCGCCGCCGGGACGTACGGCACCAACAAGCTGCTGCTGGACATGCAGCAGGGCGGCCACCTGCCCGGGCTGTCGTCGCGCCTGGGCAAGGTGGTCCGCACCAACTCCGAGGCGGTCCTGGCCGCCACCGCACGCGACCTCGACATCGACTACACCGAGGGTGTCGCGATCACGTCGTCGTTCCACCCCAACGACCACACGCACATCGAACCCGTGCGATATGGCAAGGGCAGCAACCTCATCGGCATGTTGCAGGCCATTCTCGTCGACGGTGGCGGTCCGCTGCCGCGACTGCTGCAGGCGCTGATCGAGATGGTCCGTCACCCGGTGATCACGCTGCGCGGACTCTCGGTACGACGCTGGTCGGAGCGCACCATCATCGCACTCGTCATGCAGACCGCCGACAACTCGCTCGAGTTGTTCTCGCGCCGAGGTCGTTTCGGCCCGATGCTGCGCAGCCGGCAGGGCGAGGGCGATCCCCCGCCGACGTGGATCCCGGAGGGACACGAGGCGGTGCGCGCCGTCGCACGCGAGATCGACGGCGACGCCGGCGGTTCCATCGTCGACCTGCTGAACATCCCGATGACGGCCCACTTCCTGGGCGGCTGCTCGATCGGACGCTCGGCGGCCGACGGCGTGGTGGACCCGTACCACCGGGTGTTCAACCACCCGGGGCTGCACATTGTCGACGGCGCGACCGTCTCGGCCAACCTCGGCGTCAACCCGTCGCTGACCATCACCGCGCAGGCCGAACGCGCCCTGGCGATGTGGCCCAATGCCGGCGAGGCCGACCCGCGTCCCGAGCTCGGTGCGTCGTACCGGCCGGTCGAGCCGGTGGAGCCCCACCTCCCGACGGTCCCCGCCCACGCGCCCGGCGCGCTGCGCCTCCCGATCACGCCGGTCTCCGACGCCACACGCGCCGGCTGACCCGACCCCCGCTGGTTGAGCCGGCCCCGAGCGAAGCCACTGGGTGACTGCCCCCGCTGGTTGAGCCGGCCCCGAGCGAAGCGAGGCGCCGAGTCGAAGCCACTTGGCGACCGATCATGCGAAGTGACCTCAACGCACGCGACCTCCCCGCGACGCTCGGCCAACCCCCGCTGGTTGAGCCGGCACCGAGCGAAGCGAGGAGCCGAGTCGAAGCCACTTGGCGACCGATCATGCGAAGTGACCTCAACGCACGCGGCGTCCGCGCCGCGCCCGGTCGGCGTTGATCGGCCAGATCACCACACTCCGGGCGGCCTCAGTTGAATGCTGATACGGGCACCGACGCCGCGCACCTTGGGCACGGCGTGCTCCCAGGTGCGCTGACAACTGCCACCCATGACGAGCAGGTCGCCCGACGACAGGGTGAACTTCAGAGACCGACCGCCACCGCGGGGTCTGAGCATGAGTGGCCGAGGTGAACCGAGCGAGATGATGGCGACCATGGTGTCGTGTGTGGACGCCCGACCGATGCGGTCGCCGTGCCACGCAACCGAGTCGTTGCCGTCGCGGTACAGGCTGATCCCGGCGGTCGCGAAACCCTCGGGTAGTTCGTCGCGGTAGTGCTCGGTCAGTGCGGCGCGTGCGCCGGTGATGATCGGGTCGGGGAATCGGTCATCGGCCTGGTAGATCGAGACGAGCCGCGGAACCTCGACCACCCGCTCGTACATTCGACGACGCTCGGCCCGCCAGGGGACGCATTCGCGGAGGCGGTCGAAGAGCTCGTCGGCACCACTGATCCAACCGGGACACAGGTCGACCCACGCACCCTCGGCCAGCGGACGGCGCGAGATCGATGTCGACAGGTCGCCGAGCGTCGGCTCTGCAGCCTGCTCGGAGAACAAAGAGCCCTGGGTGCCGAGAGACATGACTTCAGGCTACACCCAGGTCGCACGTGCGTTCGAGTGCTTTACCCAGGATTCGTGCGCGACAGTTCCGGAAGCAGGTCGAACCGTCCTGCGACGAGGGCGGACCGTTTCGCGCGAGACCAGCCGTGGACACGGCGCTCGGCCGCGTAAGCCTCGCCTATGTTGGGAAACTCCTGCTGGAATACGAGCCGGACGGGACGACGAGGACGCGTGTAGCGCGAGCCGTTTCCGGTCTGGTGCTGGTCGACTCGATGCTCGACGTTCCGAGTACTCCCGACGTACAGCGTGCCGTCGGAGCATTCGAGGATGTAGAGAAAGCCACTCATGGTGTGACTGTCGAGGATTGCTGCGACAAATCGGTCGATGCCTCCACAGCCAGCGGATCGTGGCGAGTCTGTCCACAGGGTCGTTGGCAGGTTTCGCGGATCGGTCACCAAGTGGCTTCGACACGGCGCCTCGCTCCGCTCGGGGCCGGCTCAACCAGCAGGGGCGGTCACCAAGTGGCTTCGACACGGCGCCTCGCTCCGCTCGGGGCCGGCTCAACCAGCGGGGGTGGCTTCGACACGGCGCCTCGACCTCGACGCGCTCCTTCGTCGCTTGCTCTGTCCAGCAGATCCGCTCGCGGCCGGCTCAACCAGCGGGGGCAGTTGTCTACGCACACGCCGATCCTCGTGCTTTAATCATTTCGTTATAAACGTGAGGACCGAGAGAAGTCGATGAAGCGCACCCGTATCGCCGCCGCCCTGCTCGCCACCGCCGCATTGGCATTGCCCGTCGCACCGGCGACCGCCAACCCGCTCGACACACTCTTCGGGAGCGCGAGCGGCAGCCTCGACTCCGGCAGCGCCGCGCTCGGCTCGTCCGGCGGCGACAAGGTCACGCACTACGGCAAGCTCGGCCGCCCCGGCGCACCGAACGGCATCAAGTCGATCAACGTCTGGGTGTACACACCGAACAACACTGCGGCCGTGGTGCCCAACACCTATCCGAAGAACTCGCGCCTGGGTGTGCGCTGGAACTCGATCATCGACGCCGGGCCGATCGTCGACGGCAACGAGTGCCGTATGGAGGTCCGCCTGTCCGGACCCATGGTCCCCAAGCAGGCCTCGCTGTTCAAGACCCAGGACTGCACCGCGGTGAAGTCCTACTTCTTCAAGGGCGCAGGCGATTTCACGATCCGCGTCACCGACACCATCTCGGGCGCGTCGAACAGCATCGCGTTCAGCGTGCAGTAATCGCCTCAGCGCACCCTGACGAAGACCTGAATGGGGAGAATGCACTCCCCCGCTCTCGTGGGCGCCCCGGTGGTCACGACCGACAGTTGCCCCGGGGTCTTCCAGGGCCCATACGCTTCGAAGGTCGTGGCGTAGAGCGCCGGAACGATGCAGCCCGCCTCCACCCGGTGCTCACCGGTACCACCACTGCAGTACGACGCCGAGACGACGATCGCCGACCCCGCCACGCAACCGGTGGGTTCGGCCGAGGCCGGCGCCGCGGCCACCGTCGCCAGCGCGGCGCCGCCGACGCACAGGGCGCCGGCAACCAGGGTGCGCGCCAGGATCACCGCACGCCCGTGATCGCAATAGCCGGGAGTATGCACTTCCCGACGTTCGTCTGAGCGCCGATGGTCACGACCGACAGCTGCCCCGGTGCGCGCCAGGGGCCGTTTGCGTTGGTGAGTGTCGCGACCATGGTCGAGTCCAGACATGCAGCCTGCACCCGGTGCTCCCCCGTACCACCACTGCAGTAGGACGCGGCGGCGACGACGGCCGCCCCGGCGACGCAACCGGTGGGTTCAGCCGAGGCTGACGGGGCCGCGACGGTGGAGAAGGTCGCGCCGGCAATGCATGCCGCTCCGGCCAGGACGATGCGCAAGGAGCGTTTCGAGAGAATCATGCCGAGAAATCTAAGGCACGCAAGCGTCCGAAGTTCCCTATCTCGAACATCATTCGTCCGATCATGGGAACGGACGAGGCGGTGACTCCGCCCTCAGCCGGCGGCCCCGACATCGAACTTCTCCCCCGTGAGCCGCTCCGATTCCTCCCAGAGCGCGGTCCGGAACTCGACGTCGTCGGCGGCCTTCTTGTACCCGCTACGTCCGGGGGCGCCGCGCATCCCGAAGAACTGCGTCGGCCCGTAGAACGTCCCGGATTTCGCATCCGGCAGGGTCGCCGCGTAGAGCTGGGGCAGCGCCCCGTCGGCCGCCGGCTGGGCGATCGGCAGCTTGTTGCCCAGTTTCGCGAAGAAGTCGGAGAAGTTCTCGCTTCTGCCCTGCAATTCCGTTGAGGCGTAACCCGGATGGGCGATCAACGACTTCTTCGACGACCCGGCCGCCGCCAACCGTGCGGCGAGCTCCTTACCGAACATGAGGTTGGCCATCTTGGAGTCGCCGTACGCCCGCCAGCGCCGGTAGCGGCGTTGTTCCCAGTTCAGGTCGTCGAGCTGGATGTCGCCGATCTGGTGCATCGTCGACGACACGGTGACCACCCGTTCGGTGATCTTCGGCAGCAGCAGCGCCGTGAGGGCGAAATGGCCGAGATGATTGGTGCCGATCTGCATCTCGAAACCGTCGGTGGTGCGTCGGAACGGGACCGCCATCAGTCCCGCGTTGTTGATCAGCACGTCGGCGCCGGTCACCCCGGCGGCGAAGGCGCGCACGGATTCGAGGTCGGCGAGGTCCAGTTTGGCGACGGTCGCCTTCGGCCCCAGCTCCGACGCCACAGCATCGGCCTTGGCAGTGTTGCGGCACGCCAGCACCACCTCGGCACCGGCGCGGACGAGCACCTTCGCGGTCTGATACCCGAGTCCGCTGTTGGCACCGGTCACCACGAACGTCCGGCCCGTCTGGTCCGTCACGTCCGCTGTCGTCCAACCACTCATCGCGACCCCCTGGGATGCGTCGTCATGCCCGGCAACCTGACCGGGACCGTGCGGCCCACGCTATTGACGCATAGGGACGGCGTCAACGATTCATCTCTTCCGCCGAGCGCAGCGAAGGCTTCACCCGCCGAAGAACGTGGTCAGCCGCAACGGGTTGGCGCCGACGATGCGACGTGCGGGCCGTAGCAATTCCGCGATGAGGTTGGTCGACGTCCCCAACCGCTCGACGAGTTCGATCGGCGCATGGAAGGCGGTGGGCTCGGAACGGCCACGCATGATCCGCGTGCCGAGCAGCTTCCACTCCTGCGCTTCCTCGCCGGCGGCGTCGATCGCCGCGCCGCTGGCAAGAGCCGGGATGCGTCCGGTCTTGGCCATGTCGGACAGCCGTGCGCACTCGTTGACCGGGTCGCCTATGACGGTGTACTCGTAGCGTCGTTCGGCGCCGATGTTGCCAGCGAACGCCTCCCCGTAGGAAACGCCGATCCCCCAACGGATGTCGAGGCTGCTGGCGAGCCGGTCGGCGAGGTCGCGGGCGGCGCCGAGCGCGGCGCCCGCGGGGTCGTCGATCTCGACGGGCGCGCCGAAGACGGCGAGCGCGGCGTCGCCCTCGAATTTGTTGACGAAGCCCGAATGTTGATCGACGACGTCGGCGACGATGCTGAAGAAGGCATTGAGCAGGGCGGCCGTGTCGTCCGGACTACGCTGCTGCGCCAGCCCCGTCGATCCGACGATGTCGACGAACAGGACACCGACGCGAGTGTTGGTGCCGTGCATGCCGACACCGTCGGAGATCGCGAGCTCGGCCACGGTGTCGCCGACGTGTCGCGCGAATATCTCACGCATGCGGTCCCGTTCGGCGAGACCCTCGACCATTCTGTTGAAACCGTGTTGCAGCACACCGAGTTCCGAGGAGTCGTACACGGGCACGCGAGCCTTGTAGTCGCCGTGGTCCACGCGGTGCACCGCCCGGCGCATCTCCGTCAGCGGATCGGTGATCGCCTGTCCCACAAGCGCGATGACACGGGCTCCGGATGCGAGGCCCACCAGGCAGAGGGTCACGGTCGTCCAGTCGACCGCGCCGTGGACATCGGGCAGCAGACCGGTCCAGCGCCCCGCGTTGACCGTCAACAAACCGACCATCGGTACCGCCGAGCTCACCGCCCACACGGCCAGCATCCGCACGCGCACACCGTTCATGACGTGGTTCGTGGGGAAGTCCTCGAGGACGACGACGGCCAGAGGGCGGGCCGCGCGTTCGGCGAACAGATAGGTGAGACAGGCACTCGACATACCGGCCAGCGCGAAGGCGACCGCGACGCCGGCGACGGTCGCGGTCGTGAGCTCTTCGGCGATGAACACGTAGAACAGCGCCGCGGCGCTCCAGGAGACGACCGTGACTCCGAGCTGCACGATCGGTATCCGCTGTACGGCGCGTCGACGGGCATGGTCGGCGGGTTGACAGCTGATGAACCAGCGCAGCTGGGGCCGGACCGCCAGCATCCCCAGCAGCAGATTCGTCAGGATGCCGACGATGATCGCACCCACGACCACGGGAAAATTCGGCGCGCCCAGCGTCTCGTCGAAGGTGAGTTGGCCGCCGTTGAAGGCGAGTTGGACGAGCAAGAAGGTCTCGACGCCGATCACGGTATTGCTGGCGATCACGGCGGTCATCGCGGTGACGGTGGCGTGCAGGGCGATCTTGCTGCGCATGGGCGGGCCGATCCGGGCCCATCCCCGGGGGCTCGGAACCGTCGAGGTGCCCCACAAGAAACCCGCGGTGCGTCGACGCAGACGTGTCCACGGCACACCACGACGGGTCCGGCGTGGTCGTCCCATCGGCTTCTCCTGCCTGACGGCGTTCCCCGAAGCCTACCGAAGGAGCAGCTGTCGCAGAGGTGTCCAACGACCCTTGTCGCGAGCTGAGTGGCTTCGAGTCGGCGCCTCGACCTCGACGCGCTCCTTCGTCGCTTGCTCGGCCCGGCGGCTACGCTCGGTGCCGGCTCAATTGGCGGGAAAACGAATGGACCGGCACCGCCGCGGGGTCAGCGCGGTGCCGGTCCATCGGCCGACCGGACTCGGGGGTTGCGGTGAGTCCGACCGGGGATCGTGCGGATCAGGCCTGCAGGGCCTCGATCTCGAGCGTGATGGTGATCTTGTCGCCGACGACGACGCCACCGCCCTCGAGCGGCATCTCGATGTCGATGCCGAAGTCCTTGCGGTTGATGACGACCTTCGCCTCGAAGCCGGCGACGGCGCCCTGGCCCATGCCGGGGTTGGTGCCCTCGAACTCGAGCTCGAGCGTGACGGGCTTGGTGACGCCCTTGAGGGTGAAGTCGCCGTCGAGGAGGTAGTCGTCGCCGTTCTGGCGGACGCCGGTGGAGACGAAGGTGGCCTTCGGGTACTTCTCGGCGTCGAAGAAGTCAGCGGACTTGATGTGGCCGTCGCGCTGCTCGTTGCGGGTGTTGATCGAGGTGACGTCGATCTCGGCCTGGACGGCGGGGGTGCCGTTCTCGTCGACGGTGATGGTGCCGGAGAAGGTGTCGAAGCTGCCGCGGACCTTGCTGACCATGAGGTGCTTCACGGAGAAGTTCACCGCGGAGTGCACGGTGTCGATGGTCCAGGTGCCGGCGGGGATGGGTGCCTTGACGGTGGTGGCGGAGGTCATGTCGTGGTCCTTCCAGGAATTTTCGTTTCGGGTCTCGATCGATGGCTGGTGGGCCTTCGCGACCCATCACCAGACACTAACCGGACCGCGGTCCGATTTCATCCCCACCGGTGTTGTGATCTACATCACCGGCGAACCATCAGTGCTCCGATCGCGGCGATGGCGATTCCACGCGGCGCCTCGTAGATGAATCCCGAGATCCCGGCGACCGCGGGAATCGGCAGCATGAAACCGACCATGCCGACGACGGTGAGGATGCCGATCCAGAGCGGGACCGCCCGGTTGCGGATGAGGCTGCCGCCGAACATCCCCATACCGACCAGCATCACGAGCCCGCCGACCGTGTTGAGCAGCGCGAAAGCGGTGGTGCCCAGCATCGAGTCGTCGGCGGCGATGAGCGCGGCCTTGTCCGGGTCATTCGCGAACGGGTACGCGACGAACAGCTCGACGATGAGGTGCCCGGTCGCGGTGACGAGATTGCCGACCGCGTAGGCGACGAGGCCGATCAGCCCGGCGATCCCGATCCGGGGTGCCAGCCACGCGTACATCCCGGGCAGGCCGAGCAGTAGCAGCGTCGTGCCGACGGCGAGCAGGATCTGCGCCCACGGTGAGCCCGCCGCTTGAAGCGCCTCCACGGAGTGGGCCTCGCCGTCGACGATGGGATGCAACGTCCCGCCGGCGATACAGGCGACTCCGCCGAGGGTCAGGGCGCCGCCGCTGACACGGCGTAGGACCGGCCAGCTCGGGCTGCGAAACGGGCCGGGTGTGTCGCCATCCGACGCGTCGTGGTTCTGGTTCTGGGTGTGTGCAGTGGTTGTCATGACGGCAACGCTGACAACCCGCGCTGGTGTTAGCCTTGTGCGCGACTGGTGCGACCCGACGAACGGCGCGTGAGTTGGCTTCTGAACCACATCTGGCGATCCGGGTCCTGGGTCCACTGTCGGTCACGGCTGCCGACGGGTCGCCGATCCCGATGACAGCCCGCAAGCACGCCGAGCTGCTTGCCATCCTCGCCGCGGAACGGACCGCGTGCTCGCCTGAGCGGGTGACCGAGCTCCTGTGGCGTGGTCGTCCACCGGCGTCGGCGGCGAGCACACTGCACGGATACGTGTCCCGGCTTCGACGCTCGCTGGCCCCGACCGGCGTCGTCCGCATCGACACCGTCCCCGCGGGATACCTACTGCACTGCGACGGCGCAGTCACCGACCTCGATCTGCTGGACCAGTTCGGCCAGGAGGGATTGCAGCTCGTCCGGTCCGACCCCCGGGCCGGCGCAGAGGTGTTGTGCCGAGCGCTCGAACTATGGCGGGGCGAACCGCTTCCGGAGATCGCCGACATCGCCGACATCGCACCCGAACTCGTCCGGCTCGCGGAGATACGTGCCGAGTTCACCGAGACCGCAGCCGACGCGCTGCGCACGGTCGGCGAGTACCGTCGCTCGGTCGCGTTGCTGACGCCGCTCTGTCAACGGGACCCCTACCGCGAGGGCGCCGCGCGGACCCTCGCTCGTGCGCTGCACGACGACGGACGCACGGTCGACGCCCTCGGCGTACTGCGCCGACTCCGGCAGGCCCTCCGTGACGACCTGGGTCTCGATCCGCATCCCGACACGATCGCGCTGGAAGACGACCTGCTCGACCCGTCTCCCGCGGTCTCGCCGCTCTCCGCCACCTCCGCCACGCCGCAGCCGGTACGCGAACTCATCGGCCGAGTCGCCGAACACGCAGTGCTCGAACAGGTCTGGCAAACCGGCGCGGACCGTCCCGCGGGTGTGGTCCTCATCGGCCCGTCGGGCATCGGGAAGACCGCGCTGGTCGAGCACCTCATCGCACGGCACAGTGCCGTGGCCCGCCGCTTCATCGGCCGACCCGGCCCGCCCGGACCGACGTTCGGCGGCCTCGAAGAACTCTTCGGCGAGTCCCCGGTCTCCGTCCCGACGGCGCGAATCGTCGCCGACCTCACCGCCCGCATCTGGTCCGACGTCGCCGAGCACGGGCGGTCGGTGTTACTCGTCGACGACGCCCAGTGGCTCGACGCCGACTCGGCTCTTGTGCTGGGACGCGTGCTTGCAGGTATCGGACAGGCACCGATGACGGTCCTGGTCACCTGCCGCGACCCCGACGCCGAGCCCGTCGAGATCCTCCGGTCGACACTGAACCGGCACGGGCCGGTCGCCGAGGTGCGTCTGACCGAACTCGGCTCCGACGACATGCGCGCGCTGATCGTTCGGCGTCTCGAGCAGCTCGGTGACACGGGCCGGGTCGACGCTGACGCGCTGGTCGCGCAGTCATTCGGCAATCCTGCTGTGGCGCAACAACTGTGCACCATCGCCAGAACCGGGGCGCCGCCGGACCGGGACCATCCCGCCCGATCGATGTACTCGACGCGGTTCGACGATCTCTCCCCTGCCGCTCGTGCGCTGGTCACGGCCGTGACGATCGCAGGCGGCGATCTCCCCGACGATGTGTTCACCGAGGTGGCCCGCACCCTCGGTCAGGGCGTGGCCGACGAGGCAGTCCGCAGCGGGCTCATCAGCCCCCTGAGGAGCGAGCTTGCGAGCGTCACCACCAGCCCCCTGAGGAGCGAGCTTGCGAGCGTCACCACCAGCCCCCTGAGGAGCGAGCTTGCGAGCGTCACCACCAGCCCCCTGAGGAGCGAGCTTGCGAGCGTCACCACCAGCCCCCTGAGGAGCGAGCTTGCGAGCGTCACCACCAGCCCCCTGAGGAGCGAGCTTGCGAGCGTCACCACCAGCCCCCTGAGGAGCGAGCTTGCGAGCGTCACGAAGGGTCTCGCCGACCACCTCTCGCGCGAGCAACGGATCGAGGCGCACGCGCGGCTCGCCGCTGCGTTCGAAGCGGTGCGTCCCGACGATCTCGAGTCACTGGCCGTGCACCGCGTCGAGTGCGCCGTCGACGAGGACTCGACCGCCGTCGCCGCTCGCACATGCATCGGGGCGGCTCACCGCGCACTCTCGGCAACGGCCGATCATCGTGCGCTCGACCTGGCACGACGTGGGCTCGGTCTGCCCGGACTCGACCCCGACTCGACCGTCGAATTGCGCCGGATCGCCGGCACCGCCGCGCTGCGCATCGGGGAGTTCGATTCGGCTGCGGACTCTTTCGAATCGGCGGCGACGGTGAGTCGGCTGACGCGGGATTGGCCCGCGCTCGCCGAGACCGCACTGCTGTCGGCACCGAACGGGGTCGCGGGATACTGGTCCGGTTACGGCGTCGTCCAGACCGACCATGCCGCTCTCGCCCGCGAGGCACTGACGCACGGCGAGGCCTTGGACCCCGAAGTGGTTGCGCGCCTTCACGCATCGGAGGCAGCCCGGTTGACCGTCCTCGGCTTGCCGGGCGCCGACGACCATCTCGGTGCCGCACGTGTCGTCCACGACAGCGGTGCCGTGGATTTCGAGATCGACCTCGCCGAGTTCCTCGTCCGGTGGGTTCCCGACCGTCTGGCGGATCGACGCAAGATCGCCCGGGAGCTGTACGAACTGTCGGCCGGCGACCTCCACAAACGCGCCACCGCGCTGCATCTGCAACGTGTCTGCGCGGTGGAGGCGGCTGATCTGCGTCTGGCGCGACGCCTGTCCACCGAGTTCACCCGGCTCGCCGAACGTATCGGCGGTACCGATGTGGAGACGATGCAGTTGTGGTGGCAGGTGATGATCGCGCTGTTACGTGGCGACTACGACACCAGCACGGCACTGACCGCGAGGTTCGCTGCGACGGTCGGCGGGCTGTCCGACCGTGCACGACTTCTCGCCGAGTCGTCGATGGCGACCAGCGCGTCGATCGCCGCGTGGCACCGCGGCGAGCTCGCCTCGGCGTTACCGCCGTTCGATGCGCTCGCGGAAGAGGTGGACGAGGATTTCACCCTGGTGATCGCACTGGGCGCCGCCGAGAGCGGCGACCTCGACCGTGCCCTCGAACTCGCGACGGAGCTGACCGCGGACGCCGACCAGTGGGCCGGTTCGCGCGTGGTGGCGCGCGTTCCACTGCTCATCGAGACGCTCTACGCGGTCTCACGCGATTCCCGTCACCGCGACGCCGCTGGTGAGATCTGCCGCCGCATCGAGCCGTTCACCGCCGACTGGTCGTCGGGCCTGGTGGTGCAATGGCCCGGACTCGTGTGTCTGGGACCCGCGACGCTGTACCGCGGAACCGCGCGCGAGGTCGTCGGGCTGGATGGAACCGCCGACCTGCAGGATGCCGTCCGGGTGGCCCGCGACACGGGAGCCCGGCCCTACGTGCGTCGGGCCGAGCAGCGACTCGTCACCGGCTGAGCGGCTATTTCCAGGCGAAGACCGGCTGCTCGAAGCCGTCGACCCGTGTCTGCCGGTTCCGCAGGACCACCTCGGCGAACTGGTAGATCACCGCGGCGGTCGGGGCGTGGACGAGGGAGCCGACGATGGGCAACTGGATGACCGGGAGATCCGACTGCGGGATCGTGAGGAACCGCGGTTCGACGAGAAGTTCCTCAAAGGTGACGAAGAACAGCAGCGCCACCTCGTCGGGATTGGGCGTCGGCTCCTGGTATTCCTCGGCCCAGCAGACGATCGGGGTGATCACGAAACCCGAGCGCGTCGGATAGTCGTCGAGCGCCCCGAGCACCGAGCTCGGCGGCAGCTGGATGCCGAGTTCTTCGTCGAGTTCGCGTAGGCCGGCCGTGACATGGTCCTCACCGGGGTCGAGCCGGCCACCGGGGAGTGCGAACTGGGCGGCGTGGCGTCGCATCGTCGTGGGACGCTTGCACAGCCAGATCCCCTGACGGCCGTCCTTCTCCGCTACCGCAAGGACGACCGAGGCGGCCCGTGCGCCCGGGACGTCCGCGGTCCGCCGGTCGAAGCCCTCGACACGCGCGGCAGCCACAGTCCGATCGAGATGAGTCACACCCTCAGTTGATCACGACTGCCGTCCGACGCGACGGACGCCTGCGCGAGGTGGAAACTCACGATGCTGAGGGCGAACAAGCCCAGGGCGAGGTTGTACAGGGCACCGAAGCCCTCGAGCGCGAAGTCGACGAGAGCGTTCGACAGCATGAACACCAGGGCGGCGATACGCAGCCCTCGTAGCGGCCCGGCCGGCTCCACACCGCGCCGGCGCGCGACCATCGCCGGAAGCGCCAGGGCGAGTGTCGCGATCCCGCTGATCAACAGAATCCAGGTGGCGGGCGTGCTGCCGGTGAGTTCGATGTAGATGTCGAGTTCTTCGCTGCGGTCTCCGGAGAAGTAGAAGCTCAGCACGCCGACGATGACGGTGAGTGCGGACGCGATGACCAACCCCCACCCGACGACCGGAATCCATCGGGGACTGCGGAAGAAGTCCGGGATCAGGGCGACCGCCCGGTCGCGGAGTCGCATCAACCGGTCCGGCGTACCCTCGCTCGATTCGAGGAGCGCTCGGATGTGACCGATCGTCTCGGCGTCGAGCCCCTTGCCCTCGGCCACCACGAGAAACTCTTCGGCCTGCCGTCGACGACGTTCCGGAAGCCCGTGCGCGACACCGTCGGCCGCGATGACCGCCGCATTGGCGAGCGCCTCGGCGCCGGTGGGCCGCTTGACATCCCGAACGACGCGGCTGATCAACAGGATCATCACGACGAGCACGTACATGATCTCCGCCGACGGCCCGTAGAAGTAGTCGTTGGAGCGGGTGACGAACTTGCCGACCTCGTCGAGAAACAACCCGAAACCTATACCGCCCAGCACGATCGCGATGATCCGCGCCGTCGCCCCGAGGAACAGCCATCCGGTGATGAGCGCCAGCATCATCAGCGCGCCACCCCACAGCGCGTGCGCGATGTGCAGTGTTCCGCTTCCGACCTGCGGATACCCGGTGAGGTGCAGATACAGGCGCGTGACGATGATCGTCGCGATCGCGAGGATCAAGAACCACTCGACGGCGGCGGTACCGTACACGCTGCGGACGACCACCCTGGTCGTGCGAGTTCTCATCAAATGAGTATGGCCGGTCCGACGAACGGAAGCGGCACGATTGGGCCGTTGCCGCTGGTCGAGCCGGCACCCCTCCGCTGGTTGAGCCGGCGCCCCCTCCGCTGGTTGAGCCGGCAACGAGCCGCTAGGCGAGTCGCCCACCCCCGCTGGTTGAGCCGGCGCCCCCTCCGCTGGTTGAGCCGGCAACGAGCCGCTAGGCGAGTAGCCGTGTCGAAGCCACCTGGCGACCACCCCTGCCCTCCGCTGGTCGAGCCGGCGCCCCCCTCCGCCGGTCGAGCCGGCAACGAGCCGCTAGGCGAGTCGCCCACCCCCGCTGGTTGAGCCGGCAACGAGCCGCTAGGCGAGTCGCCGTGTCGAAACCACTTGGCGACCAGACGAACCGGGCCGCTCCAGGCCAAATCCCACGAATCGGTCTGCACACCAATACTTCTGACTACCAGACCGCCCAGCGAGTCGACCCTCCGGTCTTTGTCGGTGGTCGGGTTTAGATTGGTTGGTAACAGAACACACCCCGGAAAGGGGTGGGTCGGACAGGCGTCGGGGGGCGTGGTGAAGGCTTGGACCGATCTACCGGGCGAGTTCGTCGCCGGGGTCGATCCTGCCCACGCAGCAGAGACCGACATGGTCATGTTGATGGCCGGCCTCGACGCCACCCGTCGCGGCGAGTCCTACCTCGCCTGGCACCGCTATCAGACGATCGCGGCGATGACCGACCGCCTGATCACCACCAGCGCGTCCGGGTTCGTGATGGACGGCCATGCCGACTGCGCGGCCCGCATCGCCCGCCAAGCCGGGGTGTCCCGCCGCCACGCCGAAACCCTGATCGATGAGGCGATCGCGCTACGCGACCGGCTCCCCGAGGTTGCCGACACCCTGCGTGACGGGGTCCTGGCGCAGTGGCAGATCCGGTTGGTCATCTCCCGCACCGAACTGATCCCCACCGATGACCCCATCACCCCCGCGTTGGATGCCGAGATCGCCGACACCGTGCGCCGCCGCACAGGTGTGTGGGACCGAGCGCGCCTGCGCGACATGGTCGACCGCCTGGTCTTCCGCCACGACCCCGACGCGGTACGGCAACGCCGCAAAGACGCCATGGATCAACGTGGGGTATGGACCCACGAACTGCCCGACGGCACCGCCGAACTCACCGCGGTGATGTCGGCGGAGAACGTGCGGATCTCGGCCAAAGCCGTCGCCATCCTCGCCGACTCGGTCTGCAAGCGGGATGGCCGCACCCAGGGGATACGACGATCCGATGCGATGTTCGCGCTGTTGACCCGCACCAGCTTCGACTGCCAGTGCGACGATGAACAGCCCTGCACCGCCGACATCCCGGACCCACAAAACGTCCTCGACGCGGTCCGCGCCGAAGTCGTGATCCATGTCGTCACCGATGCCACCACCCTGGCCGGGGCACCCGGGGTCGGGTTCCTCGACGAACACGGCATCATCAGCGACGAACACGTCCGTGACCTCGCCGCCCGCCCCGACGCCACCCTCAGCCCGGTCACCCCCGCCCGCACCCAACCCACCTACGTGGCCCCCAGCAACAACGACGCCGACCAGCGGCGGACCGCCCAGCGCCCGGCACCAGCCGAGGACACCCGAGCAGACGCCGCCACGACCGGCACCCGCGGCGGAAATAAAACGGACGCAGCCGAACCCGATCGACCCGTCGAGACCACCGCGAGTGTCGCGGTGGTCTACCCGGCGACGCACCCCGGCAACGGGTACCGGCCCACCACGTCGTGCGCCGACTTCGTGCGAGTCCGGGACGGCTACTGCACCGAACCCGGCTGCACGCGTTCGGCATTCGCGTGCGATCTCGACCATGTCGCCGAGTACGACCACATCGACCCTTCCCGGGGTGGGGCGACGTCGAGTGAGAACCTCAACGCGAAATGCCGTCCCGGTCACCTGTTCAAAACCCACGGGGACTGGGTCGATGTGCAATACCGCGACGACGACGGACGCCTGGTCACCGAATACGAGACCCCCGAAGGGGTCACCCTGCCCGGCGACGCCGAAACCCTGGAAGACACCTTCCCCAACCTGCGGCGTATCCGGTTCGAACAAGCCGCCCAAGCCCCACCCACCCCACGGGTGATCACCGCCGTCAACCCGGAGCGCACGCACAGCCGACTGGACGCCAAACTGGCCCGCCGGCGACAAGAACGCGCCCGAAACAAGCGAGCCCGCGAAGAACTCGACCGGTTGGACCCACCCCCGTTCTGACAAACACGAGCGTTCCCCTGATCGGGTGAAAACTAGCCGGTAACTTGTCCTTCTTCCTTGCGGCTGCGAACATTTGACGTGGTTTCACGATCGTGGAGACCGAATCAAACATGCCAATGGCCGGTGATCAGGTCGGCGGCGGGGGCAAGGGCGGGAAGACATGAACGGATTTCGACGGACGCTGCGCGCGTCCACGGTGGGTTGCGCGCTGTGCCTCGGCATGGTCGTACCGACTGCACTGCCCACAACCGCGTCGGCCGCGCCGGTGATTTCGGCCGAGACCCTGGCCACCATCGAGGGACTGAACGACGACGGCGTGTTCCGACCCGCGGAACCCGACGACGGGCTCGGTCCGGACTGGCTGTCGACGACGTTCCCTCATGTCAACGGGGACACAATCGTGGTAGTGACCCCCGGAACCGACGACGGCACCCTGTTCCCGCGCATCAGGGGACTCCGTGCCGGTCGTCAGGTCTTGGTCATCGAGTACCCCGAAGCACTAGGCCCCATTGTCTCGGGCCGGTCCGGCGCAGTTCTGCCGCTCTTCGCCCCGAGTTACGACGCCTCTCGGGATGTCGCCGTCGACAACAACCTCAAAGTCATGCGGGCGTTCGCACAGCAGACCGAGGGGCAGCCGTACGTCGTCTACACCGGCTACTCGCAAGGCGCCGAAGCCCTGGGCAATGCTGCGGAGATCGCGGTCGGTCAGCCGAACGGGATCGACGTCGACAACTCGACGATCCTGCTCATCTCCGATCCGCGGAGCCCGTGGGGCCTGAAGGCGTGGGCCGACAACAACGTCGTCGGTTCAGTGTTCGAACTGTTCGGCGCCGAGAGCAACGGAGCCCGCGATCCCGGCGCCACCGGCGACGATCTCCCCGTGGTTTCCGTCATCGTGGTCGGCGATCCGGTTGCCAACTTCCAGTGGCGAACGCTCAGGCCGGTGAGTTCCCTGCTCGTCAACGCGGCCGGCTTCATCGCGATCCATTCGGGCCTGGGCGAAGAGAACTACGGCAATCTCATCGACTACACCACAGCGCCGACGACGATGAAAAGCCGCGACGGCAATACGACGTACGTCGTCTATCAGCCGAAACACCACCCGCTCACGTTGGTCGCGATGATCCTCAACGACGCGGTGGGCATCGAACCGAGCGCTGCCGATCTCGAGCGGTGGGACGCGGTCAACAACGCTTTCTACCCGCTGGTGACGCCGACCGAGTCGAACGCCGCGGTGCCGGTGGAGTCTTCGTCGACCGACGACGAGGACGCGGTCACCGCGCGTCTCGCGGAACCGGCGGACCTGGGCGAACCGCTGACCGAGTCGCCCGCGCCAGCCGAGATCGAGAGCTCTGACGCCCCCGCCGAGGTGACCCCGTCCGGAGGACGCCATCGCGCACCCGAGAACGAGAACGCAGACTCGGACACAACTCCGGAATCGACCCCGTCTGAGGGCGGGCGGCACCGCCTCACCGGCAGCGGACGGCACTCCGCAGAGCCCGAGTCGGAGGACTCGGAGCCGTCTGACACAAGCTCCGATGCCGACACATCGACTCCGGCCGAGTACACCTCAGACGTGTCAGACACCGATAGTGACACCTCGTCTGATTCGAGCGACGCCGAGTCCGGTGCGGCAGCCTGACAGCTGAAAGCCGACCGACGACAACGTATCCAACGTCCCTACCGAGCCACTTGGCGGTCGCGCCGGCTCCTCGCCTCTCGGCGGAGCCGCCGACAAGTCCAGCGCGGGGCCGAGCAATCACCCCCTCGACCCCGCGCTGGTCGAACTAGCAGCCGGCCGCTGGTTGAACCGGCAACGAGCCGCCACCCCAGCTGGTTGAGCCGGCAACGAGCCGCTGGGCGAGCCGCCCACTCCCAGCTGGTTGAGCCGGCAACGAGCCGCCCACCCCCCGCTGGTTGAGCCGGCACCGAGCCGCTGGGCGAGCCGCCCACCCCCCGCTGGTTGAGCCGGCACCGAGCCGCTGGGCGAGCCGCCCACCCCCCCCGCTGGTTGAGCCGGCACCGAGCCGCTGGGCGAGCCGCCCACCCCCCCGCTGGTTGAGCCGGCACCGAGCGGAGCGAGGCGCCGAGTCGAAACCACCTGGCGACCTACATCGAGAACCTCACCCTTGCCCGATGAGGAACGCCGCCACCGCAAAGGCGATGAGCACCAACGAGATCGCGCACCCGAGCACCACTTGTTTGGCGGTCGACATGGGTGCGTACGGGTCTTTGTACTCGTACCGGTAGGTCGGTGGGCTGGAACTCTCGGCGTCGGCAGTATGCCGCGCCGAGCCGTGGCTGGGTTGTTCCGGGAATTGGGCATGTGAGGGTAGACGCGGCGTACCCCCCGGTATCGCGTTCACCGGACCATCATGCCCGCGTCACGGAGATTTCGCACCTCGCGTGCGTCGTACGATCGGGTGAATCCGTTGTGGCCGTTGCGATTCGGACCACAATCACGGCTCGAACCTTCGCGTCTCACACGTCCAGCGTTCGCTCGAACAAAGAATCCCCAGCAGTCTCAGACTGCTGGGGATCGTTGTGGTGGCCAGAGTCGGGATCGAACCGACGACCTTCCGCTTTTCAGGCGGACGCTCGTACCAACTGAGCTACCTGGCCGGAAGGTACCGGTTGACGATGAACCGAAACCTTTGGCGACCCTGACGGGACTCGAACCCGCGACCTCCGCCGTGACAGGGCGGCGCGCTAACCAACTGCGCCACAGGGCCTTGTTAAATTATCTGCGCGGTCCTCGTTGCCGAGTGCCGCGCAGGCGTACCCCCTACGGGATTCGAACCCGCGCTACCGCCTTGAAAGGGCGGCGTCCTAGGCCGCTAGACGAAGGGGGCCGGTCGTGTTCTCCGTTGGGAGCTCGCATAGCTTATGACAGGTCTCGCGCAAACCACAAATCGACTGGTCAGCCCCATAAACGAAGCATCGCGACCAGCTCGACGACACGCACACCGAGGGTCACGTTCGCACCGTTTGCACACGTTGTAAACTCATCGACGCCCCGGCTCGCCGGGGCCCTGCCCCTATAGCTCAGTTGGTAGAGCTACGGACTTTTAATCCGCAGGTCCCAGGTTCGAGCCCTGGTGGGGGCACCATCATGACGATCCGAAGAGGTCCAGTGCCGAGTTAAGCCAGGCACCGCCTCGCGGTTCCATCAAAGTGCCTATCGGCGTGCCAGACGAGCTCCCCAAGACGGACAGGTTCTGCTTGCTTGCTCATCTGAAACGCGCCGCAGTTCAGATAGACCGAATACCGACCCGATGACAGACCAGTAGTTCTGCCCGCGCGGCCGTTCTGAACCGGAGGCACGACCGCCTGCCTTCGCGCCCGAGTCGGCGCGGATTCAGTCTGGCCCTTCGCCGGGAAATGTCCGAACTCGCCTGAAGCACAGCGAGACTCGGTGTCACCTGATCGGACGAACTCTGTCTTCACGGGGCTCGTGGGACGACGGTGCCTGACTACGATTCTCAGGTGACGCTATCCGCCCGGTTGGGCTCTCTGGCCATCCTCTGTCTCCTTGTGGCCGCATGTAGCACGTCGGGCGACGGCAGCCCGAGCTCCCCGTCGGAGAGCACGACCGCGTCCGCCGACACCTCCCCTGTCGTGGTCGTGCTCGACGGATCAGAGTCGATGCTGACTGCCGACGCTCCCGGCCCCCGCATCGACGCTGCACGCGCCGCCGTGACGGATTTTGCGACGGGCCTCCCCGACGGCACACCGTTCGGACTCGTCGCCTACGGGAACACGCTCAGCGCGAAAACGACGCGCCAGGCGGCCGGCTGCCAGGACGTCACGACGATCATGGATCTGGCACCCATCGACAAGGGGGCAGCAACCGAAGCCATCGCCGGTGTCGAGGCCCAGGGATGGACCCCGCTATCGAAGGCTCTCACCCAAGGTGTCGAGCTGCTGGCGGGCAGCGGAGGGTCCGTCGTTCTGGTCTCCGATGGAGAGGCAAACTGCCCGCCCGATCCCTGCGACACGGCCCAGCAGCTGCGCGCTCGCTACCCCGACGTCACGATCAGCACCATCGGCTTTCGTGCGACAAACACCCAGCTGGAGTGCATCGCCCGCGAGGGCGGCGGTGTGTACATCACGGCAGACAACTCGCAGCAGCTCGCCGCACGGATCACCGCCGCCCGTGACGCCGACTCGGCGTCGGCGAAGCTGACCAACACCGGCCTGGCCGGGGTCAACCTGGGGTCTCGGGCCGACGAGATCCGAGCGACGACACCTGGCTTCCCGGAGCTGTCCACGGGAACCGTGGACGGCGACCGCGTAGTCGTGCGCTGGCGGGACTGCGAGTGGGTATTCGCCGACGGCGTCCTGGTCGAGATCCGCCCGCTCGGATCGGCGGTCACGACAGTCGACGGGGTGACGGTCGGCACTCCGATGAGTCGCGTCGTCGAACTGTTCGGCGAGCCGGTTCGTGACGACAAGGCCACGTCCACAGCACATTTCGCCGCAGATGAACCCCGCGGTATCGCGCTCAAGGTTTCCTACGACGGCGATGTTGCCAGCGGTACAGTCAAGACTCTCACCCTGTGCATGTGCCTGCCGAAACCGGCTTCGCAGGACGAGGCCGACAACTGCGGGCCCACAGCCGATTTCCCGAAGCTTCGGGTCGTCGCCAGGGGTGTTGATTGTCAGACCGCGCTCCGGCTCGTCGAACGTTACGTCGACGATCCTCGTACCCAACGCGGTGATCGCGGGGCTCAGATCGACGTATGGGGATGCAACATCCTCGGTGCCGCGGAAACCGAGGCGGGCGAGCCGGTCATCCGGTGCAAGCGGCCCGACGGCGCGCAGGTCACGGTCGAGGAGCCCAGAAGCGCGTCGGATGGGAACGCCACCCCGACGAAGCAGGATGTCTGCGACGCGTGGCAGCAAGTCTCGGACTTGTACCGAACCAGGAATCTGATCAACTCCCGTGGTCCTGCCGGCGGCCTGGAAGCTGTTGCCGCACTTGGCGACCTGGCCACGAGGTACCCGGACGAAGCCGTTCAGTACGAGGGCACATACCTGGCGAAGCTCGCCGGCGACGGATCGGTGACTATTTCCGCTTTCACCTCGCAGCAGAACCTGAAGGCCTTGTGCCGGGCCTGACGTACTGCCCCACCCCAGACCAGCCCCACAAAAGAACCGGAAGCACCAACATGATCGACGGCCACAGCTCCCTGATGTCCCGCGTCCGCATCGCGACTCTCGCAGCCCTCGTCTGTCTGCTCGGCACCGCGCTGGCGGTGCCGGCGACGGCGTCACCGAGTGCTCCCGCATACGTCGCGTTGGGCGACTCGCGCGCTGCCGCGCCCACCAACGGTTCCAGCCTGCGCCCAGACGGTTGCGGGCGCACACCGGACGGTTACCCGGTACACGTGGCCTCGCGACTCGGACTCGCCGTGAGGTCGGTCGCCTGCGTCAACGCCACCACTGCCAATGTCACGACGACGCCGCAGCTGACGCTCTACGGCCCGCGGCCCGTCCAAACTCGCGCGCTATCTCGCTCGACACGTCTGGTCACCCTGTCGATCGGCGGCATCGACCTGCAGTGGTGGTCGCTGGTGTCGTCCTGCTTCACAACGACATTCGGCCACGATGCGCGCTGCCGCGACAACACGTCGGTGAGCAGACGAATCGACTCGGGCCTGGCGTCGCTCGCGCCCAAGATCGACGCCACGCTGACCCAGATCCGACGACGCGCTCCCCACGCGCGGGTCGTACTCGTCGGTCACGGTGGCTACTACGGGCAGACCGGTTGCCCCGACCAAGCCAACATCAGCACCGCAGACGCCGCGTTCGTCCTCCGGTTCTTCGAGCGCTTCAACGCAGTACTCGAGAAGTCCGCCCACGCGCAGTCGGTCACCTTCGTCGACGTCGCCGGACCTGCCGCCGGACATGACGCATGCGCAGGTTCAGCTCGATGGTTCGAGGGAAACATCTTACGGTCGGCAACCCAGGTCCGCCACCCCACCCCGCTCGGCAGCAAGGCCATCGCGGACCTGGTCGTCGCGGCGCTCTGACGCCACCGCTAATCGGCCGGCGGCGACGTCGAACGGGTCGTACTGTCAGCGGCACTCACTCCGCGCGGGTTTCCCGCGCAGACGGTCGTCGAGCCACGTCAACGTGTCGGGCAGGCCGGCGAAGATCCCGGTCATGTGTTCGGCCGGGTACTCGCGGTACGACGCTGACGCCCTGAGCGCGCACTGCTCGGCGAACAGGGCGCGAGCCTGGCTCGCCGGTATCCACCACTCGTAGGTCCCGTGGTAGATCCGCAGCGGCATCGTCGCCCGGTGATCCTTCATCGAAGTGATCGCGAAAAGACGCTCGGCGACGGGTGAACGGTAAGGATCGGGGTCGGCCGACAGAACCTGGGTGGGTATGTGCGACACACCCAGGACACCCATCCCACTGGTACACAGGTCCCGCATCGGCGACGTGGCCAACCAACGCGCCGCGTTGTTCGCCATCGCGAGGACTTCGGGACGTTCCCGTGCGACACCGAGCATGGCGGCGTGGAACACCCCGGTACCGAGGTTGGCGTTCATGGCCCCGGCCAGGGAACGGTAGTCGGCCGGAACGCCGCCGTACGCCGCGCCGACGATCCGTCCGGCCTGCTCCGGGGCGTAGGAATCGGCAAGCTTCGCCGCGGCATTCGTGGCGATCGCGCCACCGGAGTATCCGTGCATGGCGATCGGTCCGGTGGCGAAGTTGTCGGGGTCGAGCCGGCCTGCCGCCCGCAACGAGTCCATGATCACGTGCGCTGCGACGTACGGTTCGGCGTACGCCATCCGGGGTCCGGTGTGGTCAGGCATGATCACCGCGTAGCCGCGGTCGAGCGCCAGCTGCGCGAACGGCGGGATGAGGTCGGTGGTGTTGGTGTCGGAGTGATAGCCGTGAGCCAGCGTGTAACCGGGCGTGCACTTCGTGCCCAGCGCCACGATCGGCGAATTGTGAACCAGCACCGGACGCGACCGCGGTCCCTTCCATGCCTTGGCAGGGACGAGAAGTGTCGCGGTACCGAAGATCGGCTGATCCCCGGCGTCGACGCTCCGGAACTTGATCTGGCGAGCCGACCGCAGCGGAACCGTCATCAGCAACTGCGCCGTGCGCATGACATCGCGAGTGGCGATCACGTCTCCGGCAGCACGGCGTGCGAGGTCGGCCGGCCATTGGTCGAAGAACCGGTCGCCGCTCGGCGAGGGCATGACCGCCTCGCGCAGTTCCTGCAGCTCGTGGGAGGCCCCGGGGGTCACCGAGCGTGCAGGTATGCGCTGCAACGTCTTCACCGGCGGTGCGGGCACAGCGGCGTCGATGGCCTCGGGAACCGCGGAGGGCGCCGGACCGAGATTCGGCGGCTCGGCCGCCACCTCCGCCGATCCTCCGATCGCGCCGATCGTCATCCCCGTCGCCATCACTGCAGCGACCGCTGCGCGCAGCGTCCAGCCCCGCAGCTTGCACCATGCCGGCATCGCCGATACTCCTTGTCATACAAGCGATCCCGGACCGGAACACCCCGCTGGTCAGCCACTTCTCGCATCGAAATCGAACCCCCGTCATGGTAAAGGGTTCGCGTGAACGGTCTGCAACGGGCTTGTTGATTGTTCGAGTCGACGACGGATGGTTCCGTGTGCGGAATCTGCGGATTAATAGTCCGTCAGCTGACGCAGCCAACTGCGTAACTAGGGGCGGACCGGCCGGCCCGGTCAGGCGAACATCAGCAACGCCGACGCCGCATACGTGCTGGCATTTTTCGAGCGATTCGACGCGATCCTCCGATCGGCCGCCGTCACCCGATCGATGACCTTCGTCGACGTGGCCTCCGCCACCGTCGGGCACGACGCCTGTCCCGGAGCGGGTCGATGGTTCGAAGGCAATTCGTCGCGGTCACAGACTCAACCCCGCCATCCGACGCCACTCGGAAGTAGAGCAATCGCAAATTTGATCCTGAACGCGCTCTGACGACGTTCAGGTCATCGCGGAGTCGCTTCAGGCGAGGTTCCGACCGTCACTCGGATGTTGTTGCCTGCGTTGCACTTCAGTTGCCTCGTCAAACAACGCAGTAAGGCTGGCAATCTCTTCGAGGGTGCAGATTCCGTCTTCGATGGCCCTGATGAGCAGGGCGATCTTCGACGGCGCGGGTCGGCCGACGACTCGGTACTTGTCGCGGATCCGGGTGAGGTGAGTATGCACCGTGGATTCACCCACGAAGAGTCGTCGGGCGGCTTGCTGCTTGGAGTCACACGCGAGCCACACGGTCAGCACCTCGACCTCGCGCTTGCTGAGGGCAGGCCGCCCTACCGAATCAAGAGCCTGAATCGTCATCGTTGCACTCCTGGAAGTCTGCTGTGGCCGATGGGAGTGACGTTAATGACGGCCGCGGTGTCCGCAACAGACCGATCTTGCGGGGGCACCCGCGTTGGTGCCACCGCCCCGGGGGGCATAGATAGTCAAGCGAACGGTCTGCGCGTATGGGTGGCGTCTACAGTCCGAAACGAGGACGCTCCCCTACCTGGCCGGCAGTGATCTCAGTGCGCCGTGTGCCGACGGCATCGGTCACGAGGACCGAGGCCACGGTTTCCCGGCCGGATGGCCACATGCGTACGCACACGCGCCCGCCCGCCGCTTCTTGCAGGGCGTGTGCGGCTGCCTCACGCACTGAGGCAATGACAGCGGGGTCCTGTTCTGGCGTACCGGAATCGTCGAGGAAGATGACCTCCACGCCCCGCTGTCGCGCGCTGTACGCGGCTTCGTCGAGTTCGAGGGTGGACAGAATCGGCGCTCTCAGCCGGTCTCGCAGGTGGGCCTCGAGTAGAGCGCACTCTCCTCGCTCTGCCGTGGTGAGGGGTTCGCCTGACGCGATCTTCTCGATCATCGGGCGGGCGAGGCGATCGAGGTGGCGTGCTTGCTTTTCGCGCTCATCGGCGCCGGCGGTTTGCGCAGCCAGTTCGGCGACGCGTTCCGTTGTCTGCGCCCGTAGCGAGAACACCGCCTTCGCCGTGGGCCGAAGAGTGAACGACAGGAGAGTCGCCATGGCCAGCGGTGCTGCGTCGATCGCTACAAAACTGATGCCGTACGCAGCGCCCCGACCGGTAGCGGCGGCCCACACGGCGAACACAAGCACCATTCCGAGCAAGCCGATCCACGGCGCGATCCGCCGGCCGCGGACATTCATGAAGCAATAGATGGATGTGCCGCCGCCGTGTATCCAGGTCTGCAGAGGCGAACTCAGAACCGCGGGGGTCGCCGACAACACAAGCGCACACGCCACCGGCCCCGAAGCGGTCAGCATCAGCGTTGTCCCGAACGGGAGAGGGTCGCCGGGAACGAGGACGAGGACGAGCGTCGCGGCTATCAGGATGACCGGTCCCAGCGCCGCCACCCAGGGAGTGATGTAACTGCTGACCGTGGCCACGGTCACGATGACCATGGCGACGAGGTAGCTACCGATGATGAGCCATGCACCGCGCGTTCGCATTCCGAGCAGGTCGCGAATATCCTCGCGCCCACCGGTCGGGCTCACCATCACCGCACCCACTCCAAGAACACACGAGTGCCGCGCATCGGCGCCGACTCGATGGTGGCGGAGCCACCGATCTGCGACATCCGTTCACGGATGCTGATGGCGATTCCGAGCCGGTCGGCCGGCACCGTCGAGGGGTCGAAACCATGCCCGTCGTCGGCTACTTCTATCTGCAGCCGGTCATCCGTGATCTCCACCGAGACAATGGTCGTCGACGCCTGAGCGTGACGGCCGCTGTTGCGGACTGCCTCTGCTGCCGCTGCCGCGACTGTACGAACCACCGTGGCGGGATAGCCGGCGTCCGAGCTGTCGATTGTGCGGCGAACCTCGAAACGTCGGGTCGGGTCCACCGTGGCCGTCACCTCGCTGAGATGCGTCAGAACAGCGTCGGGGGTCATCGTGCCGTCGGTGTCGGTGTCGCCGCGGATCCGGTCGAGCGCGTGCAAGGTGGCCTGGGCTTGAGCGGCCAACTGCGTGGAGTTCCCGCGGCGAGCAGCGACCAGCAAGGTCGCCATGACGCCGTCGTGGGTGAGTTGATTGAACCGTTGCCGCTCGTTGGCGCGAGCCTGCGACGCCGCGGCGGCCGCCGCCGTTCGATAGGCCTGCGCCCGCGTGTCATCGAGAACCGTTGCGGTACGCATCCCCATGACAGCTGCGGCGAAGTACACGAGCGAGAATGCGAACGCCCACGCCATGTCCGGAACGAACAGGCCGCTGGGCGCGACGCCGCGGGCCACGTAGTTGATCGTGATGGTGGAAACCACCACCACCACGAGCACGACGAAGGCGTAGGCCGGACGCATGGCCAGCGCGGCGGCGATCGCAGCCAATCCACAGAAGGAGAAGAACCATATGCCGGTGGTCTCGGAAAGGTGCGCGCCGTTCCAGCCGAAACCCCAGGTGGCCACCGCCATCAGATAACCGCCGGCAGCAACCCCTGCACACACTCGTAGCGCTCGAGGCGACCCTCGCCACGCGAGCGGCCCCAGCGCGAGACCGGGACCGAACACGACAGCCAGCGCGGGGACCGTCCACCACATGTGCATCACTTCCAGCGACGCGACGATGGCCGGGGCCGTGAGCACCAGGTACACCAGGTAGCCACAGGCGATGAACACAGCGAACTGCCGCAGAATCCGCTGGCCTGCGGATTCGTCGAGTGCGACGTCGCGATCAGACGCTATCTCCGCCGTCGTAGCCGCCGCGGTATCGGTAGCCATCCGTCCTCTATCGCTCGAAACATCAAATGCTGCCGGGTAGGCGCGGGTCGCCCCACTGCGGCGTACTTCGTTCTGATCCGACCGACGTAGTCACTGACCGTGTCCGGGGACAAATTCATCGATTTGGCAACCCCGGCAGTGGATTCACCCGCGGCATACAGCTCGAGGACACGTCGCAGCTGTGGTGGTAGGTCGACGAAGTCGTCGTCGGCATCGACCGCAGCCGCCCAATCCACCGTCGGCGTCTCCTCGCCCGAGAGCACCGCCCGGACGGAAGCCAGAAGCACGTCATCGTCAACGTTCTTGCGCAACACCGCTTTCACCCCCGCGCTGGCTGCCAACCGAACGAGATAGGGCTCGTCCCCGGAGGTGTAGGCAATAGCCGGGATGTCGAGTTCGGCGAGACAGTCGACGTTGCTCTGCGGTGAACTACCGTCCTCCAACCGGAGATCGAGGACGACCAGATCGAGATCGCGGGTCACTGCCAGCAACTCCGACACCGTGGCCGCGCCGGCCGCGAACACCAGGTCCGGCTGGTCACCGAGAATCGCCCGCAGCCCGGCGACGATCGACGGGTGATCATCGACGACTCCGATCCGCGCGCACTCGCGCCGTCGCACCACCATGGCGCAATCATGGCCGACGCTCCTTGACCGCGGTGGCAAAGTTGCGCGGATCACACCAGCGTCCTTTCGGGATCGCGGGTTGACTCCATCGACGCTAGCCCGTCGACGCCATGCTCTGTATCGACCGAACGGGCTGTTCTCGCTCGGCAATCGGGGCGCCATCGCAGCGGGCTGTCGGACGGCGGGCCGACCCCTCGTAACGTTCGCCGATACGGCTGGGATACTCCTGCCGTGACCCGTTTCCGCCTCGCACTCGTCGCCGTTCTCGCCATCGCGATCAGTTGTGTGTCGGTACCGTCGGTTCTCGCCGCGCCGGCGGCACCCGCTTACGTCGCGCTCGGTGACTCCCGCGCCGCGGCGCCGACCCTGACCTCGGCACAGCAACCGGACGGCTGCGGCCGTACGCGCGACGCCTACCCGAACCACCTCGCCTCCCAGCTCCGGATGAGCTTCACCTCGGTCGCCTGCATCGGCGCCACGACGGCAGACGTCGCCAGCAGTCGACAGTCGACGTCGTTCGGCCCCCGACCCATCCAGGTCAACGCACTGTCGTTGTCCACGCGACTGGTCACGCTCTCGATCGGCGGCAACGACCTCCGCTGGTGGTCAATCGTCTCTTCCTGCTTCACACCCGGGTTCGGCCAGGACGCACGGTGCCGACACGATCGGGCCATGGCCGACCGGATGACCTCCGCCCTGACAGCAGTCGCACCGAAGATCGGCGCAACGCTGAACACCATCGCCGCCCGAGCACCCCTCGCTCGCGTGGTTCTCGTCGGCCACGGCGGCTACTACGGGCGGACCGGTTGCCCCGGCCAGGCGAACATCAGCAACGCCGACGCCGCGTTCCTACAGACGTTCTTCAAGCGGTTCGACGCGATCCTCCGGACCGCCGCCGTCACCCGGTCGATGACGTTCGTGGACGTGGCCGCCGCCGCAGTCGGGCATGACTCATGCGCTGGTGCTGCCCGTTGGTTCGAGGGCAACGCCTCGCAGTCCCAGACCCAACCCCGCCACCCGACGCCGCTCGGGAGCAAAGCGATGGCAAATCTGATTGCGCGGGCGCTCTGAACGCTCCAGCTGACCGAGTAGCCCGCGTACTAGCTGCGGCGAAGCCCGCAACCGGACCGACCTTTCATTCACAGCGGTTGGCGCGAAGAAGGCGGCCGCTCCAATCGGCCCGTGCTCGTCCACCACAGCCCAGCGGCGCACCGCCAACCAGGCTCCCGGCGGAACGGCTTACGACACAACCTTGGGCAAGCCGATCTGGTTAGACGGCACCGTCTGGCTTGACGCCAATGGGGATGTTGTCTGATTCTCGTCCTGGCTTTCATCTCTGGCAAAGGCGATGAGAGCCAGGGTGAGGAAAACCCACCATGTCGGCTGTGCGTGAGCCGGGGACAGGGCGATTTCGGTGATGCTGACGATCGCCAATACAACGAGCATCGCTAGGGCTGGAGTCATTAGGACCGATTGCCGCACGTGACGTGCGAGCAGGATCGCTACCGCCACCAGGCAGCCGCCAATGAGGGCGGTCACGACCCACCCGCCATCGAGGAGGAGTTGCAAGGTCGAATTGTGTGGAGTCATGAGCCGATCGTCGCGGCCGAGTCCGCCGAATCGCCAGTAGTAGAACTGTGACGCGCCAGATTCGGCGTGGCCGTAAGCGCCGAATCCCAGCATCTGATCAACCCAGTTAGTTCGCTCGGAGTAGAAATGCAGCGACTGCGACCAGATGTAATCTCGTTGATTGAGGCTTGCGGTTTCCTCTCCAGACCGGGATAGCCACGGGAAGATATCAGTCACAGACGTGAACATTTTCTGGGTTTGCATCTGAATGCTGCTGTAGATGAACGGGACAATCAGGGTTCCCCCGACCAGCCACGGGGCCGACACGCGGAACGCGCGAGGTGCCCAAATCACAAACAATGCAAGCAGGACTGCTCCCACAAGGGAGACTCGGGTGTCGCTGAGGATTAGGATCGCAACCGCGCTGGCGAGGGGGATGACACGCAATAGGAGGTGTCGCCGCAGCAGGATCATCAGGGGTGTCGCGGCGGCAAGATACAAGCCGGCCATAGCGGGCGTGGATGCCAGTGAATTGGCAAGAGGAAAAAGTACCCGATCGCCACCGGTCAGCGCGTTCTCTAGTCCCCCAGTGCGGCTCTGCGTTGCGCCGAACCCGGCAACCCACAGCCCAACCGACACGACGAGGTAGATGCCCACTCCGTCAACCAGCGAGACGACGGCGCTGGTCCGGTTCCGCGACAGGTAAACCGCGCGAGCCAGTGTGACGCAGCCGACGACGAAGAACGCTGCCGTAGACATCGTGCTGGGGTAATTCGGTCGCAGAATGATCAGCAGTGCTGCGATCGGGATGATCGCGCAGGCTCCGGAGAGGTAAAAGCGCGATGTGTGGTCTCGCTGCCAGAAGAGGAGCACTATGAGGGTGAGCACCAAGAGCGCGAATCCGGCGGTGAAACTGACGAAAGACAAGCTCAGGATTGTGGGCATTCCCATCAAGGCAAAGTTAGGGGAGATCGGCGCACCTGTAAGTGTGTAGCGTTCGCTCAAACGACTCCAGGCCAAGTATGCGATCGCGACCCCGGCGAGCACAGCGACCGGCACGAGGAGCCAATATCCCGCCCACAGTGTTGATGCGCCGACAGCAACGGCCAACGAGCATCCCACGATGGTCGCCCAGAACAGTGGATCCAGCGACGGTCGGCGGGGTAATCGAGCTTTCAACGCAGTGACCACACGAAAACAGTCCCACACACCCGCGTGGGACGCGACACTCGCGCCGATTTGTGACCCAGGACTGTCCATAACCGGCCGTATCGGCCCGCCGCACCAGGTTGACGAGTTACCCCGACCACATCGTGACGGGTCTCCTGAGGGAACAGTTTAGGCACAGATGAATCCCCCCTCCCCGACCGCCCGAAGCACGCCAGATCAGATGCCACTTCTTCGTGCAGCAGTCCCCACCTGCACGTCGCTGTATCCGCTCGTCGCTAACACGCTGGGCTGGCGACAAGCGCTCGCGAGACAGATAGCGCTGGATCCGAGCATGCACGTCCTACAACCAGACCAATTGCACGCCTCTTTCGGACATGCATACCCCTTCCTGGCATGATGCCGCCCATGAACCATCTCAAAGACCTTGTCGTCGACCCGAACAACCCCCGGTCGCTGTCAGCACGATCCAGGAGGGGACGATGGAACAAATTCCTCGAAGAGTTCGGCGATATATCGAAGATGCGAATCATCGATCTGGGCGGCACGCCGGATTTTTGGCGAAACGTTGAAGAAAAGCCGGCACACGTCACTGTGGTAAACCTCCGCGATGCCGAAAGCAGTACACGTATTCGCGCAGTGAAGGGCGACGCATGCAACCCACCGCCCGACTTGCTCGGCGAAAATTTCGATCTTGCAATCTCCAACAGTTTACTCGAACACGTTGGTGGCCACGCGCAGCGTGCACGACTTGCGGACGTCATCCATCAATGCGCCTCGCGACACTGGGTCCAAACACCGTACCGGTATTTTCCTATCGAGCCGCACTGGATGGCTCCGGGTTTTCAGTTCCTTCCGTTCGAAGCGAGAGTCCGCCTCAGTCAGCGGTGGAAAATAGGCCACATCCGCACGCAAGATCGCAAGACTGCAATCGAGCGTGTGAACGAGATTGAATTGATCGGCATCTCACAGATGACCGACTACTTCCCGAACTCGGAGATCTGGCGAGAAAAATCACTCAGTCTAACGAAGTCAATTGTAGCTATCCAGCGATAGAAACACATAACGATCTTCGTTTGCATTGAAATACTTCACCGACTTTCGCGCAGCACGTCTGGCGTCTCCACTTTATCGTGGCCCGCCCCGCGATCGCATCCATGTCGCGATAGGGCACCATGCGGCGGTGGTACGCGCCAGGCGCGGACCTAATGCTGGTCCAGACCGGTCAACCCTTTGCCGGTTTGGAACGATTCCTCGACAGTCCAGCGTCGCCCGGCCACTCGTACAAGCTCGCCGAGAGTGGCAGGGCGCGGGCTGCAGCAGCGATAGAACGCGAGATCGCCAGTGGTGTCGTTGCGGCGGATCAGCACCGAGTACTGACCGCCGTGCGTCGGGATCCCAGTTATTGACCCATGTTCGAGAGTAGAGGCGTCGCCTTCGGCGGCGGCCTCGGTCGACAACCGCTGCCAGGCTTCACAGCGGGCGAACCGCGGCTGGATTGTGTCCATCACGGTGGCTAACCGGGCCCGCCACTACTCACGGTCTAATATCACACCCGCGGCTGGCGCGGGCCTATTTATTGACTTTCACAAACCACTAATCGCTCCCCAGCAGCCTTACTGATCAGCGCAAAAACGCCGCGGACTCTTACAATTCTCGCCAACTACGGCCGCAGACGATCTTTGGAAGGGTCCGGTCTGCGTCTGCTATGACGGTCCCCGATAACAAGTCGGGGACTGCTCCCACCGAGACGCGAAACAGGCACGCCAGCAGCAGGATAAGTAGCTATCGTCAGAACCCAGTTACGAACTGCGCTGACCGGCACCGGCCCCAATGCCAGCAGCGTCCCGCGCAAATGGGCTGGTGTCGCAAACTCGCTAATCCGGCCGGAAATGCGCGACGCCACCCTGTCTAGACCGGTCGGCCTCTTCTTCCCGGGCCCTTTTCATCCAGGTTTCGTCGCCCAGCGCCTCGTAGGGTTCATCCTTTGACCGGGGCAAGGAATTTGAGTAGTACCTACACACCGATGCGCTTCCCACGATCGTCACCAACTGGTGGATCGACTACAGCCTCGATCGCCTCTACCGACTGACCTGGCTCGCCGTAATAGCGGTACCCATACCCGTAGCCTCCGTGCCTATCGGTCGTATCGTTCAAGATCAGCCCGAGAACGGGCACCTGAGCGGCGTCCAGCTGCGAGACCGCGTTCGCTAGTTCCCGTTTATGCGTGGTTCCTGCACGAGCCACAAGCAGTGCGCCATCGACGAGTTGGGCAACCACAGCTGCATCTGTCACGGGCAGCACCGGAGGCGTATCGATGATCACGTAGTCGTAGTGCTGCGACAACTCAGCGATGCAGTCCTTCGCACGCCGGGAACCCAGTAGCTCAGCCGGATTGGGCGGGGATTGGCCTGGGCTTAATACATCGAGATAGTCGATACCGCTCGGCTGCACAAGGTCTCTCCAGGACGCCGTTCCACGAAGCACATCAGAAAGCCCTACCGAAGAATCCACTCTCAGCCGAGACGCCACTCGCGGCCTCCGCAGGTCGGCGTCCACCAACACCACGGAGTGCCCGGCCTCCGCGAGCGCGGATGCGACGTTCACTGCCGACGTCGTCTTTCCCTCGCTCTCCCGCGCACTCGTCACGACAAGGCGCGTAACGGGGCCGTTGACGCTCACGAAACTCAGATTGGTACGCAGACGACGGAACGCCTCAGCCGCCGAGGACGCGCCGACTCCGAAGTTCAACGCCCGGCCGGCACCGAGGTCTGAATCGCGAGGAACAACCGTGAGCACAGGAGAGTCAGTGAGTTCGGACAGGTCCTCCTGCGAGCGGATTTTTGTATCGAGTTGCCGCCGGATGTAAAGGACAATGCCGCCGACGGCGGTGCCAGCGACCAACCCGATCAACAGGTTCCGAAGAGCCTGCGGCGACACGGGATCGTCAGCAACCTTTGCAGGCTTTACCACCGTCAGTTTTGCCAGGGCATTACCACCACCAGAAGGCTTCTCCAATTCGGTTACAAACTCGGTCATCGCCCTCGCGACGCCGTTCGCGAGAGCTGCGGCCGTCTGCGGATTGGTGTCGTCCGCACTAACAGTTAGAAGCACAGTTTCTGGCGTCGTATCTGCGCTGAGCTTGGAACTCGCATCATCAATTGACATACTCAAGCCGCCGTATTGCAGGGCCTCAGCCAACACTGGTTCCGCAGTCACTAGTCGAGCGTACGAAGACACTCGCTGCTGGGAGGCCAGCGAGCCCTGGTACGCGCTCTGCGCATTCTCTTCAGAACCCGACGTAACATAGAGTTCCACATTTGCGCGATAGACGGGCTCCTGCAAGAGGCTCAAAAGAACTGCTGACCCCCCTCCAAGGAGTGCCGTGAGAACGACGATATACCAACCGCGTCGCAGAACCTCGAAAAAACTTTGCAGGGGACTCAATGTCTGAGAGCCCTGAGATGAAGCCATCATGGGTATTACAACCGCCAATCGAGTCAAACTGCACGGTACGCCTACGTCTAAACCAGAGCGAAACGGCATGGGGGATTGAGTAGAACATACTGCCGATCGGAGTTTGAGTTAGGTAGACGATACCGCAACTTCTTCGGACTGGCAGACCAGGACTCAGCAGGTCGAATTGATTCAGGAAACCAAGAAGGGGTGCGACTGGAGCCATCATCGAACTTTCGCGCGTTGGTTAAGTTTGGACCTCGCCACGGCAAACAAGAATCGAAGGTTACCGATCGTGTACCGTCGCCACAGCCGCCGAGGTTCGGATGCGAACCGGTAGAGCCACTCCAATCCCAAACGCTGGAATAGCACGGGCGCCTCTGGCACGGTTCCCGCCACGAAGTCGAATGCGGCTCCCACGCCGACGCACGGAGCGTTGACCCGCTCAGCCAGTAGAGCCGCGACGAGGTCCTGTTTCGGGGTGCCTAGTCCGATCCAGACGAGGTCACAGTCGTGGTGACAGACAGCCCGCGCGATGTCGTCGATGAAAGAATCGGAAACCGGCTCGAAGGGCGGCGCGTAAGCACCCCCGACCTTGACTCCCGGGTACTCATCATCGATCACTTTTGTCAAACGGGTCAGCGTCTCGTCAGTTGCACCGACGAACATGTGCCGAAGGCCGGTGTCGCGACTCTTGTCGAGCACGCGTCTGAACAAAGAGGGCCCGCGCACACGGCTTGGACGGCGCGACCCACTGAAGAGGCGCATGAACCACACCACCGGTGCCCCATCCGGGTAAGTCGAACCCACGCCCGACATGACGCGGAGGTACTCCGGCGATTTGGACGCTGAGGCCAGCGAATACGCATTCGCCAATCTCACCGGCTGCGCAACCCGCGCTCTAGCCAGGTTCAGCACTTCGTCGGCGGCGCTGTCGCACGTGGCGACCCTGAAGGGCACGGACGCGACGTCTACATAATCCCTATTCGCCATCGCGAAAGTCCTTTCTAAGCGCGATTACCGCGTCCATCCGGCGGTCGCCTCCTGCTCATCCGCGTAGCTGTCACTGAACAACCGCGCTGGTGCACGATAGGAGTAGCCGATCATCCCAGCAAGGAGCGCGAGCCCCGTCACGGCAACACCAATTGAGACATCCCGGTTCGCACTCGCCAGCGCGATAACAGAAAAGCTAAATGAGACAACAAGTACAGTGCACACCCAGACACGCGGCGTAAGCCTTCTCCAGGCGACTCGCATTCCGCATCGCGCACAGGTCTGGAACGCCACAACCGCCATCACCATGTAACCCAGCGCGGTGACCGCCGCTGCTGCTATTGCGGTGGTCCCATCACCCAGGGCGAGCAGGATGCCAAGCACCGTCGCAGCGCCGGCACAGGACGACAGCCATGAGAACCGTGTGTCCCCGAGCGTCTGACACAGATAGTTCATCGGCACGAGATAGAGCGCATATGCGCACTGCGCCACTAGCAGGACGGCCATCGCCGGATACGCACCCTCATATTCAGGGGCGAATATCAATGGCCCGAAGAGCGCGACACCAAAACCAAGTGAGGCAGGAACGACAAGCGCCACAAGGAGCTGTACGCGCGCTACACCACGAGTGACGGGCGTCGGGGCGGTGACGTTCTCGCGTCCATACTCGACAAGAACTGCCCTATTGATCTCTCCGGCAAGCAGTGCTGACACTGCCATGCAATTCGCCGCTAGGGAGAAGAGTCCCAATTGGTGGAGCGACGCGGTCATCGCCATGATTGGCCGACTCAGGGAAGTGAGGCCCCAGAACGCGAGCCTGTGAGGCAAGAGGGGTAGCGCATATCGTGCAAGCGTGCCAAAGACAGCGCCGGTGATACCCGCGATGCGCGGTCTGGCTACCGCCAACACGAAGAGGTACAGCGTCGCAGACGACGCCAGTTCCGAGAGGATCCAGCCTTCGAGCCCCATCTTGGCTATGAAAACCAGCCAAATCTTCAGGGAAAAGTTCACGATGATCGATGATGCGCTGCACAATACGAAGCGGGCCAGCTGATCTCGGGCGCGCAACAGCGGAATTCCGAAGTAGACGCCGGCCGCCATCAAGGATGCGGCCAAGACGACGAGTGACCATGAACTGACGTCCACACCCAAAATCTTGCCGTCGAGGCTCCACAGAACTGCAGAGCTCGCAACCCCAAGCAGAGGTACGCCCACTAAGCCGTAGAGCGCGCAGACGCTCAATATTCCTTCGGATTCAGCGGTCTCGCGCGCGGCCCATCGAAAAACGGCGTTCTCCACGGGTGAACACAGCAGGATGCCGATCACCGTGCCGACAACGGTGACGAGGGATACCAGCCCGTAGACGTCCGGTGGCATCACGTGTGTCACGAACGGCAGAAGTAGCAACGCCATACTCTTCTGAAATAGCGCGACTACCGTGTACACGGCGGCTGCGAGCCCCATCCTTCGACCAGTCCGCTCTGGGCTCGTTCCCATAGGACCTGCCCACTCGGTCGGCTTTGTCGCAAGGTGTCGTCTGTTGCTCACGAAGTTCGCGCGCCTCCGACCAAACGCTTCGCAGACTTGCGTAGTGCGATGTAGGGCACCTGACCTGCGGTCCAACACCAATCCAGCGAAGCTGCGAGGTTCCCATAGCGCATGGCATCTACACGCGCTCGATGCCTCCTCAAGAGCTGCCGATAGACATCGGTGTCTGACACGCCCCCAGCGAGGTAGTCAACCAGAATCCGGTCCCAAGCATGAGGCATCGAAACCGCTGCAGCACGGAGTAGGAGGTGGTAGTCAGCCGCTGCGCCGAATCGCTCATCAAACCCCCCGAGCTCCTCAAGCAGAGCACGGCGCATCCAAACTGCTTGGTGGCAGATTACTGCGCGACCCAGCAGGTGACGACGCAGTGAGTACGGGAGGACACCGACCGCTGGGCGAACCTTCTCTCCGCGGGCGTCGACGATGTTTGCGCGCCCATAGGACCAATCGGCGTCTCCCTCCTCGAGCTTTGACGCGACGAAACCCAGTGCCAAGTCGTCATGGAAAACGTCGCCCGAGTTGAGAAAGCAAACGAAGTCGCCGGACGCTAAGCCGATGCCCTTATTCATTGCATCGTAGATTCCTCCGTCACTCTCGCTGATGATCGCGAAGTTGCCCGCCTTTGGGCGATTGTCGAGATACCATTCACGCGATCCGTCGTTCGAGCCGCCATCAACCACGATATGTTCGAAGTCGTCCGCCCGAATTTGCTGTTTGAAGATGGATTGACAGGTATCGATAAGCCCTGAGCGATCCCTGAACGTTACCGTGATCAACGTCAAGAGTGGCCTACTCGACCCGTGCTTTAGCTGGCGTGAGCCAGTCACGAAAGAGCCTGCTCGAGACTAGATTTCGGAAATATCTGCAGCTTGCCTCCGACGGTAGCGTCAACTATCGAACGCCCCTCGGACTCAAACGCGGACTTAGCTAGGCTGTAAGCGACCTCAGATCGGTCAAGATCAGGCAGTTGCCACTTGAAACCTTTGCCGAAGTAATTCGGATCAAAATGATTCTGATCCGCCCCCTGCGATTCCACCACTTTATGAGAGGGCCCCTTAGATGTGAAATTATGGTCGACGCCGACTAGGACGACTTTACTGAAGCCCATGTAGAACGCAATTTGCATTGCAACGTAGGTGACTGTCGCCCCTTCCCAGATACCGTTCTCCAGATTCCCCGAGAACATAGGGCCGGCTCGATTGCCCACGAACACAGGATCAGCCCCGCCTCGCAAGTAGTCCGCGTTTCGGGCAGTCGTAAACAGAGGACAATCCACCCTCTTGAAGTCTTCTGCACATTGTTCGATGACCAGTCGGTTAACCACGACGTGGTAGCTCGGACGGAAGCCGAGTTTGTCATACATCAAGTAAATACGATTGAGACCGAACGTCTTCTCGTTCTCCAGCAGGGTCAGATCTGTATCGTTCAGACTCGGACCATTCCCGATGATTACGCATCGTTCCCCTGCGGCCACGTTCTTGAAAGACCTGATGCGCTTGGCATTTTCGCGCCCCTCCGCCGTGGCGGTATTCCGGAGACGACATACCGCGAGGTCGCGAAGACTCGCTGCTCGGCGTACGCGGGCGTCTCCGAAGGTGTTAACGGCAAACTCCCGCGCTCGGGCTCGAGTTGTCGGCTTGTCTTGAGTGCCAGTAGTCAGTTCCATTCAGCATCTCCCACTTCTAGGTGCCGACTCGTTCCGGTGCCGGTATCACGTTGCTCGTCGAATTCGATACGGCTTGTGGCTCCATACGCCCCACCAAGAGTGCAGCGCATGGGTCAGGCGGACCGTCTTCATCCCCCCTCGCCGCAGTCACCGCGACAAGGTCGTTGGCATCTCCCCCGAACGCCACCGATGTAGGAAACCTACGGGGCACGCTGACCGGTTCCATCCTGTCCCCACTCAAATCGAACCGCTCGATCCGTGCACCCCCCCACATGGCGATCCATACGCCGCCGTGCGCCAGCGTCATCCCGTCGGGAACGCCCGGGCCAGGCAAAAAGGCAAAGTTGCGGGTGCCGGACGATGCTGCCGCGCTGTCCAGGAAATGAGTCACCCGGCGCGTCGGGGTGTCTATATGCAGAACTCCACCCGCCGGGTGAGGCACGACACCGTTCGAAATCCCGAGTTGATCTGCCATACAGATCACTTCGCCGGCCGGAGTGACCCGGTAAAGAGATCCATGCTGGCCTTCACCGGCAACGTGCATTGAACCGACCCATAGATCGCCACGCTCGTCGAAATTCCCGTCGTTCAGGCGCACTGACGCCAAGGCCGGTACGGCCGCAATTCGATATAGATCTCCACTAGCCCAGCTGAATTCATAGATCTCTGTGTCGCTGGCAACGAGCGTCCTGTCGGCGGCCAACGGTATGGCCAGAGGTAGGTACTGAAATGGCAGGTCCGCAATCTCGACATTGCCCGTCTTCTCGAACCATCGGTACAGCTTTGAACGCAAGATGTCCACCCATTGAAAGCATCCCGCTCCGGGGTTCCAGCGGAGAGACTCGAAGAGTATGGATTCGGTCGGTGACAGCACCTCGTCGAACGTCATTTCCATGTCGTGAGTCCTATTCTCCGGCTAGCCGGATACTCGAACCGCCGTCAATCGACAGAGAAGTACCAGTCATGAACCGGCAATCCGAGTTCACGAGGAACGAGACCACCTCGGCAACCTCTGCAGGGTCTCCGATACGGCCTGCCGGGGCCCGAGAGCTGATCCCCTTGAGAACTTCGGCTCGCTGCGAAGGTGAGAACCGCTCAAGCCCTTCTTCGAGCTTCCGACCGTGCACCGCCCCGGGGGCTACCCCGTTAACAGTGATCTCGGGTGCCAACTCGATCGCCGCCGAACGTACCCAGCTCTCGAGAGCTGATTTCGTCGCCGCGTATACGCCCATTCCCGGTGCTGTGGTCGTCGCGTGAATGCTGCTGATGGCCACGACGGTGCCCCTTCTCCGTTTCAGGGTGTTTCGAAAAACCCCGGTCATGACATCCAACGATAGACAATTGACGCGCATCGCGTGGTCCCACACGATTGGGTCGTAGGTTCCCACCGCGGCGGTGGGCTGATGGGCTGCGACGTGAACGATCCCCGAGATCTCATACGTTGCTGCGAGCTCGCCGGCAATCGACCGAACTGCGTCTAGGTCAGCCAGGTCTACCCCCACCTCGACCTGGTCCGTCGATTTGAGGTCCAATCCAACAGTTTCGATCCCGCCTGACCCAAGCCGCGACCTCACAGCGCGACCGATGTCTCCGGCAGCTCCGGTTACGACGATCATCGATCGGGACCACGCATGGACTCGAGTAACACCTGCACGCTTCTCTCGCTGGTCCGCGCGACCCCCTCGCGAGTGTTCGAACCGTTGTGACTTCCGAAGATGACGTTATCGAGGTGCCTGAGACCACTCGACATAGGCACCGGCTCCGCTTCGTACACATCGAGAGCCGCACCCGCGATCGACCCGGAACTCAGGGCGGCGACCAGCGCCTTCTCATCGACCAACGACCCCCTCCCGACGTTGACCAGGAACGAGTCGGACGCCATCGAGGCGAGAAAGCCTTCGTCCACCAGGTGAAAGGTCTCTGGGGTCGCTGGGCACGCGAGGACCACGAACCGAGACTCGTTGCAGACTGACTCGAAGTCGGTGTGCAGCACTCCAAGCCCTTCGAGCTCTTGCGGGTCAACGAACGGGTCGACTGCCCGCACAGTCATTCCGAAAGCCAGAGCTCGGCTAGCAATAGCGCGGCCGATACCGCCGAACCCAACTACGCCCAAGCCGGCCCCAGATAGCGTGATGCCTTCGATCTTGGGCCAGTTGCCGCCCGCGACCTCGTTATGTATCGCAATGGTGCGACGAGCTAAGGCAAGGACATACGACATCGCCATATCAGCGACTTCATCGTTGAAGACCCCAGGGGTATTGCGCACAGTGACGCCATGTCTATTTGCCGACTCAAAGTCGACTGAATCGGTTCCGATACCCCACCGAACCAATACCTTCAGAGCGGGGCACCCCTCAAAGAACTCATCACTCAACTCATCGTCACCGGCGATGACTGCTGTCGCATCGCTCGAGAACTCTACGAGCTCAGACGCAGTGAACTGTTGCCTTCCCGCAAGAGATGGTGCGAGGATCTCGAACCCGAAATCTTCGAGCGTCGCCTTGTGGCGCGGAAGCTCTGCTTGCATCTGTTTGCAGGTGACGACCAGTTTCATTCTTCAGTTCCAGTAGAGAGGGAGACCAGGGCGGGGGACGTACTGGGCCCGGTAAGCCGAGATTCAGCGATTGCATTCGCAAGGTCGAAGTCGGGCTCGAAGTCGATATCGATGGCCTCTACCCCTTCCACCTCGATCACCGACGGATTCGAACCGATCCTGTTCTTGTTCTGCCGCAGTCCCTCTGCGGTAAAGACGTACAGGCATGAATTCTCGAGGTACATAGGCTCAAGATCCTGAGTTCGCTCGAGGACCGCAGGATCGTGGTTGATTGGGCGCAACTGTTTGGACCAGAACCTTGCCTGGTAGGGCGTCACGGAGAAGACCGAATCACAGTCGCCGTCCCTGTACATCTCGAACGCCCTCATCAAGCTATCGCGTGTGAGGAAAGGGTTGGTCGAGTGAGTCTGTACGTACAGATCCGCAGGTTCACGTTCAACCGTATTGAGCAGCACGTCATTCATCGGGGTGTCGCCGGACCGCAGATGGGCTGGGCGGTCCAGTATTCGGACGTCTGGGTACCGCGCTTCGACAATCTCGGCCACTGTGGGGCTGTCTGTGTCGATCACCACAAGATCGATGTAGTCAACCGTCAGTAGCGTATCCAGAACGTGTTGGAAGAGTGGTTTACCTGCCAACGGCCGATAATTCTTGCCCGGCACACGCTCACTCGAATGGCGCATCGGAAGGATAGCGACAACCGAGAGTTTCTTGTCCTGTCGAACAAGCACTGTTCAGCTCCTCGTCTCGTATTCGATTGGCGTTCCGATACCGTCCGGCGCGCCACGGTCGACGAGCTCTGCGGGGTAGTAGTACCGGCGCATCAGCTGTTCGTGCGTCGGCCTCGGATCACGGAATCCTTGCCATGTGCCGTAGAACTGGCTGGAACGAAAGCGCACGACGTCAGACGCGTTACTTACGAATTCGCCCTCACGAAGCGCCTCCATCCAATCTGCGACAATGTTCACCGCGGCGAGCCGGGCCGCGTGTGGACCGCTCATCTGCTTAGCGGGATAAATCCGTTTGTGCGCAATGGCTTCGCGACGGTACCGGTTCGTGATTTGCGACCAGCTTTCCTCGTGAACGTGGACGATGGGCGCGTCACCGGCATACCCGATCTCGCAGCCACTCTCAGAGAGGCGCTTCGCGTAATCGAGATCCTCGAGCCCAGTCAGGGACTCGTCGTACCTGAACTCGTTCCAAGTAGAGGCGAGCGTCGCGGCATTGGCATTGTTGCAGAATGGATGCGACTGGGCCCGTACGTTTCCCGCCGGGAACCACTTCTTCATTATCCGGCGCTCCGACAACTTCGTGCGGTGATCGCCGATCTGACGCCCGTACACCAACGTTGCCTTCGTTGTTTCAAGAGGCTTCACGATGTTCTGAACGTAGCTGTCGTAGACCGGATACACATGGGCGGAGAGAAGAATGATCACGTCTCCGCTCGCGGCTTCGCATCCATAATTGAGAGCGCGGCCGAAGGAGAAATCACGCTTGTCGATAGTGACAATCCTGCACCCGTAGTTTTTGGCGATTTCAACAGTGTCATCGGTGGACCCCGAATCAACGAGGATCACCTCGTCTACAGCCCGGCTCTGCTTCTCGAGACCTTCGAGCAGTCGACCCAGATGCTGCCCTTCATTCAGCGCTCTGATCACAACAGACGTGGTAAGAATGTCGATCTCCTAATCGTCGCAGTCACACGTGCTAGGTTATTTAGACTCAGGAAATTTTACCCGCGCAATTGGTTGACGTTATTTCGGTACCACTGCACAGTGTCGTCTAAACCTTCCTTCAAACTAATCTTGGGATTCCATCCGGCCGAACTCAACGTGGAAACGTCCAGTACCTTACGCGGGGTGCCGTCAGGCTTAGACTCATCCCAGCACGTTTCACCGCTAAACCCGACTGCCTCGGCCACCATCTGCGCGACTTCTTTGAGGGTGTGGTCCTCGCCGGTTCCTACGTTTACCTGCTGCGGGCCGTCAAAATTGTTCAACAAGAACAGGCACGCTGCCGCCATGTCATCAACATGAAGAAACTCGCGCCTTGGCGACCCGCTACCCCAGTTGACTACATGATCATCGCCAGCCTTGAGCGCTCGGTCGTACCGCTGGATGAGTGCCGGCAGCACATGCGACCCTGTTGGCGAGAAGTTGTCTCCGGGGCCGTAGAGGTTGGTCGGCATCGCCGATATCCAGGGATATCCGTATTGCCGACGCACAGCCTGGACATGGATAATTCCGGCAATCTTTGCGATCGCATACGCGTCGTTTGTCGGCTCGAGCGGACCAGTCAACAGTGAATCCTCGCGGATGGGTTGCTCGGCGAACTTCGGATAGATGCATGACGAGCCGAGGAACAGCAGGCGTGGCACCTCGAAGGCCACCGCCGCGTCGAGAACATTTGTCTGGATCTGCAGATTCTGTGACAGGAAGTCGACAGGGTAAGTACTGTTCGCGAGAATCCCGCCGACTCTAGCCGCCGCCAGGACAACGACTCCGGGACGAACTGCCTCGAAGAACTCGAAAACGTCTTTTCGCCTGGTCAGATCTAACTCGCCGCTCGAACGGCCGATCAGACGCGTGAACCCCTGAGCTTCAAAAAGGCGCCAGATCGCCGATCCTACTAGGCCCTTGTGTCCCGCGATGTAGATAACCTCGTCACGGTTCAGCTCATCGATCGAACGTAATTCGCTGTCGGACACGTTCACGATGACCACGACTCAAGTATTGGCGTATCGATCCACGGCTTACCTTCACACTCCAGTGCGGCGACGTCTGCGTCGACCATTATTCGAGCCAGATCAGGTGCCATGATTGACGGCCGCCAGCCCAGGACTCTCTCGGCTTTATTCGCGTCGCCGACCAGCGCGTCCACCTCTGTCGGCCGAAGATACCGTTCGTCGAACCTAACATGGTCCTCCCAGTCGAGCCCAGCGTGCTCGAAAGCGGCAGTGAGAAAGTCACGCACGGTGTTATTACCGCCCGTTGCCAGAACGTAGTCCTGTGGTTCGTCAGCTTGCAACATCCTCCACATTCCTTCTACGTACTCGGGCGCATACCCCCAGTCGCGGACTGCATCGAGGTTGCCCATGTAGAGGAATTGCTCAACGCCGGCCTTAATTCGCGCTGCCGCCCGGGTGATCTTGCGTGTTACGAACGTCTCGCCACGACGAGGCGATTCGTGGTTAAAAAGGATGCCATTCACTGCATACATCCCGTAAGCCTCGCGATAGTTACGCGTGACCCAGTACGAGTACACTTTCGCTGCGCCGTATGGGGAGCGTGGGTAGAATAGCGTGTCCTCATTCTGGGGAGGTGGCGAGGCTCCGAACATCTCTGAGCTTGAGGCTTGGTAATAGCGACAGTCGACGCCCGCTAATCGCACGGCCTCAAGAAGCCTGATCGAACCGATACCTGTTGTATCCCCGGTGTGCTCAGGCTCGTCGAAGCTAACCCTAACGTGCGACTGAGCTGCAAGGTTGTACACTTCGTCTGGATTGATTGAGGATACGAGTGTTACCAGTCGTGCGCCGTCGCTTAGGTCGCCGTAGTGAAGGAACAATCGCGCGGCAGGATCGTGTGGGTCGACATAGAGATGATCGATACGTGTCGTATTGAACGTGGAGGCCCGGCGAATCAACCCATGAACTTCGTAGCCCTTCGAAAGCAGCAACTCTGCGAGATATGACCCGTCCTGCCCCGTGATGCCCGTGATGAGCGCTTTCTTCATCGTTCTCCTGTCGCCGAGACCGCCGCACGGCTATGCGGCGCACTCGCAGTCTTTTTATGGGTAGCCATCTTGTTTAGTTCCCGTGTCCGCTGACGCCAGCATGGTTGAAGTCCGCCCTCGTCCTAATTCCGGAGCAGAATTGTTCCGGGTTAGGGGCGCGGCCCGCTTCAGTAGGCGCCGTCCTTGGAGACAACGGCGCGCGCGGTCCGCCATAGGATCAGCGCATCCTGCATGATCGACCAGTTCTCGACGTAAGAGAGATCAAGTCTTACCGACTCCTCCCAGGACAGGTCGGAACGTCCGGATACCTGCCATAGGCCGGTCATGCCGGGCTTGACCAACATTCGCCGCGCAACGCGTCCGTCGTACCGCTCGACTTCATTCGGCAGAGGCGGTCTCGGCCCTACCAAGCTCATCGTCCCGCCAACGACATTGAATAGCTGGGGCAGTTCGTCGAGGCTGTAACGACGAATGAACGCACCAGCTCTAGTGATCCGCGGGTCGTCCCTCATCTTGAAGAGCACTCCCGATCCCTCATTGAGCGGCCGCAAGTTGTCTTTGAGCGCGTCAGCATCCTGGACCATCGACCGGAACTTCCACATCGAGAACGGCGTGTTGTTGAGGCCGATGCGTGTCGCGCGGTAAAAGATCGGTCCGGGTGAGTCCACCTTGATCGCGATTGCGACGGCAACCAAGACAGGCGACAGACCGACCAAGATCAGCGCGGCGCCTACCCTGTCAACCAGCGCCTTGCGAAACCGATTCGCACCTTCGTACCGCGGCTTGTCAATGTGCAACAGCGGCAGCCCGGCAACGGGCCGAACCATCACGCGTGGTCCCGCCACGTCGGTGACGCCCGGCGACACCATCATCTCGACGTCGAGGCCCTCGAGGTCCCACGACAAGGCCTGCATCGCATCATGTCCGAGTGCCTCGGCGGATGTCACAGCAACAGTGGTTGCGCCTGCATCCAGGACGGCCTCGCACACGTCGTCGAAGGTTCCATACACCGCTACCTCGGTGCCGGCGGCGTTCACGACGGTGCGTTGACCCTCGCGGCTCGGCAGGCAGATGCCTACGACTTCGAATCCCAAGTTGGGCTGACCCAACAACCGCTCGATCATCGGCACGCCGGACTGCTCAGAACCGACAACCAGCACGCGCTCCACGTTCTTGGAGTGCAGCCGCTGGTGTCCGAGCCACTGCCGCCACAACCAGCGCGAGAGAAGAAGTCCGACCGTTCCTACCGGGAGCGCGATCGCGATGAACCCGCGTGCGATGTTAAGCCGGAACAAAAGGTCCACCATCGCGAGGGCGCCGAACAGCGCCAGGCAAGCGGTGACGACTCTGCTGTACTCCTGCGAACCCGCACCGACGATCCGGCGATCCAGCGTCTGGAAAGCGCGGAGGGCCAGCAACCAACCGATGACCAAAGCGATGGAGACGACTGTCGCCGGCACCTGCGCAGCCCCGTTGGGAACCAGGGCGCTCTCTGCTCCGAACCGAACGAGCTGCGCCAGCACAACAGCGGCAATGACCACCACGGCATCTGTCCACGCGAGCTGGACGACGTAGCCGTGAATCCAGGACCTGGCACGGGCACGGTCTTTGCTGGCGAAACGCATGCGCAAACGCAGGCGTTCGGAGGTTCGCTCCTGCGAGTAGGCCGGACGATAGGCCACTGCCAACCTCCCAACAGATGAGATGAGCTCGAAGGCGGTGCGCTTCCGTACGCCCTGCGAATAGAAATCAGACCAAGCCCGAGACGCAATCGGCTACACGGCTCTCGGTGAGACTATTTCAGGATGGTCACAGTTACAACTCGTGAATCGCTTGTAGTCCGACCGGGCGACAATTTTGTCGCAGTTTTGTTGACCTGCTCCTCGACCATGGAGGGGCATGCGGGTACCCGGTGCGTCGAACTCGAAACCCCGCCGCTCAGGGCACGGACGGTGCGCGACAACCGACGTTGACTAGTACCGTTGCGTTACAGCGGGTTTCGCCCGAGCCCATACACTAGTGTGACGAGTGTCATAGCCGTCGCACGGTTGCCCTCGTGGGCTTTCGGTAACGGGTAGTCGCATTTTCTAAAATTCTCGGGGGTTGAACCATTCTCGTTATCTTTGCGATATCTGGTCCCACTTTCGGTTGTCAAATTTTGCGAACGGTGCCAGATGGAATTTGTCCTCGCATAATGTTCGGTCCCGTTTCGATCCGGTGAACAACACGCTAACGCTCAAAGGCATGAAGCCACCCGGCCCGAGTCCGGCGCGGCACGTCACAATGTCGGTATGACGAGCGTCCCGCCCGCTTCGATCGAGGTGCGTATATCGCGGCGCCGGTTGCTCATCGCCTCCCTCGGAGGTGCCGCAGCGCTGGCCGCGTGCGCTGCCCCTGATGCGCCGGATCGACTGCCGCCAGCCACACACACGTGGGGGGCCTTCATTCCTGTCGTCACCCCCGGAGGGGACACTGCTCGATTGCCAATCGACCAGCTCACGGCACTCACAGGGGCTAAACCCGACTACCTGCACGTCTACGCATCTCTACGAGACTCTCTACCCGTCCAGACCCTCGACGCCGTCCGAGAGCAACAGATTGCCCCGATGCTCACGCTTGAGCCCTGGCGGCCCGGCGGCGGTACGGTCCAGCCGGAGTACTCCCTCGCCGCCCTCGTCGAGGGCCGGCACGATGCCGACCTCACCCGCTGGGCCGACCAGCTCGGCTCCTGGGGCCATCACATTCTCTTACGATTTGCTCAGGAAATGAACGGACCCTGGTACCCGTGGTCGATTGGGGTCGGTCGGAATACCGAATCCGAATATCGCGCGGCGTGGTCACGAATGCACCGGATCGTCCGCGAGATGGCCCCGAATGTACGTTTTGTCTGGGCGCCGAACGCGATCACCGAGGGCACCAGCGATTTCGGCGGCTGCTATCCCGGCGCGGACGAGGTCGATTACCTGGGACTCGACGGGTACAACTTCGGCGCCTCCCCAGGCCACACATGGCAGTCTGCGGACAAACTGTTCAGTCGCAGCATCGCCGAGTTGGAACGACTGGACCCCCTGCTTCCGATCCTCGTCACGGAGGTCGGGTGTGCTGAGGGTGAGACCCCGGAAAGCAAGGCAGCGTGGATCAGGGACTTCTTTGCGGTCATGGAGAACAGCCAGCGTATCGAGGGTTTCCTGTGGTTCCAAATGGACAAAGAGTGCGACTGGCGGTTCAACTCGACGCCCACGAGCACGCAAGCGTTTCGGGACGGATTGGCCGGCTGGATCAGAAGCTGAAAGTCGCTGAGACTGTTGTCACTGTGAAGCGGGCACGAATCGCGGCTCTCGACAGCGCGAACTCGGCGCCTATGACCTGATACTGGTCGGATGCCGCCCGAGCCCATCCCGCCGACTGTCTTCCATTCGCTGGTGATCTTGAACCTCTTGTTCGTCACAGGCGCGTGGAGCCTGGCGCGTCCGAGCTACCCGGTAGCTGGTGTTCTCGCTGCTCTGTCCGGTGCGTGGTTCTTCGGGAACGGTCCGATTGAGGGGCGGGTGCTGATCTCGTTGACCCCCGATCGCGGATTCACGGAGTCCGACATCCTGTGCATTGCCGGGGTTGTACTTGCAGGTGTTGCCTGTGTCCGCACCCGCGAACGGCGGAGGTGGGAGGAGTAGGGGGGCTTCGACAAGCTCAGCCAGCGGGAAGGGGCTCAGCCAGCGAGAACCGGGCTCAGCCAGCGCCGACGGGTCATCAGGTGGCTTCGACACGGCGCCTCGCTTCGCTCGGGGCCGGCTCAACCAGCGAGGAGGCTCGGGGCCGGCTCAACCAGCGAGGAGGCTCGACCCTTCGTGACGCGGCCTCCGCAAGCTCCGGCCGCTCCTCAGGGAGCAGGGGGTAGGCACCGGCTCCGCAAGCTCAGGGAGCAGAGAGCGCTACCCGTTGTAGTCGAACCGCTGTCGGTCGAGCTGCTTACGCACCGCGGGCTCGAGGACCCGCGCGGCGGTGGCGGTCAGGTGCGAATCGTCGCGGTAGAAGAGGATCTTGTTGTGCGCGGCCGAGCAGGAGTTGCCGGAACACAGCAAGTCGTTGACGTTGACCGTGGTGATGTCGCGGTAGTCGTCGCGCGAGCTGGCGTCGATGATGGGCTCGACGCGCGGGTAGTCGTCGAAGTCGAATCGGCACTGCGTCCAGTCGTCCATCGACCCGGAGATGCAATCGGCGACCTGGAAGCCCGGGTACGGGGTGTCCGCGATGTACACCAAGTTCGCGCCGGTGTTGCGGAGCTGGGTGAGCGAGTGATCCCACGCGGCCTGCGAGGCTTCGCGGGAGGGCACATACGTCGACAGCGACGACACGAATATGATCCGCGGCCCCACCTCGGCGATCCGCCGCAACGTCGCTTCGCGCCACTCCTGGCAGTCCGCCTTGACGTAGGGCTCGAAGATCCCGCGCTGCGGCCGTAGGTGCTGTGCCGGACAGGCCGCCTTGGTGAACTGGTGGACTCGCCACCCATGATCGGCGCCGATCGTGCGGACAACATCTGCCCACTGATCAGCGTGACTGTCGCCGAACAGGACCACCGGGATACCTTCGGCCGGGCCGAAGACGCAATCCGCCTGCGCTTTCACGTCGCCAACTGGAATCAGACACTCGAACGGCTGCGGCCGGTCGTCGAAAGCCTGGAACGGGTTGGGCGTGACGGGACCGCTCGGTTCGCTCGCCTCGGCGCCGAAGACCGATTGGTACGTCAGCGCCGCGTTGGCGACGGTGTCCCGGCTCGCGAGCTGCACGGTGACGACGCCGGCGGTCATCGTGACCGCGAGGGCCACCACCACCCCGGTCAGGCCCAGCGAGATCGATGCAGACGCATTGCGCTTCAACTCGCGATTACGGAGCAGCGGTTCCTCGAACAACATCGTCGACAACGTCGCCAGCACCAGCGACCCTGCCGAGACGAGCAGCAACACCGGCCAACTCGACGCACCCGCGACCGCCTCGTACAGCACGATCGCCGGCCAGTGCCACAGGTACCAGGCATAAGACACCCGGCCGAGGAACGTCAGCGGCGGCGTCGCCAGGAGATGACCGACGAACACCGACCGGGTGCCCACCATGCAGCCCGACCCGATCACGAATGCAGCGCCGAAGGTCGGCAGCAGCGCCGCCGTGCCCGGGTATGGCGTCTGGGCGTCAATCACGAAGCCCGCGACCAGTACGGCGACGAGACCTGCCCAGCCGACTGCGAAGGCAATCGGAGGGCCGACTTTGTGCCCGCCGAAACGAGCGAGCGCCGGCAGTGCGATCGCCACCAACCCGCCGACGCCGAACTGCCACGCCCGCGTGTAGGTGGCCATGTACGCCGTCGCTGGATCGGTCGCGGTGATCACGATGGCGAGAAATAGGGACACGGCGCTGACGATCAGCACCGCCAACCCGACCGACCATCGGACCGACAACACCCGGCCCAGCGGCGTGCGCAACGCCAGGGCCGCCGCCGCGATCACCAGAAACGGCCACACGAAGTACAACTGGGCCTCGATCGCGAGGGACCAGAAATGGGTGGCCAGACTGCCGTCGATGGCCCCCGCCAGATAGTCGGCGTTCTGCTCGATGAAATGCCAGTTCGACAACTGCGCGGCCGCGGCCAGCAGGTCGATGGCCTGCTTGAACACCTTCAGCAACGGCATCAGAAACGCGGCGACGACGATCGACACCACGATCACCAGCGCCGCCGGCGGGATGATGCGCCGGGCCCGACGGGCGAAGAAGTTGCGCAGCGAAATTCGACCGTTCCGCTCATACTCGCGAACCAGCAGCCCGGTGATCAGGAACCCTGAGATCACGAAAAAGACGTCGACACCGACGAATCCGCCCGTGAGGAACGGGACGTGCGAATGGAATAGCACGACCAGCAGGACGGCGATGCCACGTAGTCCGGCGATGTCGTCGAAGAAGGTGTTCGGCGCCAAAGGTTGAGGTGCCGGGCCCGCCGGTTGCGCACGGAGCGGAACTGTCGGCGCGTCATCGACGCTGATCGGCACCGCTCCCCCGGCTCTGTGTCTGCTCACTGCGTATCCCACGGCAGCATGACGTCGAACCATCCCAGCGCCAGCGCGGCGATGAACAGGATCACGCAGGTGTATCCGACAGCTTCCCAGGCCGATATACGGTTCCAGTTGGTCGTCGTCGGCCGCTTGGTGGCGACGTGTGGGCGGTCTCCGTGGGGATCGGGAGTTGACTTGCGGGGCCCTTCGTGGCTCGTCGCTATCGCTCCTCGCACCTCAGGGAGCAGGGGGGCTTTCGCTCCTCGCACCTCAGGGGGCTGGGGTTCACCGGCACGTCGAGGACGCAGAATTCTGATGAACTCCACGAACAGCGGGAGTGCCAGATAGGTATAGGCCATTACGAGCCCGACCATCATCCAGAACTGGCCCAGCCCGTACTGCATCACGTCGCGAATGATGAACACCCAGAACACCGGCAGCGATGTACCGAGCGTGATCGCCCCCAGCGCGCTGATCGAGCGGGCCAGGGAATTGGACTTCCCGATCGCACCCGTCGGCACCCAGCCGATCTCGCGGCCGATCAGCTTGTGCCAGATCGCGATCACGTGGGCGAAGCTGTACGCCATCTGGATGCGGAGTACCTCGAACCGCCAGCGGGTTCTCGACACCAGCGGGAACAACACGACATACACCCACAGCCCCAGAAGGAACGGCACGAGTTGCTCCGGGCGCACGTCCTCCGGATAGAAGGCGGCCATGATGACGCCGGGGAGGAAGAGGAGGAAGACGTTCATCGCGGTGGTGAGGTAGTAGAAGACGCCGGCCCAGTCGGCGATGCGTTGTCGGAGGGTGCGCTCAGAGTGCGCAGAAGGGACGCGCGAGAGCGTCCCCTGGCACCAGCGGTACTGCTGGTTGAGAAAGCCGGCGAGGTCCGATGGACACAGACCGCGCGACAACACGACCGGCACGTACCGGATGCTGTATCCAGCCTGCTGGACCAGCCGCCCGGTGTGCAGATCCTCGCTGTGCTCGATCGCTGCGAAACCTCCCACGCGGTCGAGAGCTTGGCGCCGGTAGACCGCCGAGGTGCCGACACAGTTCGCGGCTCCGATCCGATCCCGCGACGGCAAGACCCAGCGATAGAAGAACTCCTGCGTCGCGCCGGCCGTGCGCTGAATCCAGTTCATCGTCTCGGTCGTCGAGAAACACTGCGGACTCTGGACGATCGCGACCTGCGGGTCGTCGAGGTAGGGCACGAGATGGGCGAGAAAGTCGTAGCGCGGGCAGAAGTCGGCGTCGAAGATGACAATGAGTTCGCCGCGACTGATGGTGCACGCGTACCGGAGGTTGCCGGCCTTGCGTAGATGGCCCCGATCCGGGCGAACGACGTAGGTGAATCCGAACTCGGCAGCCAGTTCGTGCACCTCGCCCCGGGCCGCGTCGTCGAGGACGTAGACGTTCAACGGGCCGCGCCACCGCAGAGCCGCGATGTGTTGATAGGTGTTGCGCAGGATCGCGATGCTCTCACCGCAGGTGGGGAGGAAGACGTCGACGCTGGGATACGTCCGGTCCACGGGCCGCCAGTTCGAGACCCGGCCCTGGTGGGACCGCCACGTGATCCGTCGACGGTTCATTCCCGTCACTAACGAGAGTGCGTTTCCGATCACGTTGGCGAGAAGAACGATCAGAACGGGCGACAGCCACACATGGGTCGTCGCGAAAGCGGCGAGGGAAATGGACACCAAGACGAATGCGGCGATGAGGACGAGTTGTACCCAGCGCATCTGCGGGCCGAGGTATTCATACACCTCGGCATCAGACGGCGCGGCCACCGCAAGTGGATCGCGCTCGGGCGCGGGCGGATCGGCGGACCGACGGGAAGCTGCCGCGAAGGCGACGGTATCGGCGTCGTCGTATTCACCGAGAGATGACGCGCCCGCCTGACGGGTCCCGGTGATCGATTCCACGCCCTAGAGAATCGGGCAAACAGATACGTCGAAGCAAACCGTGGGAATCGCCGGGATACCTTTCTCAGGTGAGAAGAGGGTGGCGCCGCGTCCGAACGGCGGGCGTATGGGTTGTCGTGGCGACACTGGGTTTCGGTTCTGTGGCCGCCTGCGACTCGACGTCCGGGACCGGCGAATCCGCGCGATCGGTCGCGTCGGTGGCGGTGGACGCACCGCCGTCACCTCCGCCCGTGCTGGTTGCCGACGTGCGACGTGCGCGCGGTCAGATCGTCGGCACCGACACCGTTCCGGATGCGTGGTTCGCCGCGCTACCGCCCGGCGTCACGGCTCAGCGCCTCGTGTATCGATCGGCATCAGGACTCGACGGCAGATCGACAACCGTCAGCGGCGCACTCTTTGTCCCCGGATCGACTCCCCCGCCGGGCGGCCACCCCTTGATCTCGTACGCGCACGGCACCACCGGCATCACCCGGGATTGCGGACCGTCGGACCAGGACTCGATGTTCGGGGATCTCGGTGCCGTCGCCGACTTCCTCACCGCGGGATATGCCGTGGTGACGACCGACTATCAGGGACTGGGAGCGCGGCCGGGCCAACAAGCACCTCATCCCTACCTCGAACCGCGCACCGCCGCATACAACGTCATCGACGCTGCCCGGGCCGCGCAGTCCACCGACCTCGGCGTCGGGGGCCGGTGGTTCGCCGTCGGCCGGTCTCAAGGCGGAGGTGCCGCATGGTCGACAGCGGAAGAGTTCGCGCAGTACGGCGATGGCGCCGGGGAACTGGTGGGTGCGGTTGCCGTCGCTCCCCTGCTGGATGCCGGCTACTTCGTCACCCGCGCGCAGGAAGGGAGTCTTTCGCGCGCGCAACGATTCCTGTATCCGCTGGTGGTGCACGGCGTCGCCCAAGCCCAGCCCGCCGTCCGCCCGGGCGACCATCTGACCGGACTGAGCACCGACACCGCGCCGGTCTGCTCGGCCGATCGCACGGCGCTGGCGGGTCTGTCGGTGCCGGATGATGCCGCACTGAACGCAGTGACTCCGGGTGCAGCGCAAACCCTGTCCCACGCACTCGAGGGTTACGCCCTACCGCGGCTCGCCACCAATGTCCCGATCGCGGTCTTCTACGGCGGCACCGACCCACTCATCCCCGTCGACGTCATGGAAGACACCTTGACTCGAGCCTGCGAACTCGGCGACCAGTTGATGCGGGTCCGGCACGACCAGCAGGGACACGGCGTCGACCCCGGACCCGCGATGGCCACCTGGATGCGGGACCGACTCGCCGGAGTACCGGCCCCCACCGACTGTTGAATCACATCGGGTTCGGCGTCACGCGCACGCGGAAACAACGACCGCTATGGTGACAACGTTGGCTGGGGGGCCTCAAGCGAGTTGGAGATTACGTAGATGTTGAACGCTGTGAAACGCGTTTTCGGTTCCGCGCCGATCTGGGCATGGATTGTGATGGTTGTCTGCGCGGTCATCCTGATCGTCGGACTCATCGTGTCCAGCAATCGGACAGCGCCGACGTCGACATCTTCGGCAGGCGTGACCCCCGCGAGCATGGCACCCCTCGAGCAGCCGGCGACCCTCGAATTCATCGAAGACGCGGAAGCGAATCCGTCTGAGCCCCGGACCATCGTTCTTCTTGGCGACTCGACCGGTGCCGCCCGGGACGGCTGGGCGCCCGCCCTCGGGACGACGATCAGCCAGAAACTCCAACGCCCGATGGCAACCAAGTTCTGGAATGCCACCACCAATGACTACGGCGCCATGGTCGGGCTCGGCGACGGCCCGAACGGCCCGATCGGTTTCTGGAACGGCAGCGCTTCCGGAAAAGATGCCAACTACGCGCTCGAGAATCTCGACAAGCTGATCACCCCGGACGTGACCCCGAATCTGATCCTGCTCAACTTCGGCCACACCCAGGACCCGAACACCCCGCTCGCCGAACAACTCGAGCCGCTCATCACCGAGTTGCGCCAGAAGTACCCCAACGCCGAGCTCGTGGCCATCAAGCAGAGCCCCGCACAGGGTGGCGCCACCAACGCCATCATGGAGGGCTACGCGTCCGCGATGGACGCCGAAGGCATCCAGGTCATCGACGTGTACTCCGCGTTCCCCGCCGATTCCGCCGCGCTTCGACCGTTGCTGCGCGACACCGTGAACCCCAACCCCGCCGGCCAGCAGATCTGGACGACGACCGTGCTGAAGGCTTTCGAGTTGCAGGCGTAGGTGGGGTTCTTGACGGTTGGCCTCGTCGAAGCCACTCGCAGCTCAAATAACGCGGGAAACTCAACCAGCGGGCGCTACCGTCACGGAATGACAATTCGTCGCGCAATCCTCTCGCTGATGCTCGCGTTCGCGGTCATCGTGCCGCTGTGGTCGGCATCTGCCACCGCAACCGCCTCGCCACCGCCGCCCCATCCCAGGCTGGACCACTCGGTCACAGTGCAGGTGCCCGGCGTGGTCTGGGGCATCGGCGGCGCCGGACTCGCCCAGCCTCGTGTGTACTTCGGACGTGGCCAGATCTACCCATATCCCCTCGGCTACGGATTCCGCTGGCACTGGCGCAATCTCACCACCGGAGCAACCGGTTCGATCCCGTACGACTACCCCCACCGCCGCAGCACCATCCGCACCGGAGCCGGCCAGCTGGTGGTGACTGGCGAGTACTACCCGCAAGAGAACATCATCCTGAGCACGCCGGTAGCCGCCACCTTCTGGGTCAATCCGTGACGGTCAGTCCGATCCCTTGATCCGATAGATCCGGAACTGCGGCTTGCCGGTCGGCGTCGTCACCGTCATCGCGACCGTCGCGATGCCGGCGCCGTCGTCCCAAAGGGTCGGGTAGCGAACGTTGATGGCGTCGAGCGAGCCGAGGCCGGTCGGCCGCTGCGTGAGGATGTACTGCACGCCCTGCTCGGCGGGTGCGTTCAGCTTCGCGAAGAAGTCGAAGTCGCTGCGTACGACGAACTGTTCGGGCCGCTCGGACTCCAGCCAGACGCGCGAGACCCCGAAGGTGTCGACGAGAACAGAGCCCTCCGGCAGATTCTGGCTGTCCAGCCAGGCGGCGACGTTGCCCGAGACCTCGCCGAACCAGTAGAACCAGAACTCCGACGGCGGGTGGCGATCGGGCCAGAACGCCGAGCGCAGTCCGTACTCCTCCTTGCCCAGCGCCGGGTTGAGCATCGACGACGCGGTCACGGGTAGTGAGGTCGCGAGGACCAGGGCCATGAGGGTGGTGAGGGTGGTCCTTTCGACACACGACCTCCGCAAGCTCCGGTCGCTGCTCAAGGAGCGGCGGGTGTCCGACCTCCGCAAGCTCCGGTCGCTGCTCAAGGAGCGGCGGGTGGGCGACCTCCGCAAGCTCCGGTCGCTGCTCAAGGAGCGGCGGGTGCGCAGCGAGCCGGGCCCGCACGCCACTAGGACCGCGACGACGATCAGCGGCGTCGACGCCAGGTAGAAGCGGAACCAGCCGAAGGTCGAGCCGAGGATCACCGCAGACATCTGGAACAGCAGAACCGAGCCGAACACGACGGCCGGCACCGCCGCGTCGACCCTCCGCAACCGGACCGCGACCCAGGCCACGACCGGCAGCACCGCGAACAGCAGTGGTTGCATGCCGAGCAGGTTGGCGACGATCACCTCCGCCAGCGGCCCTGCTCCGACGTCCTCGGCCGAGACGATCCCCGCCGCCTCCACCTGCGCCGAGTTGCCGTACTGCGAGGAGAACTGGGAGAACGCATTCCCGTCGAGGAGCCAGCCGAGGCCCGCCCACACCACGAACGCGAACGCGGTGGGCATGGCCACGATGGTCGCGTCGTGCACACCGAAGGGCGCGCCGGCCCGCCACGCTGCGAGTCCGGACGGCTCCTCGGGACGGTGCCGTCGGGTCGACACCACGAACACCCCGACCGCCACGCCCGCAGCCGCGGGTAGCGCCTCGTAGCGCGTCAGGTACGCCAAACCCAGGGCGACGCCGGCGATGACCAGATCGAGCACACGTGATCGGTTCACCCACAGCAGGATTCGACGGCAGGACCACAGCAGGAAGAACAGGAACGGGGCCTCGCTCATGCCCATCCCGGCGTACAGGATGATCATCGGGTTCAACGCGAATGCCGCGATCGCGATCCAGCGCAGCAGACGGCCGGCACCGTAATCGAGGGCGATGCGCCGAACCTGCCACCCGGCACCGGCCATGAACACCGCGCTCATGACCGCACCGGCGAATCCGACGCGACGCAGCTCCGGCCACTGGTTCAGCGGCCAGTGCGACGACAGTTCGACGAGCGGGATCTCGATCAGGCTCGGCAACGGATTCCAGACGAAACCGATCGCGCCCAGGTGCGGGTCCCGGCTCCAGATGGTGAACCCGGCGTTGCCCACGCGACTGCTCGCGTCGGGATTGATGTAGCCGACAGCGAGGTACAGGTACGCACCGACCGCCAGATACCCGGCGACCAGACCGGCGAAGAGCGAGATACCCCACCACTGCGTCGCGGTGAGCCGTCGACGGCCCTCGGTCACCGGCGGTTGCACACCGACCGCCGGTGCCGAGGCGTCGTCGTGAAGCTCGACGGTCATGTAGTCGAGCCGTCAGCGGGACCGCTCGAGCCGCCGAAGCGTCTGCGATACAACATGATCGCGATCGCGACGAGGACTGCGATCGCAACTACGGCGGCGCTGACACCCAGCCACACCACCCAGCTGGTACCGACCTGATCGACCTCGGCCTGCGGACCGTCCGCCCGCACGGTCATCAGCTCGGGCTGACCCGCGCGTCCGGCCACCAGGACGTCACCGCGGAGGTTCGCCAGATCTCCCTGCTGATCATCGAGATACGCAAACAGCGGGTCGATCAGATCCCACGACCCCGAGGTGCTCACCAGCACCACCGTGCGCGAGTTCTGCGAGAACGCCTGAATGGTGCCCAGCCCGTCCGGGATGGCCAGCCGGATCTGTGCCGCGAGGTCGACGAGCGTCGACGAGTCCTCGGTGTTGATCGGCGGATTCAGCGGGCGGGCGTTCGCCGCGTCGGCCACCACGAGTGCGCCGGTGTTGCTGGCGATCGCCTGATCCAGCGGCACCAGCACCGGCGACAGTGCGGTGGCCGAACTGCGCTGCACCGACGCGATCAGCTCGGCGGCGGCGTCGAGCTGCGCCGGATTGGTGTTGTCCAGCGCGACCTGGACGGTCGGCTGCCACCCGAGCGGCACCGACGAGAAACCGCCCATCCGAACGGGAGTCGTGCTCGACGACGCCGTCGACGACGGATCGATCTGGAACGTCAGCGGCACACTGCGAGGCGAACACGCGCCCGGGGCCGGCTCGTAGGACACCCGGAACTCGAGCGGCTCGTTGGCCGCCACCTGCGCGGCGGGGATCGTGAACTGTGTGTCCAGCGATCCGGACGCATCCAGCGCACTCGTGTGTAGGATCTCGCCGCCGGTGACGGCCATGACATTCGCGCGCTCGTCGTCGCGGACCGGGGTGTAGCGCGCCTTCAGCGCGACGTCGACCGCGCCGGGCCGACCGAGGGCGAGGATCGTCGGATCGAAACCCGGTACCAGCGAGGCGGTTCCGAGAGCCTCCACCGACAACCGATCGGAGAACTCCCCGAAGGTCACCGAATCCGAACCCTGCACCTCGCGGTCTCCGACGGATTTGACTGCAGCAGCGTCTGTCTGGGCAAGGTCGGTCAGCCCGTCGCGGAAGAGCGCCACCTGATCGGGCAGGGAATCCTGATCACCGCTGATCACCAGCGCAGCCCCGGGCTGCCCCGCACGTTCCAGCCGGATACTCCCCGGGCCGCCCTCCTCGCGGATGACGACCGCGCGGTCGAGCGGACTGGCCACACGCGGCAGCCGGGCATCTGCCGACTCCACCACGTCGATCGCAACACGCTGTGGGCGATAGTGATCCGCGACAGCGGCGACGACGCCGAGCGTGGTCTGCGCGGCCGCGGCACTCGGGTTGGCCGGGGTGTACACGGTCACCCGGTTGACCACCGTCCCGAACACATCCTGAATGGTGGAGGGCACCGTCGCGGCGCCCCGGAAAGCGACGTTCAGGTTGGTCAGCGCGACCTCCGGCACCGGTCCGCACACCGAGTCGTCGGTCCCGTTGCGCAGCGTCAGTCGCAGATCCGCGCGACCGTTGTCACCCACGGGAACAGCGGTCAGTGGCACGGTGAACGGGGTGCTGAGCTGCCGCGGACCGAACCTGGGGACGACGACGGTGCCGATGATCGTGCCGTCGGTGCGGGCCACCTGGAGAAAGGCGTCGGACACGTTGGTTGCCGACGCCACCACACCGGTCAGGGTGGTGGGCGACATCCCCTGCGGCACCGGGATGCTCACGCCGACCGGGACGTCGGCGCCGTCGATGGTCACCGAAGTGCCCATGCCCAGTTGTCGCCAATTGAGCGTCGTCGTGCCGTCTCCCGGGGCCGCCGCGGCCGGAGCAACAGCTACCATCCCGACGATCAGCGTCGCCAGGACCACTCCCAGGAGGCGTCGCAGGCGGACAGGACTGTTGCTAGACATTCTCAGGACCTTTCGGCGGTCGGGACGCACCGGGCATGGCCGAGAGTCCGTGCACGGTCTTCTCCCAGTAGGAGGGCTTGTAGATGAGCTGCGCCATGCTCTTGATCGCAGCCATGGACTGAAGGAACCAGTAACCGGGCACAAGGAGCGCGGCACCGAGTAGATGGGGTTTGCCGAGCGTCCGCGTCGACACGACGCCCAGCATGATGGTGGCCAGGTTCCCGACGGTGAACATCAGGACACACAGGTAGTAGATGGGACCCGGAAACAGGGAATGCATGAAATCGGGTTTCCCGGCGAACCACACCAGCAGCAGCGTCCAGAACAGCAGGTTGAGGGTGTTGGCGATCGGCATGCCCGCGGTCAGGTTCGAGATACGCAGCGCCGGAACGAGTCCGAGTTCACGGACCATGTCGACCGGGTGGCGGGTGTGCACCAGGAAGGTCTGAAGATAACCCTTGTACCAGCGCGAGCGCTGCCGCACCCAGTTCACCACGTCGGCGTTCGCCTCTTCGCCGGTGAGTGAGTCCAGGACGACCGTGCGGTATCCGTAGCGCGCCAGCCGGATTCCGAGATCGGCGTCCTCGGTGACGTTGTAGGCATCCCATCCGCCGACCTCCCGCAGCACGTCGGTGCGGATGTGGTTCGACGTCCCGCCGAGGGGGATCACACACTTCGACGCACTCAATGCGGGGAGCATGTAGGAGAACCACTGGTCGTATTCGATGGCGAACCATCGGGTCAGCAGGTTCTCGCGCTCGTTGTAGTACCCGAGCCGGGCCTGCACCGAGCCGACCTCGGGCGGACTCGCGGCGAAGACGGCTGCCGCTCTGCGCAATTGCAGCGGATCCGGGATGTCTTCAGCGTCGTAGATGGTGACGATGTCGCTGCGTTCCGATGGCAGATCCATGGCGACGTTGCACGCCTTGGGTTTGGTCCGCGGTTCGCTCGGCGGGACCAGCACCGGGGTGATCCCGTCGAGGTCGGCGTGTTCGACGGCCGCCCGGGTCTCGTGGTCGTCGGCCTCGAGGACCAGCAGGATGTCGAGTTTGTCTGCGGGATAGTCGATCTTGCCGACACCGGCGACGAGGTTGGCGACGATCTCGGGTTCGCCGTAGACCGGCAACAGCACGGTGTAGACCGGCAGGTCGGCGTCGGGAATCGCGCGTGCGTCGTCGTCGGACACCCTCAGCACTCCCCTGCCGGACATGCCGCGGGTGACGAGCACGAACTTGTCGACGCTCGAGACCAGGAAGTACAGAGCGCAGATGCTCAGGATGACCGCGAGTGAGACCCGCCAGGTCAGAAGGAACGCTGCCGCGGTCACGATCGCGAGGACGACGAGGCCGAGACGCTGCCTGCGGCTCAACGGATGTCGTGCCGACAGGGTGGAGACATGCCGCGCGTCGATGACCGGTCCCGCGTCGGGGGTGGTCACCGAGCTGGTCGTTCGACGGCGTCGATCATCGACCACGCGAGATCGGTCAGCGCGACATCGAGGTCGGAGTCGTCGACGGGGTCCGGGGTGTCGTCGCCACCGCGGATGAGCCAACTGATGGGTTCGGCGACGGTGGTGGCATAGCTGGGCGGCTTCGGCTCCGCGACGTTCGACGAACCCGGCTGATCACGCGCGGCCATCAGGTAGACGGCGATGTAGCGCTCACCGGCTGGCGTGGGAACTCGCCAACCCCAGAATCGACCGGTCCACAGTGTGTGATCCGAGGTGCGGACCGACTCCAGGGTGTTGGCGATGCTGCCGAGCCGGGTGTGTCGGCCGTCCGAAGAGGCGGGAGTCGAGTGGATCGTCGCCGGCGGCACCGTCTCGTACCAGAGACCACGGCGGTAACTGGAGAAGCGGCCCAGATCCGCGGTGGCGAACACGTCGAGATAGGCGGTGGACAGCGGCCTGTTCTCCGGGCCGGTCTGCCCCGTCGTGACCCGGTACCGGCGCACGTCACCCTCGGACCCCATGACCCGGGGACCCCAGTCGAACACCTCGGGCTCGGTGATCCCGATACCGAGCGTCCGCAACTGTTCCAGCCACTCCTCGCCGATGGGCGGTGACACAACGGGTTTCGGCGATTCCGGTGCAAACGGGGTCACCGCCAGGATCATCAGTGCCACCAACCAGGCCGACGCGAGGGTGGCGATGGACTGCTTGGGCAGGCCGGCGCGTGCCGAGCCCGTTCTCCCGAACCGGTGTCGTACGACGATTGCGATCGCGGTCACCGCACCGGCGGGAACCGTGTAGGCCAGGACCGGGATGTCGTGGAGTACCGCAACCAGCACCGCGCCGCCGACGCCGGACAGCGCCGCAGTTGCGAGGGCGACCCGCGGGTGCCGACGCAGCGACATGTACGTCACGACGAGGGCAATCGCCACGGACAACGCACCGAAGGCGACGGTCGTGCCGCCGAGCACCTGCCCCATGAGCAGGTAGTTCGGCGGGAAGCAGGTCAGCAGGAACAGCCAGATGAGGTAGTCGCGGACAACGCGTCGGATCCCGAAGATGACGATCGACGCCGCGAACACCCAGATGAGGAGCGGGATCAGGTCGGCGTGCCAGAACGCCGCGACGGCCGGAATCCGCGGAATGACCAGGGCAGCGGTCAGTCCGAGCGCGCCGCCCACGACGACGACCAGGATGCGGTCGAACTCGCCGTCACCGATCTCACGGCCCCGCGACGAGACGTCGAGCCCGAAGGCGATCATCAGACACCACAGGGGTACGAACAGCAGGTATGCCGTCGGCGACCCCTGGCGGAGCGCGTCGAACTCGGCAGCGATGGCCGGCGCGAACGCCAGCATGCCCGCACCGATCGTCGACGCGTACCGGGCGCCCATCGACATCTCACGCGGCGCGGTCAGCGTCGCTCGCCATGTGCGACGAGCCGCACCTTGCGCCGGCGTCGAAGCCGCGTCGGCGTCGACGTCCGCAGATGGCGGCGACGCGGGCACGACTGAATCGAGAACAGTCATCGAGATCCTCCCCAGGACGGCGCCTGAGCAGTGGGCTCCAACGCCAGACGCGGCTCCGGTGCCAACCCTGCGGGCCTCCCCTGGCAACCGAATCGCGAACTGGAATGAGAGTAACGCTAAAAAGAAAGTTGATGAAGCGCATCGGCTGCACGAATTTTGCGAGCCGCGGCCGTGGCGGTGCTGGCTTCGGGCTCGACGCGGGGTTGAGCTGTGTTTCGTTTTATGTTGCGGCAGAGATAGTTTGGTAGACAGACAGCGTCGCCCTGGGCCGCCGCCTGAGCCGCGATGTGGGCGGAAGTCACGCGACTTACGGCACGAATTTGTAGTTGATGTCACACCTGAGAAAGTGGGTCACCTGACCATGTCGCAACGCTAAAGACGCTGTGCTGCAGCTATTCACAAACGTTCCATGTGGTTCGGCAACAATGTCGAGACGTTTGGGCGGTAGGGCCACCGCGAAACGTCATCGACAAGTATTACTTGTCAGTCAGCAGTCGCGGCGGGATCGTCGTGAGTCCATTCGCGAGACCACGTCGACGTCGCGCGGTGCTACTGCGTCGACTTCTGGTCGTTTGACAACGGCGGTGTTGACGCTCTGTGTCCTCGCGACCGGACCATCAGACCTCGGCCATCCACGTCGGTGACAGTGATCGGTCGGCGCATCCACCGTCATCGGCTGCGCCCTCCGCTTTTGGGCCCACCGATTTGGCACGGGTGCGCCAGCCGACGCGTCGGACCGCTCATCAACCTCGTGAGGGACGACCCTCGGGCGGCGGCCTGGCCGTTGCACCCGTCGAACCTGAGGACCCGTCGGCACGGTCGGCGTGGCAGGCGGCATCGCCGACAACGGGGACAACTGGCGGGGCACGGCAAGGCGCCGCTTACACCACCGACCGCAGGCCGATCGGCGTGGCGGGCTACGGCGGACCCGCTGAGCGCAAGGAGGTCCACGCGCCACTCGCGCAGGTGTCGCCGAACTTCGACCTGCCGGCGACCGCCGATCTCTGTGGGGATGACGAGCACCGAGTGGGCGTTCGTCTGCATCACGAAGGCCGCTACCTGACCGCCCGTGGGGCTCGTGGTCATGGCGCGAATCACCAATTCTGGGCGCGAACTCGAAACGGGTGTGACTGGAGTCAATTACTGACAACAGTTACCACGATGTCGACGAAAAACGCTGCACAGTCGATGAATTCGCGGTTACCGGCTTGTGGAAACTCCTCGAAATCGAACGAATGTTCCTGTACCTTGGAGTCATGCCAGAGCTCGCCACTCTTCTCGATCAGCTCATCGAGACCACCCCACCCGCCGACGACCCCACGGGCCGATCAACGTTCGACGCGCTCGAGACGCTGCGCTTGATCCGCAACACCGTCGACCACCAGATCGTCACCCACGCAGCACAACTCGACGAACTCGGCGTCGCTCAGAAAGCCGGCAGCACCACCAAGAAGTTGCTGATCGAGTCAGGACATGCACCGGCCGCTGCTCTTCGCACCATGCGCAGTGTCGACGCCCTGCCGACGTTGCCCGCGCTGGCTCGTCATGCCGCCGATGGGAGACTGGCAAGCGAAGTCGTCGACGCCATCATTCGCGGAATGAACCAGATCGAAAAGTGCTGCGCCGAAGACATTTCCGATGACGAGCGCTCCCGGTACGAGATCGAGCTCATCGGCCAAGCGCTCTCGGGCGCGACGCCGACAGAAGTGCTCAAGTTCGCCCGAGCCGTCACCAACAGCCTCGCCGACGTCTCCGGCACCGATGTATCGGCAGCCGACGACACGTCTCTGAGCACGGTCAATGCCCACACCACCGACGACGGCCGCGTCGAAATCCGCGCCGACCTCACCCAGGTCGTAGGCGAGAAGTTCCTGGCGATGATCGACGAGCGGTCGTGTCCACGGCCCGAACCCGACGGCGCCGAGGACCGTCGCACCGCAGAGCAACGCCGAGCCGACGCCTTCGAACTGATCCTCGACCAAGCCGCGGTCGGCGCGACTATCGACAGCGTCGGAAGTCCACGCACTCAGTTGATGCTGACGATCCCCGCGACCGGAGACCCGGCCACGCTGCCGTGGACCGGGTCGATCAGCCAAGCCACCACTCGACAGGTGGCTTGCGACGGATCTCTTACGGAAGTCGTTCTCGACGGTGAGGGCGTACCGCTACAGATGGGTCACACCCACCGGTTGTATCCGTCACACCTCCGCAAAGCGGTGATCGTTCGCGATGCCTGCTGTATCAAATGCGGTGCACCGCCGACCCATACGCAGGTGCATCACATCAAGTCGTGGGCCGACGGCGGACCCACCGACCTCGACAACGGGTGTCTACTCTGCCAACGCTGCCACACACAGGTCCACCACCACGGCTGGGACATCGTCACGGGCTTCGACCGACACCCCTGGCTCATCCCACCCGCCAGCATTGACCCGCAACGCCGACCCCTGCCCGCCTACAACCGACGCACCATGCGCCTCGACGACGCCGCCTGACCGGCCGTCCGACAACCACTTTCGCGTAGCACCTTCCGCACCCGGGCCACACCCGGGACCGCATCCGTCCCTTGACAACTCCACAGTGTGAACGGCGGCTCTGTCAGTGCGCCGCCACTGACGACCGATCCCGAGGCACCACGGCGTCGAGTGCCTCGGCAAACGGTGGGATGAAGTAGCGCGCGCCGAGGACGCAGCAGGCGTGCCCGCCGTCGACCTCGAAACGCTGTGCGCCGGGAATGCCGTCGATCAGCAGCTGCTGCCGTTCGGGCTCGACGACTCGGTCGCGGATGGAGACGACGACGGCGGTCGGGACGTCGACCTCATGGAGCCAGCCGCGAGAGTCGAACTCCCCCAGCCCGTTTCCGAAGTCACCGAGGTGGGCCAGCGGCGTCGAGAGGAACTGCCGGAGCGCCCAGATGGTGGTGTGGGCCGCTTTGTCGAGGCTCTTGTCGGACACCCGCGGCAGGATGCGGTAGACGGGGCGGAGGATGCGTCCCATGCGTTCCGACGACGCGCGGTGCCGGGGATCATGCGTGCTGAAGTACGGGCCGGTCGAACAGAGCACCAGACCGGCGACACGTCCCGGATGGCGTCGCCACACCAGCTGGGCGATGCCGCCGCCCATCGAGAACCCGGCGACCGTGAACTGGTCGATACCCAGGACGTCGGCGAGGGCGACGACGTCATCGGCGCAATCACGGAGGTCGAACGTCTCGGACTCGATGCCGCGGCCGTGCCAGCGCGCGTCGAGGGTGATGACGCGATAGCGGTCGTTGATCGCCGGGATCGTCGGGTACCAGCAGAGCAACCCGGTGGTGAGCACCGAATGCAGGAGGAAGACGGCGGGCGCGTCGCGCGGGCCCGAGTCGGTGACGAACGCCCGCCCGCGCCCCGGGAGGTCGACCATCCGGCCCTCCGGGATGTCCCGAGCCGGGTACGGGGTGAACACGTGGCGGATGGCGCGCGCGGTGCCGTGAACGAACTCGGGGATCACGCCACCAACGGTACGTGAGATGCTGATCACATGATCGACATCGCCCGTCCGAAAATCGAGGGGTCGATCGCCGTCGCCGACGGTGATCGTCGGATCGGATTCGCCGAGTACGGATCGGCCACCGGACGGGCAATCGTCTGGTTACACGGCACCCCCGGCGCGCGGCGCCAGATCCCCGTCGAAGCTCGTGCGTACGCGCTCGAACGCGGAATCCGCCTCATCGGACTCGATCGGCCGGGCGTGGGGTCGTCGAGCCCGCATCGGTACGACAACGTCGCTGCCTTCGCACCCGACCTCGCCGAGGTCCTCGAGGCCCTGGGCATCGACGACTTCGCGATCATCGGGCTGTCGGGCGGCGGGCCGTACGCACTCGGGGTCGCCCATGCCATGCCCGACCGGGTGACGGCGGCGGGCATCCTCGGCGGTGTCGCGCCGACGGTCGGACCCGACCGCATCGAGGGCGGGGCCATGCGACTCGGCACGCTGCTCGCACCGCTCGTCAGCGTGGCCGGCGCGCCGATCGGCCAGGTGCTCAGCGTCGCCCTCGGCTTCGCCCGGCCGATCGCCGAACCCGCGATCTCGATCTACGGTCGACTGTCCCCGCAGGCGGACCGAGAACTGTTGGCGCGCCCCGAGTTCCGGGCCATGTTCCTCGACGACCTGCTCCACGGCGGAAGCCGGCGCATGAACGCGCCATTCGCCGACGTCGTCGTCTTCGCGCGGGACTGGGGCTTCCGCGTCGGAGACGTCACGGTGCCCGTGCGCTGGTGGCACGGCGACGCCGACCACATCATCCCGTACGCCCACGGCGAGCACATGGTGTCGCTGCTCCCCGACGCGAAGCTGTTCGAGATGCCCGGCGAGAGTCACCTCAGCACACTGCACATGGCGACCGACATCATCGACGAACTCCTCGCGCTGTGGGACCAATCGCGACCGCCGATGGGCGAGTGATCCGCGGGTAGCGCAGGGTCGATTTACCCCCCGCTGGTCGAGGAGCGTCGAACGAGCGCAGCGAGGACGCCGCGCCCGTCGAGACCACCTGGTGACCCGCGGCAAGTGGCTTCGACACGGCGCCTCGCTGCGCTCGGAGCCGGCTCAACCAGCGGGTAAGGGGGACTTCGACAAGCTCAGCCGGCGGAAGGGATGGCTCAGCCGGCGGAAGGAATGGCTCAGCCGGCGGGGAGCGGCGCGGTCGCCGACAGCCCGGCCGCCAGGCCCAGCGCCACGGCCATGATCGCCAGTTCGACGACGGCCGCGCGCACGGAGGCGGACTCGCTGCTGCGATGGCGCTGCACGGCCGGTAGCCACCGCCGGCGGTGCCAGACCGCGAGACCCACGAGGACCGCGAGCACCGCGGCCTTGGCGAGCAGGATTCGGCCGTAACCGCTGCTCAGCAGGTTCGCCGGACCGTCGACCTCGACCAGGCCGGAGATCAGGCCGGTCACCGTGAGGACCCCGACCGCCCAGGGCGCGCGGCCGGAGAAGACCGGCAGACTGCGCGCCCACCCCGACCGGCCGCGCACCGAGAGCAGCATCGCCGCCAACAGTCCGCACCACCAGGCCGCGGCCAGCGCGTGGGCACCGATGAGGAACGGCCCCCACGAGTCGTTGCCGGCGTGCCCGGCGATCGAGGTGGCCAGCACCCCGATCGCCGCGAGCGCCCCGACCACGAGCACAGGGATCTCGATCCCCGTCAGCAGGTCCAGCACCACCCACGCGAGGATCAGGACCCCGGCCACCAGCGCCACCATCTCGGGCGCACCCGAGAACAGCACGTCGCCGAAGTCGCCGGCCTTGACGTCGAGCACCTCGACACCCGCCCGATCGGCCGTCCGCACCCATGCGCTGACCAGCACGGCCAACACCCACACCCCGGCCAGCAGGCCGATCACCCGGGTCGAGGGCTCGGCGTCGACCGTCGGCAGTGCCCCCAGACCGAGCAGCGTCACGGAGACACCGAGCGCGAGGGTCGTGGGCACGGCGACCAGATCCGGACCGTCGGGACGGGCGAGCAACCAGCTCACCACGAGACCGCCGGCCAGGGTCATCGCGAGGATCAACCCGTTGCGGACGGTCATCTGGTGTCAGCGCCGCGTGGAGGGTCGCCGGCTCAGCCAGAACACAACGCCGAGTCCGACGATCAGGACGACGGCGGCGCCGGCGATGAACCACCACACCGGGATTCCCTCGTCCGACGACGCATCGACCGCTTCGATCGCCGGGCCGGGTTCACCGTTGCCGGCGACCGCGAGCTCGAACGTGCGCTGTCCGCTGATGACGTGCCCGTCGGCCGAGGTCACCCGGTAGTTGACGACGTACTCACCGGCCGGGCCGAGTTCGCGCACCCCGACACGCAAATTGGGGCCGTCGACCGTCGGGTCGCCGTTCTGCCAGTAGTGGTCGTCGGGTCCGACGACGTTGAGCACCGCATATGACGACTGGATCGGCTCGTTGAAGGTCAGCGTCACCGTCTGCGGACCGGTCTGCAGCGTCGCCCCCTCCGCGGGGTCGGAGGAGACCAGCCGCGAGTGCGCCGACGCCGGGGCGGCCGCCCACGATCCGACGAGCCCGAGACACAGCAGCGTCGCGAGGACCAGGACGACGCGTCGAGCCGGCGCGCGACGGTCAGGCATCGCCGCCGCCACGACCATTGCGGCGCAGGGCTGTCAGCGCCGCGACGCCGATGACCGCGCCGAGGGTGCCGACCACCAGGCCGATCCCGCCGAGCCAGCGCGCGGCGGAGTCCTCGGACGATGCCGACGACTCGGAGGTGTCCGAAGCGTCGGCGGTGCCCGTCGTCGAGGCGGCGTGCGAGCCGCCGTGATGCCCGTCGCCCGTGGCCGGGGGCAGGGTCAGCGTCGGTGCGGGCAGCTCCGGCTCGGAGCCGTCGTCGGGGGTCGGCTGACTCCAGTCGGCGGTCTCACCGTCGGCGTAGGTCTGCAGCGCGGGGAGTTCGACGGTCTCCTGCTCGGGGAACGGTCCGCCGGAGAACCGGAACTGGCCGAACTGCCCGACCGGCACCCCCGGTGACCCCGGGTCGGCGGTCCAGGTGATCTCGGTGACCTTGTCGTCCTTCTTGGTGACGACGGACTTCCAGCCGGGCATCACCTCCGGGCGGGCCGAGGTCAGCCCGGGCAGCGTCACCCGCAGCGCGGTCGTGGCGGCGGCGTCGGACTCGTTGGGGACGACGAAGGTGACGACGCCGTACCCGCCCTGGGTGACCGTCGGCGCGTTGGCGGTGACGTGCGCCGACGCGGCACCCGCACCCGCGAAGGAGGCGAGGCCGACGAGGGCGACGGCGGTGGCGGGCGCGGTGATGCGGCGGGCGATCGTCGCCCGCGGGGAACTGAGCTTCATGGGGTGTGTCTTTCGATGGTGTCGGGACCGGTCCTCGTGGACGCGTGCATCGACCCCACACCGTTCTGGTCTGGGGCCCGGGCGCGTCAGGAGGCAGCCGGTGGTCCGCGAACGCCGGTGCCGCACAACGCGGGTGCGGCCGGAACACAAGGCGGCGTCCAGAACACCGGAGCGGCCGGATGCGCCGCGAGGGCGACCGGCGGCACCAGCGATCGGATCACCGAGCCGATCGACGCCAGGAGATGGGCACCGGCGACGATTCCGACCGCACTGAGCGGGATCGCCACCATGTGAGTGAGGAGCATCGGCAGCGTCGACGCGTCGTGGGCTGCGTGCCCCGCGTCGAGCCCGAGAGCCCAGTGACTCGCCGCCTGGGCAGCGGACAGGACCAGCGTGGTCGACGCCGCCGCCGTCGTGAGCCGGCCCCGACGCGGCGCGAGCAGCATCGCCGCGACCACGCCGATCGCGGCGCTCAGCAGGACGCCCGACGAACTCGGCATCGCCCCGCTCGCCGCACCGTGCGCGGCGACCGCGACCGCGGGAACCACACCGGCCGCGGCGACGCGCGCGAACGCGTCGGACGGTCGGCCGGTGTGGGACATGGGGCTCATCCTAGATCGGGCTGGTCGAACCACGACCACGGTGTCGCCGGGCGATGACAGAATCGACCCCATGTCGGATGCAACCCTCGGTGTGGAGGTTCGTGAACTGTCGTCGCCCGACGAGCTCGAGGACCTCCTGCGGATCTTCGACGACGTGTGGCGGCCCGATCCGACGAACCGGCCCGTGGGGACCGACATGCTGCGGGCGCTCAGTCACGCCGGCAACTACGTGGCCGGCGCCTTCATCGGCGACCACCTCGCGGGCGGAAGCGTGGCGTTCTTCGGCGCACCGGTCGGCGAGACCCTGCACAGCCACATCACCGGGGTCACCCGCCGCGGCCGCGGCCATCAGGTGGGTCATGCGCTGAAGATGCACCAGCGTCGCTGGGCGTTGGAGCGCGGACTGTCGACGATCACCTGGACCTTCGATCCCCTCGTCGCCCGGAACGCCTACTTCAACCTCGCGAAGCTCGGTGCGACGCCCGTGCACTACTACGAGGATTTCTACGGCGAACTCGGTGACGAGCTGGGCGGCGACGCCGACTCCGACCGGGTGTTGGTGGCGTGGGACCTGAAGTCCGCCGCGCCGTCGGCGCCGGACGGGTCGTCGAGGTCGGAGGGATCGGTGGAGTCGGTGGACGAGGCGCTCGCCGGTGGCGCCGTGTCGGTCATCGACGTCGACCGGCCATCCCATCCCGTCGCGCACCACGAGCGCATCACCCCGGATGCCGGCGCCGTTGTCGAGGTTCCGCGTGACGTCGAGTCGATGCGGGTCAGCGCGCCACTCGACGCCGCGCGGTGGCGGATTGCGCTGCGAGATGCGTTGTCGCCATTGCTCGTCGAGGGAGACGCGCGTCGGTCGGTCCGGTTCCTGCGGTCGGGACACTATGTGTTCGGACCGGCCGGTTCGGGCGCGCGGTGACTGAAGTGGCGGGTCCGCTGGAGCTGGCCCCGGCAGACTGGCACGGCTATCCGCACACGCTCGCCGACGTGTTGCCGGCGGTGGCGGGTGCACTCGGGGTTCCGTCCGAGGGTGCGGGACCCGTTGTCCCGCCGAGTGAGTCGGTGGTTCTGCTGCTCATCGACGGCTTGGGCGCGACCCTGCTGGACGACTATGCCGAGCATGCCCCGACGCTCAGGGAACTGACCTCGACGACGCTGCGTGCCGGGTTTCCGGCGACCACCGCGACCAGCATCCTGAGCCTGACGGGCGGCACGTCGTGCGGAGTGCACGGGATCATCGGGTACAGCTTCCGCCCGGGTGACGAATGCCGAACGCGCGGGTCACGACGAGTGCTCAACTCGCTGCGCTGGACCCTCGACGACGCCTCCGGACCGTCGGCGTTGATGACGTATCCCCCGGCCCTCGTCCGCACCGAGCGAGGGAGTCTCGAAGAACTTGCCGCAAAGGGTGTCCGGGTCACCTATGTGATGCCCGGCGAGTTCCGCGGAACCGGCCTGACGATGGCGGCCTTCCGCGCGTCGGGACAGTTCCTGCCCGCCGTGACGCCCGACGGCATCCGCGACGCCGTGCTGACCACCCTGCGGCGTCGGAGTCGGCATCGGCGTTTCGTGTATGCCTACTACAGCGAACTCGACATGGCGGGCCACATCCACGGCCCGGGGTCGGCGGAGTGGCTGGAGAAGCTGCACATCGTCGACCGGTTGGTTGCCGACCTCGCCTCCGAACTGGGCAATGGCGCAACCCTTCTCGTCACCGGTGACCACGGGATGATCACCGCCGACCGGGCGATCGACATCGACACCGCCCCCGCCCTGCTCGACGGCGTCGACGCGGTGGCCGGCGAGGCGCGGGTCCGACACGTCTACGCGACACCGGGATCGGCCGATGACGTGCTGAGCGGCTGGGCGTCGTATCTCGGCGACGCCGCGCACGTGGTCTCGCGCGAGCAGACCATCGACGAAGAGTGGTTCGGACCGATCGTCAGTGACGCTGTGGCACAACGCATCGGCGACGTCGTCGCGGTGGCCCGCGGCGCCACCACCCTCACCCGCAGCAAGCGCGAGACGATGGAGTCGATGATGCTCGGCCACCACGGCGCCTGGACCACCGCCGAGCAACTCGTTCCGCTCATCGTGGCCCAACCTGCTCCCTGATCCGAAAGAACGACCTGCCCCCGCTCCTCAGCTCAGGGAGCGCCCGGAGCTTGCGGACGGCGCGGCCAACCACCGCTCCCTGAGGAGCGCCCGGAGCTTGCGGACGGCGCGGCCAACCACCGCTCCCTGAGGAGCGCCCGGAGCTTGCGGAGGGCGCGTCACGAAGGGTCTTCGCAACCCGACTGACCAGGACCCTTCGTGACGGCCTCCGCAAGCTCCGGCCTCCTCAGGGAGCAGAGGTAAGGCTCGCCCCGAGCACAACGAATTCTTACGAAGTCCACGACGGCCGCCAGGCCGCAGATACTGAGGAGCCCGCCCGTAGAAGACGGTTGACGACCCAGCGCGCCACCCTGCGGAGACGACTCTGAAAGTTCGTCCCCCTCAGCATGATCGAAGGGCATATCGCCCTTCGAACGCACTCAGGTGGAGGAGTTTTCGGCTACACTCTCGCGCGCGCCCGAAGTCGACTGTCAAGCGCGAGATTTTGTGATCGGCGGCCCCTGCTCAACGGGAACCAGCTCAAACACCTCAAACTCAGTCGGTCGAAGGCGCGCCAGAACTAGAGAGCTGTGCGACTGAAGTACACCACTGTTGACGATCTGCGCACAGTCAACGCGAATAGGCGCTCATTAGACGACAATTGCTGCACAGTAGATGAATTCGAGCTTCTGGCCTGTGGAGAAACCTCGAAATCGAACGCATGTTCCGGTACCTTGGAGTCATGCCAGAGCTCACCACGCTCCTCGATCAACTCATCGACACCAGCCCGCCCGCCGACGACCCAACAGGCAGAGAAACACTCGACGCCCTCGACACGTGGCGCCTGATCCGCAACCTTGCCGATCATCAGATCGTCACGCACGCAGCGCAACTCGACGGCATCGGCGTCGCACAGAAAGCCGGCAGCACCACCAAGAAGCTGCTGATCGAGTCAGGCCACGCCCCGGCGGCCGCTCTTCGCACCATGCGCAGTGTCGACGCCCTGCCCACTCTGCCGGCCACAGCGCGGCATGCCGCCGACGGGCGGCTGTCCAGCGAGGTCGTCGACGCCATCGTCCGAGGCATGCACCAGATCGACAAGCGTTGTGGTGAGGCGCTTTCCGACGGTGACCGATCCCAATACGAAAGCGACCTCATCGCACAAGCGTTGTCCGGCGCGACCCCGACACAGGTCCTAGAACACGCCCGCGCGATCGCCAACGACCTCGCCGACGACTCCGACACCGGCCTTCCCGCGGCCGACGACCCATCGCTGAACGCGGTCACCGCCCACACCACCGACGACGGCCGCGTCGAAATCCGTGCCGACCTCACCCAGATCGTGGGAGAGAAGTTCCTGACGATGATCGACGAACGGTCCTGCCCACGGCCCGAACCCGACGGCACCGAAGATCGTCGCACCGCTGAACAACGCCGTGCCGATGCGTTCGAGTTGATCCTCGACCAAGCCGCGATCGGCGCCACCCTCGACACCGTCGGAAGCCCACGCACGCAACTGATGCTGACCATCCCCGCGACCGGAGACCTCGCAACGCTGCCGTGGACCGGGTCGGTCAGCCGGGCCACCGCGAAACAGATGTCGTGCGACGGATCGCTGACCGAGATCATCCTGGACAGTGAGGGCGTACCACTGCAGATGGGTCACACCCACCGGTTGTACCCGGCACACCTCCGCAAAGCGATCATCGTCCGCGACGCCTGCTGCATCAAATGTGGTGCACCACCGTCACATACCCAGGTGCACCACATCAAGTCGTGGGCCGACGGCGGACCCACCGACCTCGACAACGGCTGCCTGCTCTGCCAACGCTGCCACACACAGGTCCACCACCACGGCTGGGACATCGTCATCGGTTACGACCGGCACCCCTGGCTCGTCCCACCCGCCAGTATCGACCCGCAGCGCCGACCACTACCCGCCTACAACCGACGCACCATGCGACTCGACGACGCCGCCTGACCACACCTTCGCGCAGCACCTTCCGCACCCGGGCCACACCCGGGACCGCATCCGTCCCTTGACAACTCCACAGTGAACACCCCAGTCGGCTCCGTACCCGGTCAAATATCGTGGGCCAGGCACGGCCCGCAGGGGGCCGCGAAACCTGGAAGCGAGCTTGCGGGCCGCCCCGCCCCGCTCCCTGGGTCGCGAGCCGCGAGCGTCCCTTCTGCTCCCTGATCCGAAAGGACTGCAAAAACCCTGCTCCATGATGTGCGAGGAGTGCCAGCGACGGCGACGCATCTCACCAGGCCCCTTCATGACGGCCTCCGCAAGCTCCGGCCTCCTCGGGGAGCAGTAGTCGGCCGCGCCCTCCGGAGTGTGGAAAGCGACCCGCTGGGTCGAGCAGAGCAACTATGAGCAGACGTCGGGCCGGCGACCGGCAGACCTCAACTTGACCGGCAGACTTCGATCGAGGTCTAGGAGTCGAGTTGATGTCTGTCGGTCACGAATCGGGGCGGGTACGCGAGACAGTCCCGCCACTTGCGAGCGTCACGAAGGTTCTTGGTGAGTCGGGTTGCGAAGACCCTTCGTGACGCGCCCTCCGCAAGCTCCGGGCGCTCCTCAGGGAGCAGGGGCAGGTCGTTTCTTTGGACTAAGGAGCGGTGGCTAAGCACGCCCATCGGGCTCGGGAGCAGGGGCTGGCGCTTCTTTCTGATCAGGGAGCGGAGGGGCATTTCAGGTTGCGGCGCCTTCCTCGTCGGTCACCAGGTCGAGGCGTACGCCCAAGAGGCGGACCGGGCGGTCGATGTCGAACCTGGTGAGCAGGTCGGCGACCACCGACTCGAGTTCGGGGAAGTCGAGGCTGGGCGCGGGGAGCTTCCTCGACTTGGTGCGGGTGTAGAACGTCGTGGTGCGGACGGTCACCGCGACCCGGAACGGCAGGCGTTCCTCGCCGACCACCTGATCGAGCAACTCGCGCAGGAGGTCCGCGGCGGCGGCGCGCATCTCGGTGGCGTCGCTGAGGTCGGTCGCGAACGTGCGGGACTTGGAATGCGAACGCGCCAGCCAGGGTTCGGCGGTGATCGTCGAATCACCGCCGCCGCGGCAGAGGACATACAGCCAATTGCCCTGGTGCGGACCGAAGGTGGCGATCAAGTCGTCGCGCGGAGCGGCGATCAGCTCGGTAACCGTATTGATCCCAGCGGCGGCGAGCTTCGCCGACGTCTTCGGCCCGACGCTCCACAGGTCGCGGGTGGGTCGGTCCCCCATCAGTTCCAGCCAGTTGCGGTCGTCGAGCACGAACACGCGCGGCGCGTCGACACCGCTTCGCGCGCCGCCGGGCGGACGCTTGGCGAATCCGGTGGCCATCTTCGCGCGCTGCTTGTTGTCGCTGATCCCGACGCAGCTCGTGAGCCCGCACCGGTCGAGGATCTCCGAACGGATCCGTTCGGCCAGGTCGACGATGGCCGCGTCGTCGAAGGGGTCGACCTCCGCCCCGCGCGCGCTCACCCCCAGGTACGCCTCGTCCCAGCCCCAGACCTCGACCGGGTGACCGGTGGCCCGCAGGACGTCCATGACCTCGGCGGACGCCGCGTCGTAGGCGCCCATGTCGAGCGGCAGATACACCGCGTCGGGCAGCTTGCGGTGAGCCGCCCGCAACGGCATCCCCGCACGGACACCCACGTCGCGCGCCTCATACGACGCGCAGGTGACCACTTTGCGCGCCTCGGTCGGATCGCCGTTGCCGCCGACGATCACCGGCACCCCGACCAGTTCGGGGGCCCGCAGCCGCTCGACCGCCACCTGGAACTGGTCGAGATCGACGTGCAGGAGCCACCGATAGCGTTGCGAAACCGACGTGGTCACGACGCCCAGAGTAATCGCCGCGCGCCCGGTGGCCGATCAGATCAGCCGGCGATACAGATGTCGACCTCGCCCAGACCCATCGACCGGCACGAGGTGCGCAACGAGTGCGGGTTGTACCGCAGCACGGAGAGGGAACGGTCGGTCACGCCGCCGGCGTCGGCGAACGCGGTACTCGCAGCGGTGATGTGAGCGGCCAGCTCCGCACGGGTGGCCGGGTCGGACATCGCCACGGCGTGGGTCAGCACCTTCTCCAGGAGGGCGCGATCCCGATGCAGCGGCGGGGGCATGAGATTGAGTGCGGGCGAAGCGGTCCCACAGTTCGTCGGGTCGGTCAGCGCGTGCGCCGCCGCGAGCAGGTACGCGACGGCGACCAGCGCCGGACGCCGACCATCGGGGTCGGCGTCGCGGTACGACCGCACCACCTTCGACGGCTCGACGTCCGTGGCGATCGGATCACCATCGGGACCACCGAGACCCAGGGCGGCCAGCGCCTCGTCGTGCGGCGACGAGACCTGTTCGGCAGCAACGGCTTCGGTTCGCATCAGCCGAAGCCGCGCGATGATCGCCCGGTGCCGGTGCACGGCCGCGTCGACCTCACGCATCAGGTCCGGCGTCACCCCGAAGTCCGCGGCACTCTCGGCGAGCGCCGCGTACCCGGTCAGGACGATCGACTCTTCGATGTCGATCGCCTCGCCGATCGCCGACGACGTGAGAAACGTGCGCGCACCGCGTCTCGATGCGCCCACAGACAAAACGCTGGTCACCGTCAACCCCTCCACTCAGACCACGACCATCGACGACCTGTCGAACCATGACGATCGTGGACACCGACGAGGAGCGAGATCGGAGCCCCTCGAGTCGACCCCCTACGCCCCGGCACCCCCACACGATGTCGGCCATCGGCGCAGTGCGAGGATACGCTGAGCACGGATCGTTTGTGAGTCGAATGACTGAACACGCCGGTGCTGCGCCCGTTTCGGGACCAAAGGCCCTGTCCCGGCGGGCCACCGGCAACGACCATGTAAGGGGCGACAGGCATCAGGAGGGGGACATGCTGCGATTCCTCGCCCGCGAACTCCACTGCTGGCGTGTGATGCACGCATCGTCGAATGGCCTGGTCCGCCGCGCCGACCGCCTGGAAACCGCGACACTCGTGATGTTGTGGATCGCAGCACTCGCCGGGCTCATGGTCGCCCTGACCGTCGGGGGCAACACCTATGCGGCGCACAAGGCGACGATCGAGCACCAGGAACCCCGGCATTCGGTCAGCGCCACCATCATTCGCACGTCCGTCGAGGGCGCCGGGGAACCACGCATCGGCGCACCGAGTGCCGGCGTCCCGGGCGTCGGTGTTCCGAGCGCCGACGTGCCGAGCGTCGACGTGCCGAACGACAGCGGCCAGAACACCACCGACCACACCACCGTGGCGTGGCGGGACCCGAACGGTCACCGACTCACGGCGACCGTCGGGGCCGAGCCGCTCGACGCCGTCGGCCGAGTCCGGACCGTCTGGCTCGACGACACCGGTGCGGTGGTGGGCCCGCCCGTGACCACGACCGACGCCGTGATGGAGGGCTTGATCGCCGGTGCCGGGGTGGTGATGCTCGTCGTGCTCGTCTGGTGGGGCTCGACCGTGCTCGTGCGCCTGGTCGCCGATCGGCACCGGTCACGAGAGTGGGACGCCGCCTGGCGTCAGTTCGACATCGACAGCCATCCCTGACCGGCGACCTGCGCGTCGGCGTGCGGGTCAGCCGCTGACGACCGCCCAGATGACGAACGCCACCCAGGCCACGGCGCCCAGGATGTTGATGACGAGCGCCGTCGTGGTGAGGGCATCGCGACGGCCACCGGCACGCGTGATGCCCACGACCGTGAGTACCAGGCCGACGATCGTGCCCAGGCACAGCGGAAACCCGAGAATTCCCACGATGAGTCCCGCCAGCCCGAACGCATTCACCTTCCCCGATTCCGGAATCGGTTGCGCCGAGCCGGGTTGCGAGATGTGGGCAGGTGGAGCGACGGGCTGCGGGACGACGGGTTGCATCACGGGCCGCGCCGCTGCCACTGATGTGCCGGCAGGCATCCGGTGCAGCCGCGGCCACTGGTCCGGCCGCAGGTCCACCGGTCCGACGGCCGCGAACACCGCACCCGGTTGGACGGCGGCGCCCGACCGCAGGTCGAGGCCGTGCACCGTGCCCGCGACCGGTGCGTCGATCGTCACCCGCCCAGCCGGGGAATCGACGGTCGCCAGCGGTTCCCCCGCGCGTACGGGCTGGCCGCTGCGCACCGAGACGGCGGCGATCACCGAACCGCCGGGCAACGCGGGGAACGCGATTCGACGACCCGATGCGTCGACCGCCGGGCCCACGGTCCGCCGCGGATCGGTCTCGCGCCCGGCGTCGAAGCTGTTGGCCTCGGTCCCCGGGACGACGTTGGTCGAGCGGAGAAGCCCACCCTGCGCGACGACGACCTTCGGGTCGCCGATCCGGGCGACCCGGCCTACCGACGACAGCGCGGACTGCAACATCGGGATGCTGCTGGTCCCGCCGGTGACGTAGACGATGACCGGCCCGCCCGGACCGGTACCCGCGGCGTCGGCCCGCGCGATCGCGTCCCGGGTCAGCTCGACGGCCCGCTCCACGAACGGTCCGATCATCGCCTCGAACTCGCGTCGCGTCAGCAGCAGCGTGTGCCGGGTGCCGGGGAGTTCGATGACGGCCTGCGCGGTGTCGGACAGCGCTTCCTTCGCCGTCCGCACCCGATCGGCCAAGGCGATCGCGGCGGCCGGGGATCGGAGCCGGCTCGGGAGGTCGGGGTCGAGTTCGGCGGCCTCGTCGTGCACCCAACGGATCATCCGGGCGTCGAGGTCCCGGCCGCCGAGGTGGTTGTCGCCGCCCGACCCGGTGACGGTGAACCCCTCGGCGCCGTCGCGGACGAGGACCGCCACGTCGCACGTGCCGGCGCCGAAGTCGAAGACACACATCCGTTCGCCACCACTGACGTCATGTCCGCGGTACACGTAGTACCAAGCGGCAGCGAGTGATTCGGAGGCGACACGCAGTGCGTCGGCGGGGATGCCGGCCCGCTGCGCCGCGCGCCGGAGGACGTTCTTGCGTCGCTCGCTCCAGCGGTCCGGATGGGTCAGCACGATCGAGTCGAACATCGGCAGTCCGCTGTGGCGCAACGCGGACTGATGCACGTGCCGCAGCACTGCGGCGATCAGATCCTCGACCGGCCAGAACCGGTCGCCGAGTTCGATCTCGCCGTCGTCGATACGCGACTTCGGGGTGTCCTCGAAGGCGTCGGGTGCCTGCAACCTCCGCTGCACCGCGTCGTGACCCACCACGACGGTCGCGTCAGCCGCGAACACCGCCGACGGCATCGCGGGTCCACCCGGGCCGAGCGGCACGATGACCGGCTCGCCGAACCCGACCCGGTACGCGGCCGCGGTGTTGCTGGTGCCGAAGTCGATACACAGTCGCCGCCTGCTCTCCTGCGCCACGTGGCCACCTCCTCAGGTGCAGATCGTTACACATGACAGCGGGTTTCATCCGGCGGGCGCTCGAAGTACCCGGGCGATCGACTTGCGCACGTTGTCGACCGCGATGATCTGGTTGCGGAGATCCTGGGCGATCTTCTCCCGCTCGGCCGCCGACTTCTTGGCATCGGCAGCGGCGTCGTTCAGGATCTTCGTCGACTCCGCGAGGAGCCGCTCGAGCAGTTCGTCGTAGGCGATCTGCAGGTCACCGCTGGCCTGCGCCTTGATCGACTGCAGCTGCGACCGGACGTCGGCCTTCATGTCGGCGACCGCCTTCGTCAACCACTTGCGGTGATTCTCCTTGCCGACCTTCGACGCCCGGAACCCGACGACGACGCCCGCCCACACCGGTACCGCCACCACGTTGACCACCGGGATGATCGCCAGCGGGCCGCCGGCGGCGACGATGGAGAGCAGGATCGGGTCGACCATGTTCTTCCACGGCGAGATCTTCTCCTGCTCACGGAGCTTGAGCTCGCCCGCGCTGCCGGCGATCTGCCCGACCAGCTCGTCGGAGATGGCGGCATCGGCGAACAGCGCGTCGGCGATCCGCTCGATCCCGGCCACGAACGAGGCGCTCACCTCGCGCGCGGCGGCCTCGAGGTCGACGGTCATCTGCGCGATCAGCTCCTGGCCCGCCCGGTGCGGTTCGTAGAAGCGCAACTTGTCGATACGCGTGGACCACTGGCCCAGCAGTTTGTCGAAGCGGTCGCGCATGAGGTCGTCGGTCTGCAGCGACGCCGCGGTGATGTCCTGCGTGAGTCGCGCCCGCCATTCCCGACGCCGATCCTTGAGGCGCTGGAGCCGGTCGCGTTCGGCTTCGATGTCGGCTCGGTCGGCGGGAGTCGCGGTGGCGGCCTTCATCTCCAGGACCAGACGCGTGCGGACGTCGTCGAGCCCGGCGAACGTCAGCTGTAGCGCGTTGCGCACCGGCGACGCGGCCCCGTCGCGGACCAGCGGTGTCAGGGCGTCGACGAGTTCGGGAACTCCCGACGCCGCGAGGGCCCGTTCACGACGGTCCGGATCGGGGATCGCCGCGGCCTGGGCGGCGATGCGGTTGGACACACCGATGATCGGGATGTGCGCGAAGCGAGGTGCGTTGGCGCCGATCAGCTTTCGGTTCTCGGCCACGATCGTCCGCCACTGCCGCATCACGAGGTCGGTCTTGGTGACCACCAGCACCACCGAGGCGACCTCCTCGCTGACACTGCGCAGGAAGTCGAGTTCGGGTGCGCTGAGCGGTGCGGTCGCGTCGCACACCATCACCAGTACCGACGCGCCGCGCGCCGCGCTGACCGCGGCCTCGACGTGTTCGGGGACCAGCGACCCGACACCCGGTGTGTCGACGACGGTGACGCCGGGCAGCACCGTGGCGTCGACCCCCACCCGCGCCGAGACCGGGGGCACGAGAACGGAATCGACGGGCGTGCCGGGCGCGAGACGTTCCGCCGGCACCCCGGCCGCGCGGCGCCCGCCGACGGTCACCCAGTCGGACAGTTCGGTCGCCGGGATGCGGTGGGCGGCACCGGGGAACTCGACGAGCGCGGTGCCGGCGGGCAGGTCGTCGGTTGCAGGGGTGAACCGGACGTACACCGAGGTGGTGATCTCGGCGTCGACGGGCGCGAGGTCGCCGACCCCGAGAAGCGTGTTGACCAGTGAGCTCTTGCCCCGGCTGACCTCGCCGATGACGACCACGGTCCCCTGCGGTGCCGGTCGGTCGCGGACGCGGGCCGCGCGGTCGGCGATGGCGTCCTCGCCGTGCTTGCGCAATGCGTCGATCGCCGACCGCAGGACCGCCTCCGGCGTCGGCGTCGCACTCTTCGCCGGGGCCTTCTCGAGTCCCTTGGTCCCAGCCCCGGACATGGCGGCGGGTTCGCTGGAAGTCACTGTCTGCTCTCCTTCACCGTCACCTCAGTTGACCCACAGTCCGCGCCGGACGAGTTGATAGGTCTGCTCGAGCACCAGCAACGCCTCCCGTTCGGCAGACGTCGCCGCGAAGGCGCGCCGCGACCGGCAGTCGGTGGCCCGCAGCCGCGCGGCGTCCGCTATCGCCGGTGGTGCGGCATTCGGCGGCAACGACAACAGCACGCGCACATCGCGACTCGCGACGACGACGTTGAGCTCGCCGACCAGTTCGCTGTCGGGCTGCCACCGGGCGAGGGCCTCGAGCGCGGCGATCTCGCGGAGCCGGTGCAGCGCCGGGGACGTCTCGGCCTCGTCGATCGCCTCCAGGAAGACGTCGCGTCGCGGACTGCGGTAGGCCGATTCGCGCAGCGCGGCCAGCACCGTGCGTGCCTTGAGGATGTCGCCGACGGCCAGGAATCGCCGGCCGATGGCCAGCCGCAACTCGTCGATACCCGAAACCCGGTGCAGCCATTCGCTGTACGCCCGTGCACCCTGCCGCGCGATCTCGCCCCCGGCATCCATCGCATAGGTGCCCACGAGTTGCTCGAGCCGGCCCAGTTCGTCGACGTCGATCCCCGGGGGCGCGGGCATCCCGCCGTCGAGGATGGTCAACAGCTCCCAGGACTCGAGCTGTCCGCGGCGCGAGATCTGGGCGGTCTCACGTTCGGTGACCCCGCAGACGCCCGCCTCGGCCATCAGCCCGGACACGGCGACCACGGCGCCCGCGATCGCCGGGAAGCGTCGCCAGACCCGGCGAGCGATCTCCTGCGCCTTGAGCATCGGGTTGTCGGCGGCGATGAGGTCGGCCTGGGAGATCACCAGGATGGTGTTCTGCGCCGACGCACCGGCGTCGGCGAGGAAGGCGACCTCGTCAGCCTTCGGTCCCGCGGCGTCGTCGAGCAGGAAGAGGACGACGTCCGGCCGGGCCAGCCTGCTCTGGCCACCGAACACCCGCCGGGTCGCGATCTCGGCGGTGTCGGTGAATCCCGAAAGGCCGGGGGTGTCGATGACGCGGAAGCGCTCGCGCAACAACCGGGACGGGGTGTGGACGATCGCATGGTCGATCTCCTCCGGTGGCCGGCCGATGTCGCCGCGCATGGGTCCGGGAAGTTCGGTGACCGTGCCGTCGAGTCCGATGACCTCGACCCGCTGCGGGTTACCCTCGACGTAGAGGGCGGCGACGCGGGTGCACTCGGCGCGGTCGGTCGGGGCGACACGGTCCCCGACGAGGGCGTTGAGCAGCGTCGACTTGCCGGAGCTGACGCGTCCGACGAGCGCGACGGTCAGCGGTTCGGCGAGTCGGGCCCGCAGGGCGGGAATCGTCGCCGGGTCCGGCGCCAGCGGGCCCACCTCGTCGAGCAACTGCTCCACGCGACCACGCACGGTCATGCGCTGCTCCACGAGATCTGACCTCCCGAGACTTCTTCCGATCCGGCGGGAACATTCCGGGCTCGGCGACACTCCTAGGTACGTGCCGAGAATTGTCCATCACTCCTCGGCGCCCGGCAGTCGACCGGATGACAGAGACACCTGCGGAGGCGAACGACCATGACCGACGACCTTGACGATGACAGCGGCTCCGGGGAGAGCGGCTTCGACGACTGGCTGCGCGACACCGACCCGCCGGGCGAGCTGAGCGTGCCCGAGGGCGCGTGGGAGACCGCCGTCGGAACCGCGTTCGACCCGTCGTATGAACTCGACACCGACTTGACCGCCGCACCCGGGCCGGATCCGGCGGACGAGGAGTTCGACGGCGAAATGTCTGCGGAATCCGACCTCGCGGGTGACGATCCGATCGGTGGCGACTTCGGGGACGACTTCGAAGGCAGCTCCGACGACGTCTTCGGCGACGACGAGGATTCCGTCGTCGACCCGGTGGCGGACGGGACGTTCGATGACGACTTCTGAGCTGCGCGGCACCGAAAGTCGCGATGTGCTGCCATGGTCGGGGCACGGCCCTACGATGAGCGGGTGCAGTCGTTGATCGACGAATCCCCCTCTGGCGCGGACCTCCTCGAACGCGCCCGCGCCGGCGATCAGGCGGCCTTCACCACGCTCGTCGAACAGCATCGAGACCGGCTGTGGGCCATCTGTTTACGCATCACCGGCAATCAGCACGACGCCGAGGACGCCATGCAGGACGCGCTCGTCGCCGCGTGGCGGGCCATCGGCAACTTCCGTGGCGACGCGCAACTGTCGACCTGGCTGTACCGCATCGGGTCCAACGCCGCGCTCGCCCGGATCCGCAAACGCACCGACGCCGACGACATCGCCGAGCACGACCCGATGAGCCATCTGGACGTCGCGGCGCAGGTCGTCGTGTCCGACCGGATCGCCGAAGCGTTGGCGCAGGTTCCCGACGCCTATCGGGCGACCTTCGTGCTGCGCGTCTACGGCGAGCTCAGCTACTCCGAGATCGCCGAGGCCCAGGGCATCGGCCTGCAGACCGTGCGCAGTCGCATCTCCCGCGCGCGGTCCCTCCTGTCGGAGTTGCTGGCCGATCTGCGCTGACGGGGGGGGTACTCCCCGCGAATGATCCCGACGCGACTTCGAGGCCGTGGGGAACAAACCGGGGCAGACTCACCTCCAAGTAACCAGAACCACTTCACAACCCCCCGGCACCACCGCGCCGAACCCCGAAAGGACCCACCATGAGCACCGAGATCCCCGCCGACGCCGTTTTCGTCGACACCGATGGCGACGGAGCCGTCGACGCCGCACTCACCGACGTCGACGGTGACGGAACCACCGACGCCATCCTCGACACCGACGGCGACGGCCAGGCCGACTCCATCGCCTACGACACCAACGCCGACGGCGAGATCGACATCATCGAAGCCGACACCGACGCCGACGGCTACACCGACATCGCGGTCGCCGACACCGACGGCGACGGCACCTTCGACACCGCCGTCGACGACGAAGGCAACGTCGAGGTCGGCGACTTCGGCAGCATCGACGGCGGCGACGCCGTCTGAGTTCGACGTTTCCATAGCCCGGAGCCGCGCTGAGCGAGGCTCCGGGCTATAAAGCTGTGTGGGAACGATCGGCGGAATCGAGTTCGCGGTACCGGTCTGGGCGACGGCGACTGCGCTGGTACTGGTGCTGGTGGTCGCGTGGGTGTTCGGCGTCGTCGCCAGGTGGTTGCTGCGCCGACGCGCCCGCCTCGACGCGACGACGGCGATGGTGCTGTCGATCCTGGGCACCGCGCTCGGCCTCTACATCGCCGGCCTCGTCGACAAGCACCTCCGGGTGTGGAGCGTGACGACGGTCGTGCTGGGACTCATCAGTTCGGTCGTCGCGGTCGGCGCCTACGGCCTGCTCGCGGCGCGGTTGCAACGTCAATCCAATGCCCCTGTCGCGCAACTGCTCTCCGACGGCGAATCCGATCGGCTCGAGTTCAAGTCGACCGCCCGGGTCAACCTGCGCAGCGGCGAGAAAGACCCGCGCATGGAACAGGTGATCGTCAAGACGGTGTCGGCGTTCCTCAATTCCGACGGAGGCACCCTGCTCATCGGTGTCGCCGACGACGGCACCCCACTCGGTCTCGAACCCGACTTCGCGACGCTGAAGGTGCCCGACGCCGACCGTTTCGAACTGTGGCTGCGCGATCTGCTGACCACGACCCTCGGCCAGAACACCGCGGCGGCCGTCGGGATCGCCGTCGAATCGGTCGCGCGGCCCGACGCATCGGGGGACGTCCCGGTCTGCCGGGTGACGTGCTCACCGTCCCCGCGGCCGGTCTACCTGCGGGCCGGGAAGAACGCCCCGCCCGAGTTCTGGGTGCGCGCGGGAAACTCCACCCGCCAACTCTCTGTCGATGCGGCCGCCGACTACGTCATGCACCGGTGGCCGCTCGGCGCCGGGCGGGCGATCGTGGCCCAGGTGCGCGCCGCCATCCGGTTCTCGGCGGGGTGAGCCGAAGTCTCGTCCCCATGAGCGACCTCGAAGGGCACATTGCCCTCCCACGACACTCACGGGGACGACACTTTCCACACCCGGCCCGACGAAGCCTAGGAACCGGCCCGTCGCGCCTGGCCACGCCCAAAGCCGGCACGACTACCGCCTGTGACCACCCCGGAGCCACCCAGATCCGCACCACGGTCCGGTTCTCGGCGGGGTGAGTCAAAGTCTCGTCCCCATGAGCGACCTCGAAGGGCATATTGCCCTCCCACGACTCTCACGGGGACAACACTTTCCACACCCGGCCCGATCTGACGAAACCACCGACCGGTTCCGTGCGTCAAAGCAGGTGTGACTTCGGATTGTGGCGTGTACTCGCTGAGAGAACTGACCGCGATGGGCTGGGCGCCCGATGCCATTGCGCAGGCGCGCAAGGCCGAGACCCTGACGTCGCTCCGATACGGCTGGGTGCGGACGTCCGCGGCGGACCCCCACGTCGTGTCCGCGGTGACGGCAGGAGGTGCGCTGTCCTGCATCAGCGCGCTGCGGTTCCATCAGCGGCGCGGCCTGCCGGATCTTTGGATACCGCCGGGCCACAACGAGACCCACGTTCGTCTCAGCAAACACGCGAAGTCCGCCACGAAGCCCAGCGGCCCGTTCCGGTGGTGCCAGGGCTTCGGCCGCCCGCTCCCCGTGACGACGGCCGTCGACCCGATCGCCGTGGCGGTCGGCTGCGCCGCACGGTGCCTTCCGGCCGAGGAGTGGATAGCGGTGGTCGACTCGGTCCTCAACGCCACCGACTTGACCATCCCGGACCTCCAGGCCGAGATGGGTCGTGTAACCCGTGCGGTCTCGGCGATGTTCGACCGATGTGATGCCCGTTCGCAATCCGGCACCGAGTCGCTCGTCCGGCTCCGGCTCATCGCCGCGGGATTCGACGTGGAGGTGCAACCGTCGATCGGCGACCGCGAACACGCTGATCTCCGCACGGGTTCGTTGCTCATCGAGTGCGACGGCGAGTCGTACCACTCCGACCGAGCCGCATTCCGCAACGACCGTCGGCGGGACCGGATGACCATGCTCGACCGCTGGATGACGATGCGCCTCACCTACGACGACGTGCTGTACGACTGGGAGGAGGTCCTCGAGGAGATCCGCGCGCTGACACGCCCCGACCGGCACCGCATCCGCCGACGGGGCGACCCTTCGTGACGCGCCCTCCGCGAGCTCCGGGCCTCCTCCGGGAGCGGGCGAGACGGCCCTCCGCAAGCTCCGCGCCTCCTCAGGGAGCGGTCGGGCGGCCGTCGTGGATCGCGAAAGAACTGTTGAGCGCGGCGCGAGCCCTTGTACTGCTCCCTGAGGAGCGAGCTTGCGAGCGTCACGAAGGGTCCTGGTGAGTCGGGTTGCGAAGACCCTTCGTGACGCGCCCTCCGCGAGCTCCGGGCGCTCCTCAGGGAGCAGGGGGCAGGGCGTTCTTTCGGATCAGGGAGCGGGCGAGACGGCCCTCGGCAGGCACCTCGCCTACTCAGAGGGGGGCGGGCCAACGTCTCGAATAAGGACCGAAACTGTCCTCGACTCTTGAGAGGCTGGTGCTACACCACAACCCCAGGAGGAACCGTGAACTGGACACTCGAACTCGTCATCCTGCCGGTCAGCGACGTCGACCGGGCGCGAGACTTCTACTCCAAGATCGGATTCAACGTCGACCACGATCACGTCGTGTCCGACGAGATCCGGTTCGTCCAGATGACCCCGCCCGGGTCGGCGTGCTCCATCGCCTTCGGCAAGGGACTGAGCGACGCGGAACCGGGATCGGTGAAGGGTCTGCAGGTCGTCGTCACCGACATCAACGAGGCCCGCGAGCAGCTGCTCGCGGCCGGCGTCGACCCCGGCGAGATCGACGAACAGGCGTGGGGCCACTTCGTGTACTTCGACGATCCGGACGGCAACCACTGGTCGGTGCAGTACATGCCGTACCGCCAGAACTGAGCCCAGGTGGCTACCGTGGGATATGCGCTCCCCCATCGACGACTACCTCGAACGCGTACTCTCCGAATGCCGCGACGACGACGGCGGTGAGGTCGCGAGCGGCAATCGTGAACTCGAGCAGGCGGATCCGTCGTCGTTCGGTATCGCCCTGGCCACCATCGACGGCACCGTGTACACCGCCGGCGACGCCGATCACGAGTTCTCCATCCAGTCCATCGGCAAGGTACCGGCCTACGCACTCGCCCTGCGCGACCGCGGGCTCGACGCCGTACTCGAACGCGTCGACACCGAACCGTCCGGCGACGCCTTCAACGAGATCTCGCTCGAGGCCGAGACCGGTCGGCCGCGCAACGCGCTGATCAACGCGGGCGCCGTCGCCGTGCACGGGATGATCAACGGCGCGGATCCCAACGAACGCGTCGACCGCGTCATCGACCTCGTCAGCACTCTCGCCGGACGCGAGGTCTCGGTCGACAAGGAGGTCCACCGCGCCGAACTCGCCTCCGACGACCACAACACCGCGCTGGCCTACCTGCTGCGCTCGGCGGGCAAACTCGACTGCGAACCCGACGAGGTCGTCGACGGGTACGCAGCCCAGTGTTCGATCCGAGTCTCCTGCCGCGACCTCGCCGTCATGGGGTCGGTACTCGCCAACGGCGGACTGTCGACCGGCGACGACGAGCGCATCCTGGAAGGCTGGATCACCCGGCACGTCCTGTCGGTCATGGCCACGTGCGGCATGTACGACGGCAGCGGCAGCTGGATGGCGACGGTCGGAATCCCCGCGAAAAGCGGTGTCAGCGGCGCGATCCTGGGCGTACTGCCCGGCCAGGTCGGGCTCGCGGTGTGGTCACCGCGGCTCGACCGACAGGGCAACAGCGTGCGCGGCGTCGCCGTTTTCGAACGGCTGTCGCGCGACATGGAACTGCACATGATGCACGTGGCCCCCACCGGTCGGCCCGCGCTGCGATCGGTGACCGAACACGACGGCACTACAGTCGTCGAGCTGCAGGGCGATGTGCGCTTCGCGGGTGCGGAAATCCTCGCCAGCCGTGCGTGCGAGGGGTTCGGCACCGAGGCCGTCGTCCTCGACCTGACCCACGTGCGGGTACTGGACGACGCCGCGCGGCGCCTCATCGGTGAGGTGGCCCGGCGCCTCGGCGACGACTACGACGTCCGCATCGAAGACCCCGATGGCCTCCTGGACGACGCTTCGGCTGACGACGACTTCTCGGATGGCGACGACATCCCGGACAGCGACGACACCCCGGACAGCGACGACACCCCGGACAGCGACGACTCCTAGAGATCTCGGGACAAGTCCTGGCCCGGGGCAGTCAGCTCGCGGCGCTTCGCCAGCGGCGGCACGCCGAACCAGCGTCGGCAACTGCGGGTCAGCGTGCTCTGCTCGGAGTATCCGATCTGCCGCGCCACCGCCGCCAGCGGGACACCCCGATTCGACAGCAGTGAGACGGCGAGGTCGCGGCGCGCGTCGTCGACGAGTTGCTCGAACGTCGCGCCCTCGTCGGCCAGACCCCGCTGCACCGCACGCGGGTGCATCATCAGCAGCTTCGACACCGCCTCCAGCGTGGCCGCCCCCGCCGGCAGGGCGCGCACGATCAGCGCCGAGACCGCCTCGCCGAAGGCCCTCTCGCGATCGTGTCCGGTCATGAATCGGATGGCCACGTCGTAGGCCAGGGGGTCGACCCGCCGCAACGTCTGCTGCATCACCCCGCGCGGGAAGACCACCAGGTTGGCCGGCGCCTCGAACTCGACCGGGCAACCGAAATAGTCGGTGTAGACGCGCGGCTCGGACATCGCCGGGTGCGCCAAGGTGATCCGGTTCGCGCGGAAGCCGTGGCCCAGCGTCATCGCGAACGTCGACCGGGTGACGCCCATCGCGAGTTCGACGACGTGCGGCCGGTACGGCACACGCTGCAGCACGGTATCGAACTCGTAGGCGACCTCCCGCTCGCCGTAGTGCATCTGGGCGGTGATGGCCGGGCTGTACACGTGCGCGAAGGCCGAGACCTGTCGAAACGAGTCGCCGACGGTCTCGGCGTTGCGGGCCGCGATCGCGACCGGGCCGAGGATGTCGGGGTCCTGCCGGGCGGCGAGGCGCAGCCCGAAGTCGGGGACGTCGAACTCGGCCGCGCACAAACCGATGACCGTCGACAGAGCGGTGAACGGGACGAACCGGTCGTACGCGCCGACGACGGCCGGGTCGATGCCGACGCGGCCGAGGATCGCGCGGGCATCTCCATCGTGTTCGGCAATCAGCTCGGGTAACTGACTGAGCGAGGATGCGCAGATCAAGTCGGCCATGGCATCAACTGTCAAGAAGTCGTCATGAGATGTCAAGAAATCCGACCTGGGTGGGAGTGATCATGGACACACGCCGCCGACCGCTCGACGGCCGACACACTCAGCGAGGAGTACCCATGACCACCATCGACACCATCCGCTCGAGTTTCTTCATCGACGGCGGCTGGCGCGCGCCGGCCGGTTCGGCGACGATCCCGGTCATCTCCCCGCTCACCGAGGAGCAGTTCGGCTCGGTACCCGAGGCCACCACCGCCGACGTCGACGCGGCCGTCGAGGCCGCCCGCACCGCGTTCCGGTCGTCGGGCTGGCGCGACCTGTCCCCTGCCGACCGTGCCGCACACCTGCGCCGGTTCGCCAACGAGCTCGACAAGCGCGCCGAGGACCGCGCGTCGGCGGTGACGTCCGAGAACGGCATGCCGATCGCGCTGGCGCGGTTCGCCGAGGGCGCCGCGCCGGTCCAGCTGCTGCGCTATTACGCCGACCTCGTCGAGGCCACCCCGGTGGAGGAGACGCGTACCAGCCAGCCGTTGCCCGGCTCGACGATCGTGCGCCGCGAGGCCATCGGCGTCGTCGGGGCGATCGCGCCATGGAACTTCCCCGCGATCCTCTCGATGTTCAAGATCGCGCCCGCGCTGGCCGCCGGCTGCACCGTGGTCCTCAAGCCATCCCCCGAGACGAGCCTCGACGCCTACGTCCTCGCCGAGGCGGCCATCGCCGCCGACCTGCCCGCCGGTGTCCTCAACATCGTCAACGGCGGCAGCGAAATCGGCCGCCACCTGGTGTCGCACCCGCACGTCGACAAGGTCGCGTTCACCGGCTCGACCCCGGCCGGCCGCGAGATCGGCCGCGTCTGTGGCGAACTCATCCGTCCGGTGACCCTCGAACTCGGCGGCAAGTCCGCAGCGCTGGTGCTCGACGACGCCGATCTCGAGCAGACCGTCGGCGGACTCGCCACCGCATCCCTGCTCAACACCGGTCAGACCTGCTACATGTCCACCCGAATCCTGGTGCCGGGCAGCCGTTATGACGAATACCTCGACGCCATCAGCGCGATGTGCGCGTCGCTGCCCGTCGGCGACCCGATGGACGAGACCGTCGCGGTCGGTCCGCTCGCCAGCGGCCGGCACCGGGATCGGGTGCTGTCGCTGATCGAGCGCGGCCGCACCGAGGGTGGCACGGTCACCACCGGTGGCGGGACGCCGTCGGGTGTCGACCGCGGATTCTTCGTCGAGCCGACCGTCTTCGGAGGCGTCGACAACTCGGCCACCATCGCCCGCGAAGAGGTCTTCGGTCCCGTCCTCACCGTGCTGCGCTACGACGACGTCGACGACGCGATCGCTCTCGCCAACGATTCGTCGTACGGGCTCGGCGGAACGGTGTGGACCTCCGACCCCGACCGCGGCGTCGACGTCGCCCGCCGCGTCGAGACCGGCTCGTTCGGCGTCAACTACTTCAACCTCGACTGGGGTTCGCCCTTCGGCGGCGTCAAGGCCAGCGGCATCGGCCGCGAGCTCGGCCCCGAGGGCCTGGCCGCCTACCAGAACCTCAAGTCGATCTTCCTGCCCGCCTGACGCGCATCTCCCCACATAGTTTCTCGCACAATCCTTCTCAAGGAGGCGATCGGCCATGTCCGATGCCGGAGTCACCGCTGCCAAGGCACTGGTGAACGACACCCTCGCCCTGCTCGACCGGCTCACGCCCGCCGACTGGGCGGCCGACAGCGCCTGTCACGGGTGGCGCGTGCACGACGTCGTCACCCACATGGGCTTCTTCTTCAACTTCATCGCCGACCCCGACCTGGTCTTCCCCGACAATCCGAGCGGAAAGTCCGAGCGACTCAACGACGCCGCGGTACGCGAGCGGGCCGACTGGTCGTCGGAACAGGCTGTCGAGTATTACCGCGCGCAGTCCGAGGCCGGCCTCGCGACCCTGGCCGCGTTGCAGGGCGAGGACCTTCGTGACCAGCCGCTGGACATGCTCGACCTGGGCACCTACCGGTTGCGCCAGCTGAGCGACGCCGTCGCCTTCGACCACCTCGTGCACCTCACCAGCGACCTGATGCAGCCGTTCGGACCACTGGACGCCGCTGAGGTGTCGGTGAGCGCGGCCATCGATCCCGCCATCGACTGGATGATCGCCGGGCTGCCCCAGATGAACTGTGCGGCACTGTATCCCACACTCGAGCGACCGATCGGCCTGCGGCTCACCGGCGCGACGGATCGCTCGTTCGTCCTCGACCGGGACACCGCGGGCACGATCGTCACCGTGCGCGAGACCGCCGACCTGCCGGCCGACGTCGCCACCTCCTCGGCCACCGACTTCCTGCGCTGGGGCACCACCCGCAGCGCCTGGCGGTCGGCGGTCATCGTCAGCGGCGACCGACAGCGCGTCGCCGGCGTCCTCGACGCCGTCGACATCGTCTGAACTCACTCAATTCGTCTCACCCAGAACAGAAACGGAGTACCCCCATGTCCGAGTACCTGAAGGACAAGGTCATCGTCATCACCGGCGCCGGAAGCGGCTTCGGCAAGCTGATCGCGGAGAAGACCGCGGCCGCCGGCGCGCACGTCGTCGGAGTCGACGTCAACGCCGACAACGTCAACGCCGTCGTCGAGGGCATCCGCGCGGCCGGTGGTTCGGCGCTCGCCCAGGTCGCCGACGTCACCGACATGGAGCAGGTCGCCGCGGCGGCGAACGCCACCGTGGAGCACTTCGGCGCCATCGACGTCCTCGTCAACAACGCCGGCGTCATGCCGCTCGCCTACTTCGCCGACCACGCCCGCGCCTGGCAGAAGTGGCACGCCGCCATCGACATCAACATCAAGGGCGTCGTCAACGGCATCTCCGCGGTCTACGACCAGATGATCGCGCAGGGTCGCGGCCAGGTCGTCAACATCTCGTCGATCTACGGCAATGCCGGCATCGAGGGTTCGGGCGTGTACAGCGCGACCAAGGCCGCGGTCACCACCATCTCGGACTCATTGCGCATCGAGGCCAAGGGCAAGATCAAGGTCACCACCGTCAAGCCGACCGGCATCACCGGCACCAACCTCGCCAGCTGGATCGTCAACGACACCGCGATCATGGGCCTCGTCGGCCAGCGCGCCGCCTCTTACGGCGAGCACGTCACGGCCCTTCTGAACGACGACCTGCCCGCCGAACTCACCGACGTCGACTCCATCAAGTACTGGCTGATCAAGCCCGAGGATCTCGCCGACGCCGTCGTCCACGTCATCGACCAGCCCTGGGGCATCAGCCTTTCCGATGTCACCGTGCGCGCCAGCGGCGAGGACTACCTGTACTAGAACGACTCGCCCCACTCATGCACGAGGAGTGTTGATGTACCCCGGAGCTCATCTCTCCACCCGCCCGCACGATCCCGCGGTCATCATGGCCGACGGGAGTGAGACGGTGACGTTCACCCAGTTGGAGACCCGGTCGGTCCAGGTCGCCCGGGCCCTGGCCGACCGCGGCCTACGGCCAGGCGACCACCTCGCGGTGCTCGCCACCAACACCGCGCGGATCTTCGACATCTATTGGGCGGCAATGCGTTCGGGCCTCTACCTGACCATGGTGAACTGGCACCTCACCGCCGCCGAGAGCGCCTACATCGTCACCGACTGCGGCGCGAAGGCCCTCATCGTCGACGCCGCTCTCGCCGACCTCGGCGCCGAGCTGGTCCCGCTCACCCCCGGCGTCGAGACACGTTTCGCCTACTCCGGCCGGATCGAGGGTCACGAGGACCTCGACGCCGCCGCGGCGACGCAGTCGACCGAACCGCTCGCCGACCAGCCGCGAGGCGCGGACATGCTCTACTCGTCCGGCACCACCGGACGACCGAAGGGCATCAAACCCGAACTGCCGAACCGGCAGGTCGACGAGCCCGGCGACACCATGATCGCGATGAACCAGTCCGTGTGGGGCGTCGGTCCCGACACCGTCTACCTGTCGCCGGCACCGCTGTATCACGCTGCGCCGCTTCGCACCTGCGCCTCGGTGCAGGCGCTTGGCGGCACGGTGGTGGTGATGGAGCGGTTCGACGCGGAACGGGCGCTGGCCCTCATCGAGGAACACCGCGTCACCTATAGCCAGTGGGTGCCGACGATGTTCGTGCGCATGCTCCGACTTCCCGAGGAGGTGCGGGCCCGGTACGACACGTCGAGCCTGAAGGTCGCGGTGCACGCCGCCGCGCCGTGTCCCGTCGACGTCAAACGGGCCATGATCAACTGGTGGGGTCCGATCCTGTCCGAGTACTACTCGTCCACCGAGCTCAACGGTCTCACCATCGTCGACACCCCGGAGTGGCTGGAGTACCCGGGCACGGTGGGGCGCGCCGTCCTCGGCACGATCCGGGTCTGCGATCCCGAGGGCACCGAGGTGCCGCCGGGAACGATCGGCACGATCTACTTCGAGCGCGACCGGCTGCCGTTCGAGTACCACAATGACCCCGAGAAGACCAGTGGCGCACAGCATCCCGAGCATCCGACATGGACGACCACCGGCGATGTCGGTTACGTCGACGACGATGGCCACCTGTTCCTCACCGACCGCGACTCGTTCCTGATCATCTCCGGCGGGGTGAACATCTACCCGCGGGAGATCGAGGATGCACTCCTCGCCCACCCGTCGGTGCTCGACGCCGCGGTCATCGGCGTACCCGACCCCGATCTCGGCGAGCGGGTGACGGCGGTCGTGCAACCGGTCTCGGGGCAGGACGCCGGCGACGAGCTCGCCGATGCATTGTTGGATCACCTCCGACCGCGGATCGCGAAGTTCAAGCTGCCGCGCGAGGTCATCTTCCGGGACACGTTGCCGCGCACGCCGACCGGGAAGTTGGTCAAGCGCAGGCTGTGACCCTTCGTGACGCGCCCTCCGCAAGCTCCGGGCGCTCCTCAGGGAGCAGAGGGATGGCCGTCGCGAACTTCGAAAGTACATTCGTGAGCGTCTGAACTCCATGCTCCCTGAGGTGCGAGCGAAGCGAGCCACGAAGGGGCTCGCAAGGTGCCTCACCAGGCCCTTCGTGGCTCGTCGACCTCGACGCGCTCCTTCGTCGCCTGCTCGGCCCGGCGGCTTGCGCTCCTCGCACCTCAGGGAGCAATGGTTATGCGGTTCTCTCGGGTTAGAGGGAGCGGAGGCCGGAGGGGGTCGCGCTCCCTGAAACCGCGCACCGTGGCATCTGGCCGGTCCTAGACTTGCCGGATGTCGGGAAGATTGTTCCGCTGGTGCATCGCGGTTGTTGCCGCGATCGTGGTGTTCGTCGGTGTGACACCGTCGGCAGTGACAGCAGCGCCGGCGGCCGTGTCGTGGTCCGACATCGCCACCGAATGTGCGGGCAAGCCCGTCCGGGTCGCGGCCCGGTGGTACTTCCCGCCCGGTGAACCCTCGGCGATCGTGTGGTTGCAGCACGGCTTCTCCCGCACGGCGGCCAACCTCGACGCCATGGCCCGCGCGTATGCGAAAGCCGGGTTCCTCGTCGTGAGCCCGACGCTGGACTCGGTCAACCTCGGCGGGTGCGCCGTCGCCTACAACATCGCCGACAACGCCGCGTTCGCGCGGACCATCGGCGGGGTCTTCGGTGCCGGCCGCGACAGAGGCAGTCCGCTCGCGACAAGCCTTCGCAAAGCACGCGATTCCGCCCACCGCCCCGACGTGACGATGCCGTATCGGATGATCTTCTCCGGACACTCGGCCGGCGGCGAGTTCGTCGTCGTGGCGGCCGACGCACTCCGCCGTGCCGACCCCGTCGCCTACCGACGCCTGGCCGGCCTCATGCTGTTCGACCCCGTCAACTCGTTCTTCGGCGTCAACTTCGCCACCGCCGCAGCATCTCTCAGTGCCGCCGGGCTGCAGATTCGCGTGATCGCCTCGCAACCGTCGGTATCCAACAACTTCGGGCAAGGCGTGTCCGTCCTGCAGGAGACAACGCGGCAGGAGTTTCTCGGCTCGCGCCTGGTGACCGGAATCCACATCGACGCCGAAGGCGAGTCGACCGACCTGATCGGCGAACTGTCCGAGCTTGCGGTGCCGCGTCCCCGCAACGGACGGGTCATCCGCGCACTCGCCACTGGCTGGTCGTCGGACATGGTGGCCGACACCGCGACCCCGACCTACTACCCCGGCGGCCGTTACTACGACCTGCTGCTCAAAACCCGCACCGTCACAACTCTTCCCGTTCCCTAGAAACGACGCGGCCCCCGCACTCGCGATGAGTGCGGGGGCCGCGTCGTCTTGTCCTAGCGCCTACCGGTAGTCGTTGGAGAACCCGTAGTCGTCCAGCGGCACCGCAGCGCCGGCCGGAGCACCGAAGGTGCCGTCCGGGCTGTAGTAGGTGTCGTCGTAGGACGGCACCGCGTACGCCGCGGCACGAGCTTCCTCGGTCGGCTGAACCTGGATGTTGCGGTAGCGGTTGATACCGGTACCGGCCGGGATCAACTTACCGATGATCACGTTCTCCTTCAGACCGATCAGCTTGTCGCTGCGGCTGTTGATCGCCGCGTCGGTCAGGACACGCGTGGTCTCCTGGAACGACGCCGCCGACAGCCACGACTCGGTCGCCAGCGAGGCCTTGGTGATACCCATCAGCACCGGACGTCCGGCAGCGGGCTCGCCACCCTCGGTCACGACCTGACGGTTGGCCGCCTCGAACTCGGCGCGCTCGACGAGCGAACCGGGCAGGAACTCGGTCGAACCGTGGTCGATGATCGTCACGCGACGCAGCATCTGACGCACGATGGTCTCGATGTGCTTGTCGTGGATCGACACACCCTGGCTGCGGTAGACCTCCTGGACCTCGTTGACCAGGTGGATCTGCACCTGACGGGGACCCATGACACGGAGCACCTCGTGCGGGTTGGCCGAGCCCTCCATGAGCTGCTGGCCGACCTCGACGTGGTCACCGTCGGCGAGGAGCCGCTCGGAACCGTCGTCGTGCTTGAACACGCGCAGACGCTGACGCTTCGAGATCTTGTCGATGACAACCTCTTCCGAACCATCGTCCGGGATGAGGGTGATCTTGTAGAAGCGGTCGTCGTCTTCGAGACGCACCCGGCCGGAGACCTCCGCGATCGGCGCGACGCCCTTGGGGACGCGGGCCTCGAAGAGCTCCTGGACACGCGGCAGACCACCGGTGATGTCGTCACCGACGCCACCCTGGTGGAACGTACGCATCGTCAGCTGGGTACCGGGCTCACCGATCGACTGGGCCGCGATGATACCGACGGCCTCGCCGATGTCGACGAGCTTGCCGGTGGCCATCGAACGGCCGTAGCACATCGCACACACACCGGTGCCGGTCCCACAGGTCAGGACCGAGCGGACCTTCACCTGCGTGATGCCGGCGGCGAGCAGGGCCTCGATGGCCGGGTCGCCCAGGTCGTGACCGCGCTCGACGATGACGTTGCCGTCGGCGTCGACCGCGTCCTGCGCCAGCGTGCGGGCGTAGGTCGAGGTCTCGACGTGCGCGTCACGGATGAGCGTGCCGTCGGCCTGCTTCTCGGCGATGGTCGTGGTGATGCCACGCTCGGTGCCACAGTCGGTCTCGCGCACGATGACGTCCTGCGACACGTCCACCAGACGACGGGTCAGGTAACCCGAGTCGGCGGTACGAAGCGCGGTGTCGGCCAGACCCTTGCGGGCACCGTGCGTGTTGATGAAGTACTCGGCCACGGTCAGGCCCTCGCGGAACGAGGACTTGATCGGACGCGGGATGAACTCACCCTTCGGGTTGGTCACCAGACCCTTCATGCCCGCCAGCGAGCGGATCTGGGTCATGTTGCCCGCCGCACCCGACTTCACGATCATCGGGATCGGGTTGTCGTCCGGGTAGTGCGCCTCCATGGCCGCGCCGACCTCTTCGGTCGCCTGCTTCCAGATCTCCACGAGGGAGTCACGACGCTCGTCCGGGGTGAGGGCACCGCGCTGGAACTTGCGCTCCAGACCGTCGGCCCGCTCCTCGTACTTGTCGAGGATCTCCGCCTTCTGCGGCGGCACCAGCACGTCGGCCATCGAGACCGTGACGCCCGAACGGGTGGCCCAGTAGAAGCCGACGTCCTTCAGCTTGTCGACGGTCTGGGCGACCACGATCATCGGGTAGCGCTCGGCGAGATCGTTGATGATCACGGCCTGACGCTTCTTCGGCATCTGCTCGTTGACGAACGGGTACTCGATCGGCAGCAGCTCGTTGAACAGCACCCGGCCCAGCGTGGTCTCGATGTCCCACGGCGAGCCGTACTTCCAGCCGTCGGGGAACTGCTCGGCCTCGATGTCGGCCGGCGGACGCTGGTCGGTCAGACGCACCTTGATGCGCGACTGCACGGTCAGCACACCGCGGTCGACGGCCATGATGGCCTCGGCCGGGGTCGAGTAGACACCACGCTCGACGTCGTCGCCGTTCGCCGGGGTGTACTCGCCCGCCGCACCCTCCTTGAGGGTGGTCAGGTAGTACAGACCGGTCACCATGTCCAGACGCGGCATGGCGAGCGGACGGCCCGACGCCGGCGACAGGATGTTGTTCGACGACAGCATCAGGATGCGCGCCTCGGCCTGCGCCTCCGCCGACAGCGGGAGGTGCACGGCCATCTGGTCACCGTCGAAGTCGGCGTTGAAGGCCTCACACACCAGCGGGTGGAGCTGAATGGCCTTGCCCTCCACCAGCTGCGGCTCGAAGGCCTGGATGCCGAGGCGGTGCAGCGTCGGTGCACGGTTCAGCAGAACCGGGTGCTCGGCGATGACCTCTTCGAGGACGTCCCACACCGCCGGGCGCTGACGCTCGACCATGCGCTTGGCCGACTTGATGTTCTGCGCCTGGTTCAGGTCGACCAGACGCTTCATCACGAACGGCTTGAACAGCTCGAGAGCCATCAGCTTCGGCAGACCGCACTGGTGCAGCTTGAGCTGCGGACCGACCACGATGACCGAACGGCCCGAGTAGTCGACGCGCTTGCCGAGCAGGTTCTGACGGAAACGACCCTGCTTGCCCTTGAGCAGATCGCTCAACGACTTCAGCGGGCGGTTGCCCGGCCCGGTGACCGGACGGCCACGACGACCGTTGTCGAACAGGGCGTCGACCGACTCCTGCAGCATCCGCTTCTCGTTGTTGACGATGATCTCGGGAGCACCCAGATCGATCAGTCGCTTGAGGCGGTTGTTGCGGTTGATGACGCGGCGGTACAGGTCGTTCAGGTCGGAGGTCGCGAAGCGGCCACCGTCGAGCTGCACCATCGGACGCAGCTCCGGCGGGATCACCGGAACGGCGTCGAGAACCATGCCCAGCGGCGAGTTGCCCGACTGCTGGAACGCCGCGACGACCTTGAGCCGCTTGAGCGCGCGCAGCTTCTTCTGGCCCTTGCCGCTGCGGATGGTCTCGCGCAGCGACTCGGCCTCGGCGTCGATGTCGAAGGTCTCCAGGAGCTTCTTGATCGCCTCGGCACCCATCGAACCCTGGAAGTACTCGCCGTAGCGCTCTTCGAGCTGACGGTAGAGCTTCTCGTCGATGATGAGGTCGCCCGGGGCGAGCTTGACGAACTTGTCCCAGATCTCCTCGAGACCGTCGAGCTCACGCTGGGCGGCGTCGCGCATACGACGCATCTCGCGGTCGGCACCGTCGCGCACCTTGCGGCGCACGTCGGCCTTGGCACCCTCGGCCTCCAGCTCGGCGAGATCCTGCTCGAGCTTCTGCTGACGCTCGTTGAGGTCGACGTCGCGCTGATCGGCGACAGCCTTCTTCTCGACCTCCATCTCGGCCTCGAGCGTCGAGAGCTCGTTGTGACGGAGCTCGTCGTCGACCGCGGTGATCACGTAGGCGGCGAAGTAGATGATCTTCTCGAGATCCTTCGGCGCCAGGTCGAGCAGGTAGCCCAGCCGGCTCGGCACACCCTTGAAGTACCAGATGTGCGTGACCGGGGCGGCCAGCTCGATGTGGCCCATGCGCTCACGGCGCACCTTGGCCTTGGTCACCTCGACGCCGCAGCGCTCACAGATGATGCCCTTGAAGCGGACGCGCTTGTACTTGCCGCAGTAGCACTCCCAGTCGCGGGTCGGGCCGAAGATCTTCTCGCAGAACAGGCCGTCCTTCTCCGGCTTGAGCGTGCGGTAGTTGATCGTCTCCGGCTTCTTGACCTCACCGTATGACCAGTTGTGGATGTCGTCGGCCGTGGCCAGGCCGATCTTCAGTTCGTCGAAAAAGTTGACGTCGAGCACTTGTTACCTTTCCAGAGCTCTGTTGTCAGTGGCCGGGGCGAAACCCGGCCGGGTGAGGGTCAGATCAGTTGGCGAGATCGTCGACGGTGGCCGACTCGTTGCGCGACAGGTTGATGCCGAGGTTGGCAGCGGCGCGCTCCAGGTCCTCGTCGTCGGTGTCGTGCATCTCGATGGCGGCACCGTCGGAGCTGAGCACCTCGATGTTCAGGCACAGCGACTGAAGCTCCTTCAGCAGCACCTTGAACGACTCGGGGATACCCGGCTCCGGGATGTTCTCGCCCTTGACGATCGCCTCGTAGACCTTGACGCGGCCCACCACGTCGTCCGACTTGATGGTCAGCAGTTCCTGCAGCGTGTACGCGGCACCGTAGGCCTGCATGGCCCAACACTCCATCTCACCGAAGCGCTGACCACCGAACTGCGCCTTACCGCCCAGCGGCTGCTGGGTGATCATCGAGTACGGGCCGGTCGAACGAGCGTGGATCTTGTCGTCGACCAGGTGGTGCAGCTTGATGATGTACATGTAGCCGACCGACACCGGGTACGGGAACGGCTCGCCGGAACGACCGTCGAACAGCGTCGCCTTGCCGTCGCCGTTGACCATGACCTCACCGTCGCGGTTCGGCAGCGTCGAGGACAGCAGTCCGGTCAGCTCCTCCTCGCGGGCGCCGTCGAACACCGGGGTGGCGGTGTTGGTGTCGGGCTCGGCCGAGTACATGTCCTCGGGCAGACGCGACGCCCACTCCGGCACACCCTCGGCGACGTTGATGTTCCAGCCGGCCTTGGCCACCCACCCGAGGTGGGTCTCCAGGATCTGGCCGATGTTCATACGCCGCGGCACACCGTGGGTGTTGAGGATGATGTCGACGGGGGTGCCGTCGGGCAGGAACGGCATGTCCTCCTGCGGGAGGATCTTGCCGATGACGCCCTTGTTGCCGTGACGACCGGCGAGCTTGTCGCCGTCCTGGATCTTGCGCTTCTGGGCCACGTACACGCGGACCAGCTCGTTGACGCCGGGAGCCAGGTCGTCGTCGTCCTCGCGGCTGAACACGCGCACGCCGATGACCTTGCCGGTCTCGCCGTGCGGCACCTTCAGCGACGTGTCGCGGACCTCACGGGCCTTCTCACCGAAGATGGCACGCAGCAGACGCTCTTCCGGGGTCAGCTCGGTCTCACCCTTCGGGGTGACCTTGCCGACCAGGATGTCGCCGTCGCGGACCTCGGCACCGATGCGCACGATGCCGCGCTCGTCGAGATCGGCGAGGACCTCGTCGGAGACGTTCGGGATGTCCCGGGTGATCTCCTCGGCACCGAGCTTGGTGTCGCGGGCGTCGATCTCGTGCTCCTCGATGTGGATCGAGGTGAGCACGTCCTCCTCCACGAGCCGCTGGCTCAGGATGATCGCGTCCTCGTAGTTGTGGCCCTCCCACGGCATGATCGCCACGAGCAGGTTCTTGCCGAGCGCCATCTCACCGTTCTCGGTGCAGGGGCCGTCGGCGAGGACCTGGCCGGACTCCACGCGCTGACCCTCGTCCACGATCGGACGCTGGTTGGCGCAGGTGCCGTGGTTGGAGCGCGCGAACTTGCGCATCCGGTACGTGTCGCGGGTGCCGTCGTCGGACATGACGGTGATGTAGTCGGCCGAGACCTCTTCCACCACACCGGTCTTCGACGACACGATGACATCACCGGCGTCGACCGCGGCACGCAGCTCCATGCCGGTACCGACCAGCGGCGACTCGTTGCGCACCAGCGGCACGGCCTGACGCTGCATGTTCGCACCCATCAGGGCGCGGTTGGCGTCGTCGTGCTCGAGGAACGGGATCATCGCGGTCGCGACGGACACCATCTGACGCGGCGAGACGTCGAGGTACTCGACATCGGTCGCGCCGACGAACTCCACCTCGGAGCCCTTCTTGCGCACCAGGACACGCTCATCGGTGATGCGTCCGCTGCCGTCGAAGTTGGTGTTCGCCTGACCGATGAGGAAGCGGTCCTCCTCGTCGGCGGTCATGTACTCGATGTCATCGGAGACGACGCCGTCGACGACCTTGCGGTACGGGGTCTCGATGAATCCGAACGGGTTGACCCGCGCGTACACCGACAGCGAACCGATCAGACCGATGTTCGGACCCTCAGGGGTCTCGATCGGGCACATGCGGCCGTAGTGCGACGGGTGCACGTCGCGCACCTCGAGGCCGGCACGCTCACGGCTCAGACCGCCCGGGCCCAGCGCCGACAGACGACGCTTGTGGGTCAGACCCGACAGCGGGTTGTTCTGGTCCATGAACTGCGACAGCTGGCTGGTTCCGAAGAACTCCTTGATCGCCGCCACGACGGGACGGATGTTGATCAGGGTCTGCGGGGTGATCGCCTCGACGTCCTGAGTGGTCATGCGCTCACGCACAACACGCTCCATACGCGAGAGGCCCACGCGGATCTGGTTCTGGATCAGCTCGCCGACGGTCCGCAGGCGACGGTTGCCGAAGTGATCGATGTCGTCGACCTCGACGGGCACCTCCACACCACCGGGCACGGTCATGTAGGTGGTCGTGTGCGGGTCGGCCTCGTGCAGACGCACCAGGTACTCGACGGTCGCGATGATGTCCTCGCGGGTCAGGGTGGACTCGCCCACCATCGGGTTGCCGGTCAGACCCAGCTTCTTGTTGACCTTGTAGCGGCCCACGCGGGCGAGGTCGTAACGCTTGTCCTTGAAGAACAGGTTCTCCAGGAGATTCTCCGCGGACTCCTTGGTCGGCGGCTCACCCGGACGCAGCTTGCGGTAGACCTCCAGCAGCGCCTCGTCCTGGTTGCCGGTGTTGTCCTTCTCCAGCGTCGACATCATGATCTCGGAGAAACCGAAACGCTCGGTGATCTCCTCGGCGGTGAAGCCCAGCGCCTTGAGCAGCACGGTGACCGGCTGACGGCGCTTGCGGTCGATACGCACACCCACGGTGTCGCGCTTGTCGACGTCGAACTCCAGCCACGCACCGCGACCCGGGATCACCTTGACGGTGTGCAGGGTCTTCTCGGTGGCCTTGTCGATCGACGCGTCGAAGTACACGCCGGGGCTGCGGACCAGCTGGCTCACCACGACACGCTCGGTGCCGTTGATAATGAAGCTGCCCTTTTCGGTCATGATCGGGAAGTCGCCCATGAAGACGGTCTGCGACTTGATCTCACCGGTGTTGTTGTTGATGAACTCCGCGGTGACGAACAGCGGCGCCGCGTAGGTCATGTCCTTGTCCTTGCACTCCTCGACGGAGGCCTTGACCTCGTCGAAGTGCGGCTCGGAGAACGACAGGGACATCGAACCGGAGAAGTCCTCGATCGGGGACAGCTCGTGGAGGATGTCCTCCAGCCCGCCCGTCGGGTTCTCGTCGCCGCGGGCGATCGCCTTCGCGCGCCACTCCGGCGAACCGACGAGCCATTCGAACGAATCGAGTTGGAGGTCGAGGAGGCCCGGGACCTCCAGCGGCTCGCTGATCTTTGCAAACGACGCGCGATGCGGCGCGCCGGGGATTGTTGAGGTGGACTGGCGGTTGACTGCCAAGATGCGTCCTTCCAACACGACGTTATTCACAACCTAGATGTGCAGTGGCTTGATGGGCCGTTCGCTGGTGACACCCTGAGATCGGCGATCACCGCAGCACACACAACTAAGAGTGGCCGTAGAAGGATCGATTGATTGGACAGGAGGCAGCCAGCGCAACGTCCAACTGTAGCAGAAAATAGACGCACTTTGTCAAGCCCGTCAAGAAGCGATTTCGCACGGGTGGCTGCCTGCACGTCGACCGCTGGTCACAGCCTGGCCCGACAACGCCCAAACGTCAAGCGGTACGCGCCAATTTCGCCAACTTGTCCCGCGAGTCACCCGTCTACCTGGCGCTCACGCGGCGATCAGAAGGGCTCGACGCCCTGGATCCGCCACGTATCCCCCTCCTTGACCATCGCGAACTGGACACGCGGGGCGAGACTGTTGGTGGCGATGCTGTTCTGTGTCTCGCTGATGATGAGGTTCGCGATGACCGTCGCACGCGCGCCGTCGCCTGCGCCGGACAGGTTGGTGACGCCGACCGCGTCGACCCGGCATTCGGCTCCCGACTTGGTCTGGGTGATCAGGTCGCGCTGGGTCTTCAGCGACTCGTCGAATTCCTTGCGCGCATCTCCGGTGAGCGCGTTCTGGGCGCGTTTCGCCCAGCCGTCGAGGTCGGTGTGCTCGTGTCCCCACACCGCGCAGATCTGCTCCTGCGACTGGCCGATGAGCTCGGTGGTGGCGCTCTGATCGACGAACGCCCGGTTCTCCCCGAGGCCCGGCCGGAAGGCCAGGATCACCGCGGCGACGCCGAGCAGCACGGCCACCCCGGCCAGCATCGCGGTCAACAGCAGCGGATTGCGCTTCTTCGCCGGTCCCCGCTCGGGGGCCGGCCGAGACGGCCCAGAACCGGTCGACGACGGACCGTCCGCGCCTGTCTGCGTTCCGCTGGGACGCAGGGTCGAAACCCGCGACACCGGGCGGGTCCTGGTCGTGGGCGGGGTGGGTTCGGCCCCTTCGAGGCCCGGCGTCTCCGCTCCTCGCTCCTCAGCGGGCACGGAGACTTCCGCGTCGTCGGACTTCGACAGGGACACACCGGATTCGGTGGCCAGCTCGTCGGCGTCCGAACGCGCGGCACGGGTGTGTCCGGCGACCTTCGGCGTCGGACGTCGCTTGCGCGGGGGCTGGTTCGGGGTCGGTGCCATCAGTTTCCGCCTCCCGTCGCGGGCGCCTGGCCGGCGTCGGCGTACTCGATGCCCTCGAGACCGGCGACGTTCTCGGCCTTCCAGGTGTCTCCCTCACGGGTCATGCTGACCTGGAAGCCGCGCGTCTGGTCGACGTTCGGCTCCCCGGCGCGCTGGAGAGTCGTGAGGACGTAGACGAGGACCTTCGCCTTGCCACCCTCGTCGTCGACCTCGCTCGGCGCACTGCGCAGCAGCCGCGCACTGAGCTTCGCGGTGTTCTCCCCCGCCTCGGCGAGCACGTCGAGGACGTTGCCGGTCTCGCCGGCCTTCTCGTCGCCGGCCTTCTCATCGCCGTCCGTCGCGTCGCCGAGGACCTCTTGCTTGGCCTTGCCGGTAAGCGAACCCTCCGCGCGCTGACGGAAGTCGTCGATGTTCGCCGGGTCGATCGTGGTGATGTTCAGGACGGCCTGCTCGGCTGCCTGGGTCGCCTCGTCGCGCGCGTCCTTGGTGGCGTACGCACCCATGGCCTGGACACCGAAGACCGCCACGCACACGAGTGCCGCGATCACCGCGACCACGGACAGCGCGAGTAGTCCCACGCGGGTCGTCGTCGAACCCGAGGAATCCGGGGTCTCGGGGCCGGTGATTGTCGAGGTGCCAGTCATAGCAGAAGACACTGTATAGATCGCTCCTGAGCACAGCCTAAGTCCCGATCGGCCCGCGCTGGGCGGGGCGTCGGGCTCGGCAGGCCGCGCGTCGTTACTTGGGCCGCACGCCGAGCAGCGCACTGAGCTGCATGGCGAGCGGGTTGAGGTTCAGCTTGTCCGGGTCCTTCTTCGGCGTGTTGTCCCACGGCTGCGGGTACGCCGGGTTGGCGTACTGCGCACGGTCGGCGCCGCGCACACCCGTCGGGTTCCCGAACGGCACCTTGCATCGGGCCTCGGTGTTGAACGGGAACTCGTCGTAGTGGACGTCGAAGTTCGGGTTCTTGCGCTTCATCTCCGCGATGATCTCCTGGGTCCCCTCGTAACCGCGGGTACACGAGGCCGGGTTGTTGGTCTCCAGGACGATACCGAAGTGGATCTGACCGTCACCGGGAGCCGGCGAGTGACTGCCCGCAGACAGTGCCGACAGCATCGCGAACGTCATCGACGTCGTGTAGGTGACCGGCTCGATCGTGCGCGCCACCTCGGCGAGATCCTTCACCACCTTGGAGATGTCGTTGCCGTTCTTCTGGATCAACTCGGAGATCTGCGTCGCCGACAAGGTGCCGGTGGTCAGCAGCCGGCGCAGATCCGGATCCGACGACGCCAGGGTCGCGGTGATCAGGTCGAGGTTGCGCGACCAGCTGAGGATTGCGTCGGACTGGTCGGCCTGTGTCGCCAGGACGACGTTCGAATCCTGGATCAGCCCGACCACCTCGCTCAGGTTGTCGACGCCGGCCCGCGAGAGCTTGCCGAGGGAATCGACGAGCCGGGTGAGGTTCTCCCCCTGGCCGTTGAATGCGTTACCCAGTTCGGTGATGACGGTGTGCAGGTCGTCGACCGGGATCGACGAGGTGAAGTCGACCGCGGACTTGACCACGTCCTCGAGCGGCTCGGGCAACCGCGATTCCCGGATGGTCGAGCCGTTCTCGAGATAGGGCCCCGACGCCGAGGTCGGCTGCAGGTCGACGTACTGCTCACCGATCGCCGAACGCGATGCCACCACGGCCACCGCCGACGCCGGGATCTTCGGTCCGCCCGAGTCGAGCTCGAGCTTGACGTCGACACCCTCCTGGGTGAGGTCGAGCGCACCGACCCGGCCGACCGGCACACCCAGGTAGGTGACCTCGGCGTTGGTGAAGATGCCGCCGGAGGCGGGCAGCTCGGCGGTGACGGTGTACATGCCGACGCCGACCAGCTTGTCCAGCCGTGCGTACTTCGCGCCGACGTAGGCCAGTGCGACGAGGCCGACGATGACGAAGGCGATCAGCTGGATCTTGACGAGCTTGCCGATCATCGTCCTGCTCCTGTCGGTGACTCAGGGGCCTGGGACTTGGGGGCCAGACCCATGGCCGCGAGCGGGCTGTCGAGAACCCCCTGGCCGGGCGCCGCCGGTACGGGCGCCGAGGCCGGGTAGGTGCCACCCGACGGTGGGGTGTTGGGTCCCGGCCGTGAGTTCGGGGCCGGCGGGAGCAGCGTGATCGTCGGCCAGCCGTACCGCGGCCCGTTGCCGTTGTAGTACGGGTTGCGCGGATTGACCGGCACCTTCACGCGGGCCGGCGGCGAGTACTTCGGTGTCCCCTGCCCGACGCCGAGGGCCTCGAGCTGGTTGAGGATGCGCAGGTCCAGCGTCATGAACAGATTGGCCGAGTCACCGTGGAAGGCCGGGAGGACCCAGTCCGGGAACGGGAGCGTCAGCATCAGCGGCGCCGCGGTGATCAGGTCCGGTGCGGCCTTGGTCAGCTCGCTCAGGATCGGCCGCAGCGCCTTGAGATCGTTGATCAGCGCCGTGCGGGACTTGCCCAGCACATCGGTACCGACCTGACCGAGCTGATCGAGCTTGGTCAGCAGGTCGACGAACTGCGGTCGCTGTTCCTCGAGCACCTCGATGCCCTCGGGGAGCTGCTTGAGGATGCGGTCGATCTGTGCGGTCTGCTTCTCGGTCCGTGCGGACAGATCCGCGAGACCGTCGATCGCGGCGACGATGTCGTCGCGCTGACGATTGAGCCCCGCGATGAGTTTCTCCGTCTGATCGATCAGGCTGCGCACCTCGTCGGTACGGCCGCCGAGCGTCTTGTTCAGCTCCGAGACGATCGGCTGCAGCTGGTTGATGCCACCGCCGGTCAGCAGCAACGCCAGGGCTCCGAGAACCTGCTCGATGTCGGTCGCGGTACGCGTGCGGTCCACCGGGATCGGCTCGGCGGGATTCTGCCGCGGCGCGTTCGCGCTGTTGTCCGGATCGCTCAGCGACACGAACTTCTCACCGAGAAGCGAGGTCTGTTGGACGCTGGCCTGCGCCTCGTCGGACAGGTCGACGTCGTTCTGGACCTCGACGGTGACCTGCGCGAACCAGGCGTCGTTCGGCACCTCGACCTTGGTGACGCGCCCGACGGGGATGCCGTCGCGTTTGACCATCGACTGCGGCACCAGGTCGAGCACGTCGTCGAACTGGATCTTGTATGTGCGCGGGCTGCTCCCGGTGTCGACGCCGCCGGGCAGCGGGATCGACTGGATGCCGCCGGACATACAGCCCGACACCATCACGGTCAGCGAGAGCGCGGCGCCGGCCAGGGTGGTCCGTACGGAGCGTCGGTTCATCAGTTGCCTCCCCGGGGTCGCGGGGCACTCGAGCTCGGTGACGGCTTCGTCGACGGGGTCTTCGTCGCCGACGGTGCAGGCGTGTTGATCTGCGGGTCGGGGTTGCCCGGAACCGTGCCCGGAACCGGTGCCTTCTGCAGCTTGTTGTTGCTCATGATGCCGAAGGGCAGCACCGGTAACACCGGCTCGAGCACCCCGTCGGTGATCTGCTTGCCGATGGCCTCACATTGGTTGATCAGCGGGCGCAGAGTGTTGCTGAACTGCGTGAACTGCGGGTTTCCCGGCATCAGCGCGCCCAGATCGAGCAGGCGGCACTGCGCGCCGATCAGGTCCTGCAGCTCCGGGATCGTCAGACGCAGGGCCAGCGTTCCCGACTCCGCGTCGTAGGCGTTGATCAGGTTGTTCATGGCCACCGGCAGGACCGTCAGGACCTCTTTGAGGTTGTTCTTCTCATCGAGCAGCGCTTGCGTGGTCGGCTGCAGGTCCTTGACCGTCTCCCCGATCTGCTCACGGTTGTCGGCCAGGAAGCCGGCCACATCCCCGAGCGCGATCGACAACTTGTTCAGCGCGGCTGCGAGTTGTTCGCGCTCACCCGCGAGGAACCTGTTGAACGACGCCATCTGGGTGTTGAACTGCCGCACCTGGGCGTCGTTCTCGCGCAGCGCGCCGACGAAGGTGTTGAGGCCCTTGACGGTGTCGAAGAGGTTGTTCCGCGAATCGCTCAGCGTCGTGGAGGCCTTCGACAGGTTCTCGATGGCCTTTCCGAGCTTCTCGCCGTTGCCGGCGAGGTTCTCGGCGCCCGTCGCGACGAGTTCACTCACCGCGCCCTGGCGTCCGGTGCCGTCGGTCTTGTTCGCGCCGTCGGGCCCGAGGGCGTCCGACAGTTCCTTGACGCTGGCGTAGAGCTCGTCGACCTCGACCGGGACCATGGTCTGGTCCTCGTTCAGGGTGATGTCGCGACCGGCCTTCGGGCCTCCCGAGTAGGCCGGGGTCAGTTGCACGAAACGGTCGGCGACGACCGATGGGATCATCTGCACGGCACGGACGTTCTCGGGCAGCGTGATGCCGCGGTCGACCGTCATGGTCACCTTCACCGTCTCACCCTGCGGCGTCACCGAATCGACCTTGCCCACGGCCACGCCGAGGATGCGGACGTCGGAACCGGAATAGATGCCGACCGAACGTTTGAACGTCGCGGTGATCTTGGTGGTCCCGATCGCGGAGAACACCCACCACAGGGCGCCCGCGACGACGAGCGCGAGAATCAGCCCGAGGATGAGCGCGACGATGTGCCGCGGGGTGAACCAGCGGCCGGGGCCGGAGATCTGTGTCAGGTCTGGTGCGGTCATCAGCCTGCCCCCGTTCCGCCGTTGTTTTCCATCGCCATCTTGTTCGGCGGCCGTGTGGTGTTCTGCTGCGGCAGCGCCGGCGGCAGTAGGTTCACCACGACCTGATCGAACCAACGGCCGTTGCCGAGGACGTTGGCGTACAGGCGGTAGAACGGCGCCATGTTCTTGATCGTGTCGCGGATGTTCTGGTTCTGACGCTGCAGCAGCTCGTTCACGCCCTTCAGCGCGTCGAGCGCCGGGCCGATCTGCTCCTCGTTGTCGCGCACGATGCCGGTAAGCGAGTCGCCGAGGCTCGTCGTGCTGGCCAGCAGAGCGGAGATGGACTGCTGCCGGTTGTTCAACTCGTCGAGCAGCTGGCCCGCGCCGCCGATCAGGCGCACGAACTCCTCGTTGCGATCGGCCAGGAGCTTCGAGGTGTCCTTGGTCGCGGCGAGGAGCTTCTGCACCTCCTGGTCGCGGCTGGCGATCGTGTTGGACAACCGCGCGAGACCGTCGAGCGCGGGTCCGGTGTTGCCGGCCGTACCGGAGAAGGCATCCGACAGCACGCGCATCGACTCGGCCAGCTGATCGTTGTCGAAGTCCTCGATCTGCTGCGCCGCACCCGAGAACGCCTCGATGACGTCGTAGGGCGAGACCGTGTCGGTGAGCGGAACGTCGGGGTCGGCCGGTTCACTGCCACGCGGGTTCAGTCCCAGGTACTTCTGCCCCAGGATCGTCTTGATCTGGATCGATGCCTGTGTCTGGTCGCCGATCCAGGTGTTCTCCACCTTGAAGCTGACGTCGACGCGGTCGCCGTTGAGCTTCACGCTCTCGACCTCGCCGACCTTGACGCCTGCCACGCGCACCTCATTACCCGCCCTGAGTCCGGCGGCCTCGGTGAACTGCGCGGTGTAGCGGGCGCCGGCGCCCAGCAGCGGAACCTCGGTCAGGTAGAAGGCACTGAGTCCGAGCATCAGGAGGATCAGGACACCGATGGCGCCGATGCTGACCGGGCTGCGTCGTCCGCCGAAGCGGCGATGCGGGTGCTGCGCCGGCTGCTTCGCGGCGTCGTCGTCGCCGTTGTCGTCGGCGCGGTTGTTCTCGTCTGCCATCGTGGTCACCCCCCTGGCTTCTCGTCAGCCCAGCAACGGGTGGCCGCACTGGTGTAGAGCACGTGATTGATGTCGGGCAGCGGCACCAGCGGCTGTGTCAGCAGCGTCGACTTGCCGTTGCCGGCGACGACGTCGATACCGCACAGATAGAACTGGAACCAGGAACCGAAGGTCGCGGCCCGGCCGACCTTGCGCAGCTTGACCGGGAGGTTGGTCAGCGTCTCCTCGATGTCCTCGTTGCGCTTGTTGATCTCGTCGGACAGCGACTTCAGTCCGGCGATGTCGCCCTGGATCGACGGGCGCGTCGCACCGAGGATGTTCGCGGTCACCGAGGTCAGATTCGACACGGAACTGATCGCCGATCCTACCGAACCGCGTTGCGCGGCAAGCCCGGTCACCAACTTCTCGGTGTTGTCGAGGAGGCTGGTGAACTGCTCGTCGTTGCGGTTGACCGTGTCGAGGACCTTGGTGAGGTTGCCGATCAGCTCACCGATCACCTTGTCCTTGTCGGCGATCGCGTTCGTCAGGTCCGCGGTGTCGCTGACCAGCCGCGTGATCGAGCCGCCCTGACCGTCGAAGACCGCGATGATCTCGGAGGTCAGCTTGTTGACGTCGTCGGCCGACAGCTGTTGGAACAGCGGCCGGAACCCGTTGAACAACTCGGTGAGGTTGACCGGCGGGTGGGTGGAGTCGTCGTCCTCGTCCAACCCGAACGTGTGACCCTGCGACACGGTCCGGGCCGGGTCGCCGGCGCCGCGTTCGAGCGCCAGATACCGCAGGCCGGTGAGGTTGCGATAGCGGATGTAGAGCTGGGTCCCGTCGGGCAACCGGTCGCGGTCGAGGTTGAACGAGACCATCGCCCGGTTGCGGTCGTAGACCTCGACTTTCTCCACCTGTCCCACTCGCACGCCGGCGATGCGGACGTCGTCGCCGGAGTTCAGCAGGGTGGCGTCGTCGAAGACGGCCTTGAACTTCGCGTCTCCGCCGCCGCCGGCGTTCGCGATGGTGATCGCGAGCAGGCTGGTCGTCACGACGGTGACGACCGCGAAGATGATCAGCTTGACCAGGGGCGCGATTATCGACCTCATTTGATCTCGACCTGCGCTCCCTGGAGGGAACCGCCGGCGATCATGGTCACCCAGGTCGGCACCGACTCCGGCGAACGGCCGCTCGTGGCGCCGTAGATGACCTGCAGCTGCTTGCGGTAGTCCGGATCGTCGAACGGGTTGGACCGGACCGATGCGGTACCGGCAGGCACGCCGCTGAACTGCGGCTGCGGCAGCTTCTGAACGTTGCGCGGACCGGCGTTGCGTGACGGCGGCTGGTAGCTGCCGTCGGCGAGACTGCCACCCGGATACTGCGGGAACGGGCGACCGTCGGTGGGGGGCTCGTAGCAGACGGCGGGTGGGTCGAGATCCATGAAGCGGGGTTCGTCCTGGTTCGGTAGATAGCGGCCACGAGGATTGATGAACTGCAGGTTCACCCGCACACCCGGGTTCTTGGTGCCCTCGCCCACGATTCTGCGTGACTCGGGGATCAGACCCACGAAGTTGCGGAACGTGCAGACGAAGGTCGGCGACTGCTTCGCGAGTCCGACGAGCAACTCTTCCGAGTCGACAGCGAGGTCGATCAGGTCGGTGCGGTTCTGGCGCAGCCAGCCGGTGAGGTCGTCGGATGCCACACCGAGGGTCGCGATGAGCGTCCGCAGATCTGCCTGCCGTTCGACGATGGTGTTCGACGTCGTCCGGAACGAGTCCAGCGCGTCGACGACGTCGGGCAGCGCCTGCGAGTAGGTCTGCGAGAAGGTCGCCAGGCCCTCGAGGGTGCCCTCGAGGTCGGGCAGGTTCTTGTTGACCTCGACGAAGATCTGGTCGAGCTCTTCGAGCGTCGTGCCGAGCTGCTCACCGCGGCCCGACAACGCCTTCGACAGCGCGGTCAGCGTGGCGTTGAGATCCTGCGGCGGGATGGCGTCGAGGACCGGAAGCAGCTTGTCGAACAACTCCTGGACCTCGAGTGCGTTGCCGCTGCGATCGGTCTCGATGGTCGCGCCGTTGGTCAGCGTCGGTCCGGTGTTGTCCTCGGGGACCTGCAGCGCCACGTACCGCTCGCCGAAGAGCGTCTTCGGCAGGATCCGCGCGGTGGTCTTGTCCGACAGTTCCTTCGCCTTGTTCGGGTCGAGGCCGAGGATGACCTCGACCGACCCGTCGGGCGCCGGCTTCACCTCACGGACCTCGCCGACGACCATGCCGCGCGCCTTCACGTCGGCGTTCGCGGGCAGCGCGTTGCCGGTGGAGTCGGTCATCAGGGTGACGTCGGTGAAGTCCTGGAACGTCTTGTTGAACTTGGTGATGGTCGCGGTGAGGAACAGTGCGACCACGAGAAAGAAGACCAGGCCGAGCAGCCTTCTACGCAGGACCGACACCGCTAACCTCCCACTCTGACCGTCGTCGTGGTGCCCCAGATCGCGAGTCCCAGGAAGAAGTCGAGGATCGCGATGAGGACCAGTGCCGAGCGGACCGCGTGACCGACGGCCACGCCCACACCTGCGGGTCCACCCGATGCGTAGTAGCCGTAGTAGCAGTGCACCAGGATGATCACGAAGGCGAAGACCAGCACCTTGCCGAACGACCAGAGCACGTCGGCCGGCGGCAGGAACAGGTTGAAGTAGTGGTCGTAGGAACCGCCTGACTGTCCATTGAAGACCGTCGTGACCACCCGAGACGCCAGGTACGCCGACAGCAGACCGAGCACGTACAGCGGGATGACCGCGATGAACCCGGCGATCACGCGCGTCGACACGAGGAACGGGATCGACGGCACGGCCATCGTCTCGAGGGCGTCGATCTCCTCCGAGATGCGCATGGCGCCGAGCTGGGCGGTGAAGCCACAGCCGACGGTCGCGGACAGGGCGAGGCCCGCCACCAGAGGCGCCACCTCACGGGTGTTGACATAGGCCGACAGGAAGCCGGTCAGTGCCTGCGACCCGATCTGGTCGAGTGCCGCATAACCCTGAAGGCCGACGACGACGCCGGTGAAGCCCGACATCAGCACCATCACGCCGATGGTGCCGCCGATCACCGCGAGTCCGCCCGAGCCGAAGGCAACTTCGGCGAGTAGGCGCAGGACCTCACGGGTGTAGTGCACCAGCGTCTTCGGCATCCACGCGAGCGTGCGGCCGTAGAACGACATCTGCTCACCGGCGCCGTCGAGCACCTTGAGTGGTCTGCCCAGCTGTTTGCGGGCCTCGTACATGTAGTACTCGGGCCTGCTCTTGGCGATCGTCACGCCGCCGCCACCATCGGTCACGACTAGCTCCCCTTCGGTGGGACGATCTGCAGGTAGACCGCAGTGATGATCAGATTGGCGAGAAACAGCAGAAGGAATGTGATGACGACGCTCTGGTTGACGGCGTCACCCACACCCTTCGGGCCGCCCTTGGGATTGAGGCCCTTGTAGGCGGCGACGACGCCGGCGAGGACACCGAAGACCGCGGCCTTCAGCGTCGACACCCAGAGGTCGGGCAGCTGGGCGAGGGCACCGAACGACGCCAGGTAGGCGCCCGGGGTGCCGCCCTGCATCACCACGTTGAAGAAGTAACCACCACCGATGCCGATGACGGCGACCAGACCGTTGAGCAGTATCGCGACCAGGACCATGGCCAGCACACGCGGGACCACGAGTCGCTGGATGGGGTTGATGCCCAACACTTCCATCGCGTCGATCTCCTCGCGGATGGTGCGCGAACCGAGGTCGGCGGCAACCGCCGACCCGGCCGCACCCGCGATGAGGAGCGAGGTCACGAGTGGTGACCCCTGCTGGATGACCACCAACACGCTGGCCGCACCGGTGTACGACTCGGCGCCGAGTTGTTTGATCAGCGAACCCGTCTGCAAGGAGACGATCGCGCCGAACGGAATCGCGATCAGGGCGGTGGGCAGGATCGTCACACTGGCGATGAACCACGCCTGCTGGATGAACTCCCGCCACTGAAACGGGCGCACAAAGGTCTGGCGTGCAACATCGACGAAGAGCTGAACGATATTGCCGGTCTGGGCTAGGGCGCCCGTTCCGGCCTGCGCGATTCGGTCGACGCCACGCGTGGTGGCATTGGTCATCCCTGGATCGTCCGCCCTTCGTTTGCGTCTGAAGCACGATGACTGGGCTTGGTCAGTGCGTCGCCGCCACCGGGCGTCTGCCACTGCTCTGTCGGCGCATCGCTGCCGCCGTAGTCGATCACGTCGGTCTTGGCGTCGGCGACGGCCAGGTTCCCCGAGGAAGCGCTCGTCCACTCGTTGTCCCCGCTGTGGCGTCCGTTCGCCACATCCTCGGCGTGGGCGCGGCTCTCCTCGCGGATCTGGTCTTCCTGCTCCTGGCTGCGACGGATGGCCTCCTGCGCGTTCTGCGGCAGGCCGGGCAGCATCGCATGCACGCGCTCACGGTGACGGGCGACCGCCTTGCGTTCGGGCATACCCGGATTGGGCTGGACCTGCGGGATGATCTCGGTGAAGTCCTCCTTGGTACCACCACCGGAGATACCCGCGGCCTGCATGGCCTCTTCCTGCTTCTGGACGGCCTCGTCCTTCTCCTCCGACATACCGATCGGACCGAACCGGTCACCGGAGAGGAACTGCTTGACCACCGGCTGCTCCGAGGTCAGCAACTGCTCACGCGGACCGAACATCACCAGCTCCTTCCGGAACAACATGCCGATGTTGTCCGGGATCGTGCGCGCGATGTTGATGTTGTGCGTCACGATCAGGATCGTCGCATCGATCTGGGCGTTGATGTCGATCAACAACTGGCTGATGTAGGCGGTACGCACCGGATCCAGACCCGAATCCGGCTCGTCACACAAAATGATCTGCGGATCGAGCACCAACGCGCGCGCCAGACCGGCACGCTTGCGCATACCACCGGAGATCTCACCGGGAAGCTTGTCCTCGGCACCGGTCAGACCGACCAGATCGATCTTCTCCATCACGATGTCGCGGACCTCGTTCTCCTTCTTCTTCGTGTGCTCACGAAGCGGGAACGCGATGTTGTCGAACAACGACATCGAACCGAACAGGGCACCATCCTGGAACAGCACACCGAACAGCTTGCGGATCTCATAGAGCTCTTTGGCCGAACACTGCGTGATATCGGTGCCATCGACGATCACCGACCCCTGCTCGGGATGCAGCAACCCGATCAACGTCTTCAAGAACACCGACTTACCGGTACCCGACGGACCGAGCAGCGCAGACACCTCACCCTCAGGGAGGGTCAGCGTGACATCACGCCAAATATTCTGCGAACCAAACGACTTCGTGAGCCCCTCGACACTGACCTCAACACCCACAACTTCCTCCAGACGATCGCTGCCCCCGAAGGCGGCCACGGTGTGACCGCACACCAACCGGTGGCATTTGTGGTTGGGGTCACTCTAACCGACCCGTCCCCGCCCACAACGCCGCCGCGTGGTTCTCGGTGATGGCTGCGGGAAACCTACCGCCCGGTAACTCTCGCCGCGACGATGACAATATCCGATGGTTCGCGGTGAGGGAAGTCGGGCCGGCCCCTCGATGTGACGGCCACCGCAGACCTGGGCTCCACCTGTGGAACACGATCCGACGCCCAATGACCACCCTCGAAGTCGATGGGCGGTGGCGTCGGAATGATGTCGATCCGGCGGTCTCCGGCGTTAGCGCGGAGGTGCGGCTCAGGCAGCTGTGTGACCGAATTTCGCCAGCCACGGCCGCAAGAGGCCGACGAGCTCGCCGGATTCCAGCGTCGCCCACGTCCAACGGATCACGACGATCCCTTGGGCGCGGAGGGCGTCCTCGCGCCGCTTCTCTCGGATCAACACATCCCGAGGGGATTCGCCCGGACCCACGAGTCCGTACTTCTGGAGACCGTCGAACTCGCCGATGATTCGTCCATCCCAGTCGAAGTCGGCCCGCGCCTCGCCGTGCGGCGTCTGGAACGTGTGCTGCAGGCGCGGCGTCGGCAGTCCGGCCAGAACCATCTGCGCTCGGCTCCACGACTCACCGACACTCTCGGCGCGCGCGTCGGCAACATCCAGCGCCTGACGTGCGACACCGACGTTGCGCCAGCCTGCGCGGCTGTCGACCATCGTGGACATCAGCCCGGGATCCGCCCCCATGCGCAGCGCCTGGTCGAAGACGACGAGCGCTTGAGCGAAGTCGCCGGACATGGCGATGTCCACCGCGGTGCGTTCGGCGCGGGTGACCAGGACACCTTCGACGACCACCGTCTCATCTCTGCCCAGTGGGCCGTTGTGGACGTGGCGGTGCCCACGGACGAACCCGCCGCTCGAACTCGACGGCTTGGTGAGGTGGACCGTCTCACGCTGAGGATGCAGTGTCGCGAGGCCGAGAAGAGCGGCAGCGGACTGATGGCTGAGGGTCGCGACACCGCGGTCTCGCGCGGAGGTGGCGACGGCGATCGACCGCTTCCGATAGAGCCTGTCGGCGCCGTCGGGGCCGTCGAACTCCGCCGACGCGGCGATCCACACGCCCGGCGCGAGACGGACGAGTGCTCCCCGTGCGACTGCAGTGGTGACCACGCCATCGCCGATACCCGCCCGGAGTGTCGCCTCTCGACGGATCAGCCCGTGGCGGTCGGTGGGAAAACTGTCAGCAGGGAACCAGGCCATGCGTCTTGGACGCACACGACCCCGTCTCGGTTGCATCCCATTCCGGATTTCCCCCTGCGCACCGTGCGCCGAGCCCCCGGATCGAAGTCGCATGCGATGTCAGTCCGTCGGTGCGACTTCGATCGAGGTCGCACCGACGGATCGATGTCGCGTGCGACTTCAATCCGGGGAGACCGCCGGCCGAAGCCGCAGCAGGCCGACGAGTTCGCCGCGGACCGAGGGCGAGGGGCGCAGACAGCAGACAGCAACGAGCCCGGGACAGCGATGCTGTCCCGGGCTCGTGAAACGCTTGCGCGTGAGTCGGTCTTACTTGACCGAAACCTTGGCGCCGGCCTCTTCGAGCTTGGCCTTGGCAGCCTCGGCGGCCTCCTTGTCGACCTTCTCCAGCAGGGCCTTCGGAGCGCTCTCGACGAGGTCCTTGGCTTCCTTCAGGCCCAGGCCCGAGACGACCTCGCGGACGACCTTGATGACCTGGATCTTCTTGTCGCCGGCACCCTCGAGGATGACGTCGAACTCGTCCTGCTCGGCAGCGGCCTCGGCGCCACCGGCAGCCGGGGCACCGGCAGCGGCGACGGCGACCGGAGCCGCAGCGGTGACCTCGAAGACCTCTTCGAACTTCTTCACGAAATCGCTGAGCTCCAGCAGGGTCAGTTCCTTGAACTGATCGATGAGCTCGTCAGCGGTGAGCTTCGCCATGGTTGGCGTCCTTCCTGTCAGTCCCCGTACGGGGCTTTGGTGTTCATCCCCGTACGGTTCGGGGATTGGTGTGGTGCGGCGGACGACCTATTCGGTCTCGCCGGCTTCGTTCTTCTTCTCCTGCAGGGCCGCGGCCAGGCGCGCCACCTGCGAAGCCGGCTGGTTGAACAGACCGGCGGCCTTAGCCAAGTTGCCCTTCATGGCACCGGCGAGCTTGGCCAGCAAGACCTCACGGGTCTCAAGGTCGGCGATCTGCTCGATCTCGGCAATGGACAGCGCGCGGCCGTCCATGTACCCGCCCTTGATGACCAGCGCCTTGTTGTCCTTGGCGAACGTCTTGATCGCCTTCGCGGCCACGACCGGCTCACCTTCGATGAAGGCGATGGCGGTCGGACCGGTGAACAGCTCGTCGAGCCCTTCCACGCCCGCCTCAGCAGCGGCACGCTTCACCAGGGTGTTCTTGGCGACGGAGTAGGTTGCACCCTCACCGAGGGAACGTCGCAACGTGCTGATCTGGGTGACGGACAGGCCACGGTATTCCGTGACAACCGTCGCCGTGGAGCTCTTGAACTGCTCCGCGATCTCCGCAACTGCGGCGACCTTTTCGGACTTGGCCATACTTCGCCTCCTCTCCTCGTCACTATGAGTTGGTCGAGTCCAACAAAAGAGCGACGGGCATCGGGAGGCGATCGAGGGCGGAGATGACAAACGCCCCGGCACACAGGCACGGGGCGTGAACGCACACACTGTTCGTGTGGAGCGACATTCCTCGTTCATCCTGCGTGGGCCGGCGACCTCGTCGCGCCTTCGTCCGGGAAATCCCGACGACCAACGGTCTCTGGTTGAACCGATACGACGCACGGGTGTGCATCACATCGACCACTAGGCTACGCGGACGTGGACGAACAATCCAAATCGTCGGACCTGCGGGACCCCAACGCCCGCGCACAGGCCGCCGCGGACGCCATCTACGACCGTCACCTGCAGCGGGCCTTCTGGCTGCCGGGGACACGTGCCGGAGCTGTCGCCTGGCCCATCGGGCGCGTGCAGGCCCAGTTCGGATCCTGGCATTACTGGTGGCAGGCACACCTCGTCGACCTGATCGTCGACGCCGCGATCCACCGTGTCGGCTCGGACCGCTCCTTCGACCCCGACGTCGCCGACGACGCCAACCGGCTGCTGCGCGGCATCCGGGTCCGCAACGGCGGCCGCTGGACCAACAACTATTACGACGACATGGCGTGGCTGGGACTGGCCATCGAACGCGCCGACCGGCACCTGCACCTCGACCATGCGAGCGGACTCCGTGTCCTCGCCGGGCAGATGCTCGACGCCTGGGTGCCCGCGGACGGCGGCGGCATCCCCTGGCGCAAGGCCGATCAGTTCTTCAACGCACCGGCCAACGGCCCGGCCGCGATCCTGCTGGCACGCACGGGTCACGTCGAACGCGCCGTGGCGATGTGCGACTGGATGGACGCCAACCTCGTCGATCCCGACACCCATCTGGTCATCGACGGTCTCAAGAAGCTGCCCGACGGTTCACTGAAACCCGAGACCGGCACCTACACCTACTGCCAGGGCGTCGTGCTGGGCGCCGAACTCGAGGCGTTGCGGGCGACCGGAGATCGCCGGCACCTCGACCGGCTGGCCCGGCTGCTCGGCGCCGTCGAGCACCACTCCTGCACCGACGGGGTGATCAACGGCGGAGGCGGCGGCGACGGCGGCCTCTTCCACGGCGTGCTGGCCCGCTACCTCGCACTCATCGCCACCGACCTGCCCGAGGTCGACGGTTCGGATGAACTCCGTACGCGGGCAGCCCGGATCGTGACCCGTAGCGCGGACGCCGCGTGGGCTCATCGCACCGAGGTCGCCGGACGGGTGATCTTCTCCAGCGACTGGCGACGAAACGCGGTGATCCCGACCGACGCCGGCACGAAAGCCCAGTTCGTGGCAGGCGCCGTCAATCCTTCCGAGGTCCCGGAGCGGGATCTGTCGGTGCAGTTGTCGGCGTGGATGGTGCTCGAGGCGGCGGCCGCCATCGATCTGGGTTTACCTGAATGTGACCAGGAACACACGCGGGCATGACCAAAAGACGCCCCCTCGTTAGCCATCCGATACCGCCGCTGAGTTATCCTTCAGCGACTACGTGAAGTGACCTGGACCACACTGTAATCCGCAGCCAGCGGACGGGCCGGGAAGCAAGCGACCGACACGACGGGGTGTCGGTGTCCACCCGGCCGTCTCGATCCGTGCAACAACTCGCGGGTGCGACACCTCATCCCAGGCAGGGTGATGCACCATGACGTACCAGCTGGATCCCACACAGCCGCGCGCCCGTGTCGCTCCGTCGACGCGAACCCGCACCACTGGTGCGCCGCATTTCGGCACGCTCCCCCTGGGTGATCCCACCGGCGGCGCCGACGGTATCCGCTGGCGCGAGCAGGTCGACGGCAAGCAGCTCTACCCGCGCGTCGTCATCGACCGGAACGTCTCCATCACCATGAGCGACGGCGTGGTGCTGCGCGCCACGGTCATCCGGCCCGCCAACCGGTTCGGGCAGACGATCCTCACGCCCTATCCCGCGGTCATCAACATCAACCCGTACAACCGCGCGGCCATCGACTTCATCGACCAGACCCTCCACGCCCCCGTCCTCGGCAAGGCACTGCACACTGCATCCCGGTCGATGGACGCGACGGGCACGGCCCTCGAGGGACTCACGACGCTGACACAGACCCTGTCGGGCGGGGTCTTCGACGTCTTCGGCATCAATCGCAACCTGGTACGCAGCGGGTACGTGCAGGTCGTCGTCGACGTCCGCGGAACCGGCGCGAGCCTGGGTAAATGGCAGATCCTCGGCCCTCGCGAGCAGCAGGACTCGGTGGAGGTCATCGATTGGGTGACCGAGCAGGAGTGGTGCGACGGGACCGTCGGGATGGCCGGCTGGTCGTACTCGGCGATCAACTCGCTGCAGGCCGCGGACAAGCGGCCGCCACAGCTGAAAGCCGTGTTCGCCGTAGAGGGTTGCGACGACCTTGTGCGCGACATCTACATCACCGGCGGCATGCCGTCGGCCTTCATCCCGGTGTGGTTGTCCGCGGTCAACATGCTCAAGTGGGTTCCCAACCCCGCCAACGTGATCCGCGACCTCGTGCGCGGCGACGCGGTGCGCTGGGCGATCGACCGGGTGAAATCCCCGGCCACCGAGATCCCCTCGCTGCTGTGGGGGTTCCTCACCGCCCGCGATCCACGCATCTTCGACGACCCGTACTTCGACGACCGCGACCCGATCGTCGACCGCATCGAAGCTCCCACCTTCACCGTCGGTGCCTGGCATGATCTGTTCGGCCGCAGCGCAACCGGGGTGTACGAACGCCTGCAGATGGAGCCGGGCCGCAAGCAGATGATCGTCGGCGACGGCTATCACCTCGACGTGGGGTCGGGATACGGCGGCAAGTTCGCTCCACCGCGCCTGGACGTCCTCGAACGCGCGTGGTTCGACCGCTGGCTCAAGGGGCACCGCAACGGGATCGAGTACTACGGGCCGGTCACCATGCTGCAGCAGGGCGGGGCGTGGACCGCGGGCCAGAGCTTCCCCCGTCCCGGGGTGGCCCCGACGCGGCTCTACCTGACTGCCGAATCGTCGTCGACCGCCGACCATTGCGTCCATGACGGTTCGCTGAGCACCACTCCCGCACAGGGTGTTTCGTCCCTACACGTCCGGCCCGACACCCGGGGGCTCCGGTCCCGGGACATGACCCAGGTGACCGCGGGGGCGACGCTGGCCCTCGGCGCGGACTTCGCCCGGGACGCGCGATACCAGGAGCGGGGCGCGTTGTCGTTCACCACCGAGCCGGTCGGAGAGGCCACTCCGATCAGCGGTGCGATGAACCTGCGCCTCAACGTCGCCACCACGGCACACGAGGCCGTCTGGGCGGTGACCGTGAACGACGTCGCACCCGACGGTACGTCGGTGGTGCTGACCAACGGCGCGCTGTCGGCGTCGAATCGCGCACTGGACCAATCGAAGTCGACGTACGCCGACGACGGCAGCCTGCTCTCGGCGCACCACTATCTGTCCCGCAAGCGCAAGCTGCCGGTGCCCGCCGACGAACCGATCCGCCTCGACGTCGATCTCGTCCCCACCGACGCGGTCCTGCAGCCGGGCCATCGGCTCCGGGTCGACGTCTACGCCGCGAGCCTGCCGCGCTACCTGACGCTCGTGCCCGACCTCATCAAGGCACGCGGACGACGACACCAGCGTCTGGTCCTCGACCCCGACCACCCGAGCCACCTGACGCTGCTCGCCGGCGACGGGCTGCGCTGAGGTCGTTCACCCCACCCCGGAATCCGACAGCACGACGCGATAGACGAACGCGGCTTCGGGCCCCAGTACGAGCCCGACGAGTTCGATGAGCGTCAGCACGAATCCGCGCCCGTGAGCCGGGCCGGTCGTGCCGTCGAGGTGATGGGCGAGCTCGTGCAGCACCACCAGTTCACGCAGCGCCCAGCGTCCGTCGGCCGCGGACGGGATGGCGATCTCGGCGGCGACCGGCACACCGTCGGATCTGCGAACCCGCGCCGCGTAGTGGGCGGACCGCTGGCCGCGCCGTTCGCGGACCGATACCGGGTGCGACGCGCGCTCGAAACTCGACCGCACACCCGGCAGCGCGAGCACGCGGCCCACGTAGTCGTCGACGGCGTCGATCGAGGCGAAGCGCGCCTCCGCGGGGAGGGTGACCTCGGTGCCGGCGAGTTGCACCGTCCGTGACGACGACACGTTGTCGAACAGGCGATGCACGAGGTGCTCGGCCTCATAGAATCGTGCGCGCCCGGTGTCCCGTTCACTCACGGCATCGCCGATGATGAGAGACCCGGCGCCGGGAGCGAAGCGAGCGGGCCGAGGAGCCACGGCGCCGGGAGCGAAGCGAGCGGGCCGAGGAGCCACGGCGCCGGGAGCGAAGCGAGCGGGCCGAAGCTCACCCCGGAGCCGATGGGAGACTTCATGCGCCGTCCCGACCTCGATGCCGTACGCGAGCGCGTGATGCGACTGCCCGGCGCCTCCCTGATGCTCCGCATCGTCATCGACATGGCTCGGGGTAATCTCACGGACCGGTCGATGACCCTGGCCGCGCAGGCCTTCACCTCGATCCTCCCGGTCGTGATCCTGGTGCTCACCCTGCCGGGCGCCAGCGTCGTCGACGACGCACTGACCCAGCTCGGTATCCCCGTCAGCAGTCTCGACACGCCCACGATCGACGACCCGACCTCGGCGACGACCTTCGGCATCGTCGGTGCGCTGATGACCATCGCCGGCGCCACCTCCCTGTCCCGTGCTCTCGGCCGAATGTATGTGTCGATCTGGGACGTCGCCAAACTGCCGTGGAGCAGCTTCTGGCGATGGGTCGTCGTCGTCTTCCTCATCCCCGCCGCGGTCACCGTGCAGGGTCTGTCCACCGGAGTGGAGGCCACCTCGCTGTTTGGCATGCACATCGGCGATCGGGGCGTCCTGGGAATCGGGCTCATCGTCGCCGTGACCGTGTTGATCTGGTCGGTCACCTTCACCGCGATCCCGCGGCTCCTGGTGTCGTCGCAGGTACCGATGAAGCTGCTCGTCCTCAACGGCCTCGGTACCGGCATCCTCATCACCGCCCTGCTCGCCGGCAGCCGCGTCGCACTGCCGACGCTCGCGGCGGGCACCATCCGCAGTTACGGCACCCTCGGTGTCGTCTTCGTCGCGATCAGCTGGCTGTTCGTGTTCGCGCTGATCCTCGTCGTCACCGCCATCGTCGTGCACGCCGTGGCAACGGACGAGGGTCGTCTGGGCCGGTGGGTGCGGCGGTGGGCCGGCACACCGACACCGTTCGTCCCGCACCCGTCTGCATCCTGGTACGACCGGCCTCCCGGGAGTCCGGTGGACGCCCCGCCCACGCGCGTGGAGCCCTAACCCTCCAAAGCGCCACGCGCACCGCCGAACTCGCGGTCGGCACCGATCTTCGCGCGACGTCCCGCGCGGTCGCCGGCGCGGCGTGCGGCCTCCGAGTAGCCGGCCGAGGCGCTCGACGGACGCCACGTCCCGCGGGCGCTCGACTCGGTCCGGTAGAAGTCGGTGACCTCGATCTCCTTGTTGCGCAACGCGACCGCCGTCGAGCGCGTGGTCTCCCCGGAGTCGCGTTCGGCGGCCAGGGCCTCCGCACGCGCCGCGTCGCGGGCCTCGGCGAGACGCTTGCCGATGCGTTCGGCGAACGCCGACTGGAAGTTGAGCCGCGCCGTGATCGGCGACAACGGCTTCTCCTCGATCACCCGCCGGGCTCGCCACCCGTTCCCGCGGGTGACGACCCGCGCGAACGTCTCGCCCTTGTAGGCACCCGACCGCAGGTAGGCGTCGCTGGCCGCGACCATCTGCACGATCAGCGACGTGTAGAGGGCCTCGCAGGCGTCGATGTCGGCTTCGTACCCGTAGGCGAGCACGAAGGTCGAGTTGCTCGCCACGTCGACGGTCACGTCGTTGGCGGCGGTGATGGCAACGAAGAGCTGCACGTAGGTCCGCAGTCCGCGTTTGCCGGGCTCGCCGATCGCGATCTGTCGACTGATCGGGGTGACCTTCTTGCGCGCCGCGGGGTCGTGGGCCCGCGCTACCGCCAGGTCGATCGACGACGCCGTCGCGAGCCGCTGGGCGGCCTGCATGAAGGTCTCGGCCTCGTGCTCGTTGTCGGTGTTCTCCGCTTGACGGAGAAGGGCGGAGATCCGGGTGAGCAGCTTGTCGTCGCGCATGTAACTCAGACTATCCAGCGGCAAGATCGGTTCCATCTGAGCGCGAATTGCCCCGAGACAACGTCTCGGCAACCCGAAGGAGGAGGGTGCAGGCGGCGATCGCGACCCCGGCCCACAACCCGGCGACACCCCAGTGACGTTCTGCGAAACCGCCGCACACCGCGCCCAGGACGAACACCGGCCACATCCAGAACACCGCCAGCCACGCCCACGGTCGATCGGTACCCAGCGAGGCGACCAGCTCGTGCGCGGACTTCACCAGCGTGCCGGTGACGTACGTCAAGCCGCCCGGCACCGCCGACGTGTGCGACAGCGCCGAGTTGATCGCGCCGGTCGCCGTCGCCACCACGATCATCCCGGCCGTCGGCGACGCGGTCAGCGCGACAACGGTGCCGGCGAGAAGCGTCACCGTCACGGCCACGAGAACCCAGACCGGCGAGTGCTGTCCGCCCCAGCGACCGAGTGCCGCGCCGCCCACGGCCCCGCCGAAGAAGGCCGCGACGAGTCCGGCGACGATCGCGATCGTCGACCACCCGCCCGCGGCGGTCGACGCTCCCAGGATCGTCGAATTGCCGGACATGAACGCGACGAAGCTGCCCTTGAGCACGACGAACGCGATGGCGTCGACCAGCCCGGCCAGGAACAGCAACGCCGCCGCGATCGCGATGTCCGGGTGGTTGCTGCTCAGGTACTTGTCGAGTCGGACCGCCATGGGCACGAATCTAACGCCTGCGTGCCGGTCGGGATGGTCGGCGGACCAGGTCAATCGTCCGGTGCCCAGCAGGCGATGTCCTCGGCTCGGATCGGCCGGGCGGAGACGGCCCGCTGGGTCATTCGCAACGCATTGCCGAACGGGTCCCGGAACGCACAATCGGTGCCGTAGGGCTGGTCTTCGGGGTCCTGGGTGAACTCGACGCCGCGTGCGACGAGCGCCGCGTGGGTGCCGCGGCAATCGTCGGTCGACAGGATCGTCACCGGCATCGCCCCCTGCGTCACGAGGTCGCGGATCTTCGCGGCGGTCTCGTCGGAAAGCGCGGGCGGCCCGGGCTTCTCGAGCAGGATGAGCCGGTCGGGTTGACCGGGCGGCGCGATCGTCAACCACCGCATGAAACCCATGTCGACGTCGGTGTCGACCGTGAAACCGAGTGTGCCGACGTAGAAGTCGAGTGTGACGTCCTGATCGAGGACGTAGACGGAATGGATACCGATGCCGTTGATCATGCGCCCGACGATACGACCGGCGGCCCGGCCGGCGCTTCTCCGAAATCGCTCACTTCGGCCGCTCGCGGGACCCCGGTGGCAGCATCGCTCGGCCTGGTCCACTGGCGCACGAAGCAACCGGGAACGGGAATCGGAGCGACACGCTGCCGGTAGGCCGTGGGACTGGAGCCGACGATTCGGCTGAACGTCCGGCCGAACGTGCCAGGACTGTCGTAGCCGACCAGCAACGCGACGTCGAGCACCAGGACGTCGGTGGTCCGAAGGAGGGCACAGGCCCGCTCGATGCGCCGACGCTGCAGGTAGCGGTGCGGCGTCTCCCCGAACACGGCCCGGAACCGGCGGATGAAGTGCGACGGCGACATCAGCGAGATGCGGGCGAGCGTTGCGATGTCGAGGTCGTCGGCGTAGGAGCGGTCGATGGCGTCGCGCGCACGGAGCAACCGGCGGTTCTCGTCCTCGACCTGGGTGAACACGTCACCCAGTGTGACGCACGCTCAGTGCTTCTCGCAGGCGATGCCGTCCCCGTCGCGGTCGCTCTCGGAGTTCGCCTCGTACAGTTCGTCGTCGACGGTGAACGTCGTGACCGGCGTACCCGACGTCGAGTCGACGGCGCCGGTCTTCCCGACACCGTGCGGGTAGTCGCCGCGCAGTTCGGTGCAATTGGCGTAGTCGGTTGCCGCCGCGGCGGGTGCCGCCACCATCAGCGGAGCGATCGTCATCGACGCCGCGACCAGGAATCCGAGAACCATCTTTCGCGAGCAACGCATCGTGCTTGGCCTTCTTCGTAGTGTCCCCCGACACCTCAACGTGACGAAGTGACACTACGGGTTCCGGCCGGCGAAAAGCGCATGCGACGCGAAGATTGGTCCGGCCGACGGACACGCCATCGGCCGGACCTGGGATCGGAAGGCGCGGGGTCAGCGGCGGGGTTGCTCCTTGAGCAGGACGTTGCCGGTCGGGATGCCGCCGAGGATGTACGTCGTACCGGTGTAACCGTTCTTGGTACGCCGATACTCGACCCGTTGGTACCACTGCACGGGCGGGTCCGCGGTCAACGCGACGACGCCACCACTCTTCGTGTGCTGGATCTGCTGACGCGACAGATTCCACGGTCCGAGTCCGTAGTAGTCGGTGTACAACCCGTTGCCGATGACCCGGACGTTCGACTCCGGGGTCGGGATGACCCCGTAGATGAGCTGCTGATGTTTGTAGTTGCCCGGCTTGATCTTGGCGTCGGAATCACCCGCGCCCACGGCCAATCCGAATACTGCTGTTCCGGCGATCAACGCCCCCGCTATCAATCTCTTCACGACGGCAGACGCTAGCAGCGTCGACGTCGGGTTCCATCTCGCTTTCCACAGCCTGCCACGAGCCTGCCATTCGACAACGCGTATTGGTACAGTCCGGCCAGGCAACCACCGACAGCGGGGGAAACGATGATCAGGAACGACGTCGAGTTCGATTCGTCCGGGACGACATGCCGGGCCTGGTGGTACCTGCCCGAGGGAACCACTCCGGCGCCGGTCATCGTGATGGCGCACGGGCTCGGTGCGGTCCGGCGGATGCGCCTGGACGCGTTCGCCGAGCGCTTCACCGCCGCGGGATACTCGTGCCTGGTGTTCGACTACCGCCACTTCGGCGACAGCGACGGCGAACCGCGACAGCTGCTGTCCATTCGCCGCCAACTCGACGACTGGGCCGCGGCAATCGCCTTCGCCCGAACACTCAGCGGTGTCGACACCTCACGAATAGTACTGTGGGGCACCTCCTTCGGCGGCGGACACGCCCTCGTCGCGGGCGAACGCGACGGCCGGGTGGCCGCGGTGATCTCCCAGTGCCCCTTCACCAGTGGAATAGCCTCCACCGCTGCCCTGGGAGTGGCGTCCGGGGCAAAGGTGACCGTGCGCGCGCTCGCGGATCTGGCGGGTTCGGCACTGGGCCGTCCGCCGGTCACCGTCGGCCTCGCCGGTGCGTCCGGCTCGGCCGCCCTGATGACGGCACCCGACGCGGTGTCGGGATACCTGCCGCTGGTGCCCGACGACCTGGAGTTCATCAACGAGGTCGCCGCGCGGGTCGGTCTCGCCATCCCGCTGCACACGCCTGGTCGGGCATTGCGAAAGCTCACCTGTCCCACGCTCGTGTGCATCTGCGACGAGGACACCGTGGCGCCGGCCGGACCGACTGCCCGGTACACCCGCCGCGCCCCGGCAGCGCGAGTGATTCGTTATCCGGCAGGACATTTCGACATCTACGTCGGCGACGACTTCGAGCGGGTGGTCGCCGATCAGCTCGAGTTCTTGCGCGGGACCGTCCCCGTGTGACGTCAGAACCCGAACCGCGCCTGCATCCCGCGCAGCGTTTCCGCCGATGCCAGCAGACCCGCCCGCTCGGAGTCCGACAGCGGGACATCGAGGCGGGTCTGGGCACCACCGCGGTCGACGACGGTCGGCAACGAGAGGCACACGCCGTCGAGCCCCTCGATGCCGTCCGCCCTCGTCGACACCGGCAGCACCCGGTGTTCGTTGTTCAGGATCGCCTCGACGATGCGCGTCGAGGCCAGACCGATCGCGTAGTTCGTCGCCCCCTTGCCCTCGATGATGGTGTACGCGGCGTGCACGACCTCGTGGTGAATACGTTCGCGCGCAACGGCGTCCATCGCCGGACGGCCGGGCAGCGGCGTCCACGAGGTGAGCGGCACGCCCCCGATCGACGCCGAACTCCACAGCGGGATCTCACTGTCGCCGTGTTCGCCGACGATGTAGGAGTGCACGCTCTGCACCGCGACCCCGCAGTGCTGCGCGATCAGGAACCGCAGCCGGGAAGAGTCCAGCACCGTGCCCGACCCGAAGACCTGGTGCGGTGACAGCCCGCTGATCTCCTGGGCGGCGTAGGTGACGATGTCGACGGGGTTGGTGACCATCACATAGATCGCGTTCGGGGCCACCGCCAAGACCCCGGGGAGGATGGCGCGTGTCAGACCGATTGTGGCCTCGGCCAATTCGAGGCGCGACTGCCCGGGCTTCTGCTTCGCGCCGGCGGTGAACACGACGACGTCGGCGTCCGCGCACACCGACACGTCGTCGGATCCGATGATGTCCGCGCGGGGCACGAACTCGAGGCCATGCGACATGTCGAGCACCTCGGCGGTCACCTTGGCAGCGTTGATGTCGAGGAGGGCGATGGTCCGTGCGACACCTCGGATGAGGGACGAGTAGGCGATCGCGGTGCCCACCGCACCCGCCCCGATGATGGCCAGCTTCGTGTCTCGTACGTCCATCGCTTCACCGTTTCCGCGTCGGGTTCATCGATCGTCGGCACCCAGCGTAGGTGCTCGCGTGTCGGCTGTCCGGGCACCGTTGTCGCGCATCGTTGCGCCCAGAACCACGAACTGCGACATCTGACTCAGGTGTAGCGAATCGTTGTTGGTATGTTCAGCCCCGAGAACGGTCACACCCGCACACGTGGGTGTCAGGGAACCCGGTGTGAATCCGGGACTGGCGCGCAACGGTATGGGAGACGGATTCGGCGCGGACACCGGGGCGACCCGGGAAGGCGCCGGCGCCACGATCCCGAGTCCGATTACCGGCCGTTCTCGCTCGAGTCCATCGTGTATCTCGCGCACAGATACCCAGACCGATAGGCAGTACCACCCGTGTCCCGTCGTACCGACGGCACGACCGAGAGCGCGACCGCCCCGCCGGTCCGGCGACTCCCGTCGACGCCGCTAGCCGCAGTACTGTTCGTCCTCACCCTCCTCAGCATCGCCCTGGCCACCGCTTTCGGCGCGGAGACCATCCCCGTCGGCGACGTGTGGCACACCGTCGTCGGCCGGATGACCGGGGCCGAGCTCGACTCCGCGCACGCCGTCATCATCTGGGATCTCCGGTTGCCCCGGTCCGTGCTGGCCGCGCTGGTCGGAGCCGGGCTGGCGCTGGCCGGCGCACTCATGCAGGCCCTGGTCCGCAACCCGCTGGCCGAGCCGTATCTGCTGGGTGTGTCCGCCGGCGCGGCGGTCGGGGCCACCGCGGTAATGACCCTCGGCGTGCTCGCGGGACTGGGAGTCTGGGCGCTGTCCGGCGGGGCGCTACTCGGCGCGCTGGCCGCCACCGTCACGGTGTACCTGGTGGCCCGCGCCCAGGGCGGGCTGACCGCGCTGCGACTCATCCTGTCCGGGGTGGTGTTGTCCTCGGCGTTCATGGCGTTGTCGTCGCTGCTGGTGTTCACCGCCGCCGACCCGCACGCCGCCGACAACGTGATGTTCTGGATGCTCGGCAGCGTCGCGGGCGCCACCTGGGCGAAAGTGCAGATCGCCGGGGCGGTCGTGCTGGTCACCGTCGTGGCCATGCTCGCCATCCACTCCTGGCTCGATGCCTACGCGGCCGGCACCGACACCGCGACGTCGCTGGGCGTGCCGGTACGCGCGATGCTCAACGCGCTGTTCGGTGTCCAGGGTCTCCTGGTCGGCGTGCTCGTCGCGGTGGCGGGCGGCATCGGCTTCGTCGGTCTGATCGTCCCGCACGCGGCGCGGCTCCTGGTCGGCGCCACCCACCGCGCGATGTTGCCGGTGGCGGTCTGCGGCGGTGCGCTCTTCCTGGTGTGGGTCGACGTGATCTCGCGGGTGGCGGCCGCACCGCGCGAGATGCCGCTGGGCATCGTGACCGGACTGATCGGGGCACCGATCTTCCTGTTCCTCATGGGACGACGCCAGTACGTGTTCGGGGGAGGCTCGTGACCGACCCCGCCCGCGCATCGTCGATGTCGTTGCGCGCGAACGCGCTTGCGTGCCGTCGAGGTGGCCGCGTCGTACTGCGGGATGTCGATCTCGCGGTCCCCGCCGGCACCCGACTGGCCATCGTCGGGCCCAACGGTTCCGGCAAGACCACCCTGCTGCGCACGCTGTGCGGTCTCGAACGCCCGGTCGCCGGCACCGTCGAGGTGAACGGAAACGACCTCCACCGCATCCCCTCGCGACGCCGCGCCATGTCGATGGCGGTGGTCGGCCAGGAGGAACAGCCCTCCGCGGAGCTGACGGTCGGCGAGGCGGTCGGCCTCGGCCGGACCCCGTACCGGTCGGCCTGGTCCACCGGGAGTTCCGACGACAAGACGGTGGTCGATCGCGCGTTGATCCAGGTCGGGCTCGACGGCTGGGGCACCCGCTCGTGCACCCAGCTGTCCGGCGGCGAACGGCACCGCGTCGTCCTCGCCCGCGCGCTCGCTCAGCAGACCCCGATCCTGGTGCTCGACGAACCCACCAATCACCTGGACGCCGCCTGGCGACTACGACTGATGGAGATCCTCGACGAACTCGACGCCACCGTGGTCGCGGCGATGCACGACCTCGACCTGGTGTTGCGTCACTTCGACTCCGTCGCAGTGGTTTCCGACGGTGGTGTCATCGTGCACGGACCACCCGTCGAGGTGCTGACGCCGGCTCTGCTGGCCGACGTCTTCGAGGTGTCCGGCACCGTCGTCGACCATCCATCGACGGGCCTGCCCCATCTGCTCCTGAACACTCCCACCACCACACCCGCCCCCAGCGCTCTGACGAAAGACATCCCGTGAGAGGACATCCTTTGACCATACGTACGTCCCGAGTCCACCCGACCGTCGCCATCGTGGCGGCGACACTGATCCTGGGAACTGCCACCGCCTGCGGTGCCGACAGCACCGCAGCGTCGGAAAGCACTGTCACCGTAACCAATTGCGGAGCCGACGTCGCCTTCCCGCAACCCCTCGACCGGTTGTTCGTCAACGACGGCGGCATGATTGCGATCGCACTCGCCGCCGGTGCCCGTGACAACATGGTGGCGGTCAGCGCGCTCGCCCGGGACAAGGACATCCTGCGGCTCGAGTACGGACCCCAGGTCGACACCCTGAACGAGGTCGCGACCGAACGTCCCACCCTCGAGAACATCGTCGCGGCGAAACCCCAAGTGCTGTATGCCGGATACAACTACGGCATGAGCGAATCGCGCGGGATCACACCCGAGATCCTCGCCGGACACGGCATCGACGTGTACCAGTTGTCCGAGGCGTGCCGGCAGACCGAGGGCGAGGCGCAGCGCGGCACCATGGACCCGTGGGTCGCGCTCGACACCGATCTGCGCAACATCGGCACCCTCACCGGCAATCCCGAGCAGGGCGCCGCCGCGGCCGACGAGGTGGCCGACCGCCTCGAGAAGCTGCGCGCCGCACCACAACCCGCCGCGAAACCGACGGTCTTCGTCTTCGACAGCGTCTCGGACACCATCTTCTCCTCCGGATCCTTCGGCGGCCCGCAGGGCATCATCGACGCCGCGGGCGCGCGCAACGCGACCGAGGACATCGAGGACACCTGGACCGCCGTGAGCTGGGAACGCCTCACCACCGCGGACCCCGACGTCATCGTGTTCGTCGACTATCCCGGCCAGTCGGTCGACGAGAAGATCGCCGCCCTGCGTTCCAATCCGGCGAGCCGGAACCTGAAGGCCGTGCGCGAGAACCGCTTCGTGAACCTGCCGTACGCGATGTGGGTGTCGAGCCCACTCAACATCGACGCCGCCGAGATCATGCGCGGCGTTCTCGAGAACCACGGCCTCGCACCGGAATCCGGTATCACCCCGTCCCTGGATGTCGCGCAATTGGACCTCGGGGGCAACAACTGGCTGGAGTGAGTCGCGGGACGCCCCGTTGAACACGTGGGGCCGCGGCGATCGTCATGCCGCCGCCCCACGGAGAAGTCGGTGGACCCCTACCACGAGGCACCGACAAGTTACCGGCTCCGAATAGCGTTGCACAACATCAGTTTTGGCTTGCAATGCGCTCGCACCGGTGTACACTCGAACGTACATTCGCGGCAACGGTTCTCGGGGGTGACCATGTCTGACGAACAAGCGTCGCGGCGACCGCGTGCCCTCGAGTTGGTGGCCGACCTGCACCGCACCCTCGACAAGTTGCAGACCGTGGACCTGTCACCGTGTACCGATGCCGAACTCGCTGAAGTGGCCGCGGAGACCGAACGCGCCATCGCACGTCTGACCGTCGCCGGTGACCGGCAGATCGATCAGGCCGTCGCTCGCGACCTGCCACGCAAGGCCGGCTGCCGCACCCTCATGCAGTACATGACGCACCAGCTACGAGTGTCGAACCCGATGCGGCGCCGTAAGCAGATGGACGCCACCGCCCACCGGACCAGCCTCGGTGGCGAGGTCCTCCCACCCGAGTACCCCTGCCTTGCGGAAGCTTTCGCACAGGGCGCAGTCGGCACCGCGCACGTGCAGGCCACAGTGGATGTCCTCGACCGCATCCCGGGCACCATCGACCACGACATCAAGGTCGCCGCCGAACGACAGATGGCCGAGATCGCCGAAGCCCACACCCCCGCCGAGATCACCCAACTCGGTGCCCGCCTGCTCGCCCACCTCGACCCCGACGGCACCCTGGCCGACGATTCGGAACGCAAGAGGCGCCGCGGCCTGTGGATCGGTCGGCAACGCGCTGACGGGACCGCAAAGATCTCGGGCACGCTGACTCCCGAACTCCACGCCCGGTTGTCGATGATGTTCGCGGTCTGGGGCAAACCTGGACTGAACAACTCCGACGACCCGCAGTCGCCACGCGGGCCGGCCGGCACCGCCGACCCCGACGCCCTGACCGCCGCAGCCGACCGCGACGGTCGCACTTTCGCCCAAACGAATCACGACGCGCTCGACGCCGCCCTGGCCGCAGGCTTCGCCGACGGAACACTGGGAACCTCGCACCGCGGCCTGCCCGTGCAACTGATCGTCAAAGCCGACCTCGGGGACCTGATCCGAGAAGCCGGACTCGCCACCACCGCCACCGGCACCCTGCTGCCCATCCGGGACTTGATCGCGATGGCCGGTGACGTCCAACCTTGGTTGGCGATCTTCAAAGACGCCACCGCTGTGCCGCTGCACTTCGGGCGGGGCAAACGCCTGGCGACCCGCGAACAGCGCCTCGTCTCCTTCGCCCGCCCCGACGGGGAAGTATGCTCGGCACCCGGCTGCGACCAGCCCGCCACCCAGGTCGAACTCCACCACGCACAACGGGACTGGGCCAAGGGCGGTCTCACCGACATCGATGATCTCGCCCCTGCCTGCCCCCGTCATAACCGGATGGTCGGCGACCAACCCGGCCAATACACGACCCGCATCGAACGGTCCGGACCCGACGAAGGCCGCTGCCTGTGGCGGTTGAACGTCGAACCCGGCGCCCCGCCCAACCCCGAACGCCTCAACCGCCGACCCGACATACCCCGGCGGTTCGCACAACACCTGAACACCGTGCGCAACGAGATCCACGGGCCGGCCACCCGAGGGTTTCGCAGGCTCGGTCGCCAGACCCTTCGTGACGCACCCTCCGCAAGCTCCGGGCACTCCTCAGGGAGCAGCGGGCCCGGCGATGAGTCACGCCCAACCCTTCGTGACGCGCCCTCCGCAAGCTCCGGGCGCTCCTCAGGGAGCAGCGGGCGCCCCGATGCCGTCGGCTACGGCGACCGCGGCCGGCGCCTCGAACTCGCCTACCGAGAACTCGTCCATCCGCGAACACCGCCGGAGCACCTCACCACCCCACCGCTGACCCCGGTCGAAGCCGCACTCGCACGCATACTCACCGACCACGCGTGATTGCACACAACACGAGGGGCCCGGCATCGGAATGCCGGGCCCCTCGTGGGTGTCAGTGCGCCTGATCAGATCAGGCCTGCGGTGCCTCCGCGAAGTTGCGGGTGACCGCCGGGTCGACCGGGATGCCCGGGCCCGTCGTCGTGGAGACGGTGACCTTCTTGATGTAGCGGCCCTTGGCGGCCGACGGCTTGGCGCGCATGATCTCGTCGTAGGCAGCGCCGTAGTTCTCGGCCAGCTTGGCCGGGTCGAACGAGGCCTTGCCGATGACGAAGTGCAGGTTCGCAGCCTTGTCGACGCGGAAGTTGATCTTGCCGCCCTTGATGTCGTTGACGGCCTTGGTGACATCTGTGGTCACGGTGCCCGTCTTCGGGTTCGGCATCAGGCCGCGGGGTCCGAGGACACGCGCGATACGGCCGACCTTGGCCATCTGATCCGGGGTGGCGATCGCGGCGTCGAAGTCCAGCCAACCGCCCTGGATGCGCTCGATCAGATCCTCGGCGCCGACCTCGTCGGCACCGGCGGCGGTGGCCTCGGCGGCCTTGTCGCCGGCGGCGAACACGATCACGCGGGCAGTCTTACCGGTGCCGTGCGGCAGATTGACGGTGCCTCGAACCATCTGGTCTGCCTTACGGGGGTCGACGCCCAGCCGGATCGCGACCTCGACGGTCGCGTCGGTGTTCTTCGACGACGTGTCCTTGGCCAGCTCCACAGCCTCCAGCGGGCTGTACAGCTTGGTCTTGTCGACCTTCTCGGCCGCGGCCGCGTAGGCCTTGCTCTTCTTGCTCATTGCTCTGTTCCTTCTCCGCCGTCAGTCGGCGGGGTGTGTGGTGCGGGCCGAGCCGGCCCTCCCACGGTGATGATGAGGTCTGTCAGCCTTCGACGGTGATGCCCATGGACCGAGCAGTACCGGCGATGATCTTCGCGGCCTGGTCGATGTCATTGGCGTTCAGGTCTTCGGCCTTGGTCTTGGCGATCTCACGGACCTGGTCCATGCTCACCTTGCCGACCTTGTTGGTGTGGGGCTCGCCGGAGCCCTTCTGCAGGCCGGCGGCCTTCAGCAGGAGCTTCGCAGCCGGCGGGGTCTTCAACTTGAAGTCGAAGGAGCGATCTTCGTACACGAAGATCTCGACCGGGATGACGTTGCCGCGCTGCGACTCGGTCGCCGCGTTGTACGCCTTGCAGAACTCCATGATGTTCACGCCGTGCTGACCAAGCGCCGGACCCACGGGCGGGGCCGGGTTGGCCTGGCCTGCCGAGATCTGGAGCTTGATGATCCCGGCGAGCTTCTTCTTCTTGGGAGGCATCTTCTGTTCCTTGCTTGTTTCCTTGCGAATTCACGCCCGCTGGAGACGTGAAAGTTCTGGGTTGTGGTCCGGCCCTAGATCTTCTCGACCTGGTTGAACCCGAGCTCGACCGGCGTCTCGCGACCGAAGATCGACACGAGGACCTTGACCTTGCGCTGCTCGGCGTTGACCTCGCTGATCGACGCGGGCAGCGTGGCGAACGGGCCGTCCATGACGGTGACCGACTCGCCGACCTCGAAGTCGACCTCGATGACGTTCGACGCGGCAGCAGCTGCGGCCTCCACGCCCTCGGCAGCGGCACCGCGCGACGCGGCGGGCTTCTTGGCCTCGGTCCGCGGCATCAGGAACTGCAGCACCTCGTTGAGCGAGAGCGGCGACGGCTTGCTGGTCATCCCGACGAAGCCGGTGACACCCGGCGTGTTGCGCACGGCGCCCCACGACTCGTCGTTGAGCTCCATGCGGACGAGGATGTAGCCCGGCAGCACCTTGCGGTTGACCTTCTTGGGCTGGCCGTTCTTGATCTCGGTGACCTCTTCGGTCGGCACCTCGACCTGGAAGATGTAGTCGCCGACGTCGAGATTCTGCACGCGGGTCTCGAGGTTGGCCTTGACCTTGTTCTCGTAACCGGCGTAGCTGTGGATCACGTACCAGTCGCCGGGCGCGCGGCGGAGCTGCTTGCGCAGTTCCTCGACCGGATCGACCTCCGCCTCTTCAACCAGGGCCTCTTCGACAGGGGCCTCGTCAGCGGCGGCCTCGTCAACCGGGACCTCGTCGGCATCCTCGGAGACGGTGTCCTCGGCGGGGGCCTCGTCACCCTCGACGACCGCGTCGTCGGCGACCGCGTCACCCTCGGTGTCCACCGCGTCGGTCACGGCCGCGTCGACAGCGTCGACGTCGGCAGCAGCCACGTCGACGGAATCGGTCGAGGCGAGTTCGTTCTCCGGGGTGCTCACTGCAGCCCACGCTCCTTATGGTTCATCTGGCGGTCGTGTTCCTCGTCGCCGGCCGAGCCCACCGCGTGGGTCAGCCGAACAACCAGAGCACGCCCTTGGCGAAGGCGAGGTCGAGGCCGGCAATGAACGCGGTCATCACGATGACGAACACGAGCACGACGATCGTGTAGGTGATCATCTCGCGCCGCGTAGGCCAGATGACCTTCTTCAGCTCGGCGACGACCTGCGTCAGGAAGACCCAGATCCGTACGAACGGATTCCGGCTCTCCTCGGCAGACGCCTTCTTCTTGGTCTTGCGTTCCTTGACGGCGACGGACCCCGTGTCGGAGTCGGTGTCACCGTCGGTTGCACCCGCCGCCGAGCGACGTCCGCGAGCCGAGCGCTTACCGGACGGACGCAGCTCCTTCGCGGTTCCGGTCGACGTCTCGTCGTCCGTACCCGCGTCGGTGGCCTCGTCGCGACCGTCGAGCTCAGCCGCGGCCGAATCGGCCGCAGAACCCTCTGCGGCGTCTTTGGCGCGGGCGGCCCGGTCTCGCTTGCTCAACTTCGCGGTCCTCTCGTCAGCGTGTGCCCTTCACCAGGGCAGGGGCGACAGGACTTGAACCTGCAACCTGCGGTTTTGGAGACCGCTGCTCTGCCAATTGAGCTACGCCCCTTTGCGACGCCCGCCACCGGAGTGGTCGGCGTTGCCGTCCTTCTCGATCCGGCCTCGCGGCCCGTCGACGTTTCGTCGCCGACAAAACCAACGCGCCACCCTATGGGTAGCGCGCAAGTCTGAATCAATCAGACACTTCAGTGTAGATCACCGGGGCGGTGGACCCAAAACGGGCTCGCCTCCGCTCCCCCGACGACCGTACACCCGCCGCGACGGCTCACCGTCACGGTTCGCGTCCATCGGTGAGTTCGATGCGTGGCCACCCGTCGAGATCGTCTCGCATCTGCCGATCATGAGTGGCCACCACGACCGCGCACGCCGCGTCGGCGAGTCCGGCCGTCAGCTCGTCGACGAGGCCGGCCGAGAGGTGATTCGTCGGCTCGTCCAGGAGCAGGACGTCCGGCCGGGCGACCAGGCAGGACGCCAGGTGGAGCCGTCGCTGCTGCCCCTGCGACAACCGCGAGACCGGGGTGCGGGCGGCGTCCGCGTCGAGCAGACCGAGGCCGCGCAGCGACGGGGCGTCGGCGCCGCGCACTTCGAGCCGACGCCGCTGCTCGTCGTAGATCTCGTGCGCGGTCCGGTCGGGGTCCCACCGCGGGACCTCCTGCGTGAGGAAACCGAGGTGCGCACCGGCACGGACGTCGAGCCGGCCCTCGTCGGGCGGGAGCAGTCCGGCGAGCACCGCGAGCAGGGTCGACTTGCCGGTTCCGTTGCGTCCGACGAGAAGCAGGCGCGATCCGCCGACGATCGACACCGACACCGGCGTCTCGAGGCGGCCTGCGACGGTGAGGTCCCATCCGTCCACGAGCGGCGCCCCGGCGCGGGTGTCCGAACCCGGCAGGCAGAACTGGCCCGGCGGCACCGGCACGGTGATCCGATGTCTCTCCAGCTCGTCGACGCGACGGTTGAACAGTTGCACGGCTCCGCCGGCCCGGGTCGCCCGCTGATGCTTGCCGGTGCCCTTGTCCGGGGTCCAGTGGCTCTGCAGGCGCCCGCGGGCCGCGTCCGCCGCACGGATGAGTTCGGCGTGCGCAGCCTGCTGAGCGGCGTGATCTCGCTCCCAGCGCTCACGTTCGCGGCATCTGCCGACGACCCATCCGTCGTAACCGCCCCGGTATGTTCGCGGGCGTCCGTCCCGCGTCGGATCGAGGTCGATGAACTCGGTCGCGACGTCGCGCAGGAAGGCGCGGTCGTGACTGACGACCGCGACTCCGCCGGGGTGCGACCGCAGCCTGCGGGACAGAAAGGCCATCGACTCGGCGTCGAGGTGGTTGGTCGGCTCGTCCAACAGCAGCAGGTCGGTGCCGCCGCCCAGCACCACCGCCAGCCGCACGCGGTACCGCTGCCCCACCGACAGAGTCGACAAGGGGCGGTCCCGGTCGGTGCATGCCGCCATGCCGGCGAGCGCGATGTCGATGCGACGTTCGGCGTCCCACGCATCGAGCCGGGTGACCGACTCGAGGGCGGCGGCATAACCGTCGTCGGCACCCGGCGCTCCCTCGGCCAGCGCATCGGTAGCGGCGTCGAGTTCGGCCAGTGCTGCGAGCGAGTCCCCGACAGCGTCGGAGATCAGTTCCCCGACCGTGCGCGCGTCGCCCGTCGGCAGGTCCTGCTCGACCATCGCGACCGTGCCGGCGCGGGTGACGGTCCCGCCGTCCGGGATCACGGCGCCGGCCAGGACGTGGAGCAAGGTGGTCTTGCCGCGACCGTTCTCGCCGACCACCGCAAGCCTCGACCCCGCGGAGACGGTCACATCGACGTCGCGGAGGACCGTGCGCGGGCCTCGTACGACGCTCACGGCCTCGGCACGGACGTGGGCGGCCGAACCCGCCGGGAGTCGACCTTCGGATATGTGGGTACTGCGTTCAGCAGACATGGTGTGTTCTCAGCTCTTCGGTAGCCGATGAGACTGGGCTTCTCATCGGGTCGGGAGCCGGACAGCACGACACAGCCGTCCGGCGTCTGGACCGGGACGGCGTACGAGAACTACAGGTGGGAGCTCACAGGGAACTCGTCGCCGTCAGCGACGAGTCCAGAGCTTCAACGAGGCGATGCCGGAGTACATGGGTGGCGACCCTAGCAGCGACGATCACTCTCGATCAATTGAATTGGATGACGGCCTGCGCGCGTCCGAAGATGCGGCGATCGCCCTGCTTGGCGGTGATCGCGATGGTCCCGCGACGAGTTGCGGGATCGAGCGACTTCACCTTGCCGGTGAAGTCGACGGCCGCGCTGTCGTCGGCCGGGACGTACACCGGGCTGGTGAAGCGCACGTTGTACTCGCAGAAGGCCGCCGGGTCGCCGATGAACTCGGAGACGAAGCTCGCGCCGAGCCCCATCGTCTGCATGCCGTGCGCGACGACGTCGTCCATGCCGGCCGCGTTCACGACGTGGTCGGAGAAGTGGATCGGGTTGGGGTCGCCGGCCACGCCCGCATAGTTCGCGAGATTGCCGCGCGTCAGCAGGTACCGCTTGGGCGTGAGTTCCTGACCCACCGTGAGCGTGTCGAAGTCGACGGCACCGAAGGCGCCCGGCGACTGCGTCGGGTCGGGGAGGTCGTAGCGACCCGCCTTCGGCTCGACGGTGTGCCCGGATTCGCCGATGGCGTCGACCTTGATCATCACGTGGTCGAGGGACGCCTCGAGTTCGGGGTCGACGTCCATGCCGGGACGCGCGGCCAGGGAGGTCCACGTGGTCATGACCGGCTCGTCGTGCTGGTTCCAGATGACGTTCTTGGTGACCATCAGGTCGATCATCTCGGGACTGCTCACATGGCGGAACGACTCGAGCGAGACGTCGCAGATCAGGCGGTCCCCGACCTTCATCGGCTGGTGGTAGACCAGCCGCTGATCGGTCTGCATGATCTGCCACATGTCGTAGCCGGTGACGACGTCTTCGAAGAGCTTGCGCTGGGCGATGATCCCGAGCACCGACACGTAGGTGGGCGCGGCGATCAGGCGGTCGTGACCGAAGGCCCGGGCGCCCTCCTCGCTCCAGTGGGTCGGGTGCGCATCCTGCACCGCCATCGCGTGCTTACGGATCTCCTCGCGGCCGATCTCGTAGTAGTCGTCGACCGTGTAGTGGAAGCCGACGAGGCTCTGCGTGTGGGCGGCGATCTCGTCGGGGGTCGGCTTCGCGCCACCGTTCGACGCCTCGTCCGGACGATCCTGGATCTCGGCTCCGCTTACCTGTGACATTGAGCTCTACTCCCTTCGGGCCCGACACAGCAAGACGGGCTGCCTCATCGAGAGGCAGCCCGCTGCTGGTGGTACTTCGAAACGGCCGACGACAGCGTCAGCGCGATTCCTTGTGCCCCTGATGCTTGCCGCAGTTCGGGCAGAACTTCTTGATCTCGAGGCGATCGGGATCGTTGCGGCGGTTCTTCTTCGTGATGTAGTTACGGTGCTTGCACACCTCGCAGGCCAAGGTGATCTTGGGGCGAACATCTGTTGAGGAGGCCACTTGATTGCCTTCTTTCGGGTGGTACGTGGTCGGGTTCGGAAGTTCCCTCAGGGCTTGCGACCCTTGCGCTCGGTTCCGGTCGGACCCGATGTGTAGCGGTGGAGGGACTCGATCCCTCGACCTCACGATTATGAGTCGTGCGCTCTAACCAGCTGAGCTACACCGCCCCGCGGACTTCTCGTCCAGCGAGCCCCCTGACGGAATCGAACCGTCGACCTTTTCCTTACCATGGAAACGCTCTGCCGACTGAGCTAAGGGGGCGTGCCCCGGGCGGTTGTGCCCGAGAGCCTTAACGAGGTTACACACTCGCGTCTGCGCTAGACAAATCGCTGGTCGGAGACCGTCTGTAGAGCAGTTTCGCGAGAATGGACCACGCTGTGGCAGGTATAGGATTCGAACCTATGTAGCTTGCGCGACGGATTTACAATCCGCTCCCTTTGGCCGCTCGGGCAACCTGCCGTGCCGCTCTTCCGGCCACCGTGACGGCCGTACGAACAACGCCGTGAAGAATACAACGAACACCGCATCAACGCGCAAACCGGCTGGTCAACAGGCCGGGACACGGTCGTGGCACAGGCGTCCCACTGCGACCCCCACTCCTGCTACTGTGGCTGCGTTCTGACACGGGGTGCTCCGCGACGCGGGGCTGAGATGAGACCCGAGAACCTGTCCAGGTAATGCTGACGAAGGGATGTCATGTCTGTGCATGCGCGCATGCCGGTCTCCGGCCGATTCTCCGACCACCTCTGGGAGGAGACGAAGGGGTTGCGGACGGCGATCGACGACCTCGAGTTCCTGCGGCGGCTCGGCGACGGGACGCTGCCACTGGAGGTGTTCCGCACCTACATGGAGCAGGACTCGCTGTACCTGGCCGGGTACGCGAAGGCCCTCGCCATCCTGGCGTCGAAGTCCCCCGACCCGCAGACCGCGGGGTTCTGGGCGAACTCGTCGGCCACCGCGGCCACCGTCGAGTCGGCGCTGCACGGCGACCTGCTCAACGGCGGCCAGCTGCCTCCGCGTGAGGGCGAACCCGAGCCGTCGCCGGCGTGCCTGGGGTACGTGTCCTATCTGACCGCCGTCGCCGCGACCGAGTCGTATGCGGTCGGCGCCGCCGCGGCCCTGCCCTGCTTCTGGATCTACGCGGAAGTCGGCCGGGCCCTGGCCGCGAGTGCGGCCCAGGTACTCGCCGCCGACCCGAACCACCCCTACGCGCAGTGGGTGACCACCTACGACGCCCCGGATTTCCAGGAATCCGCCTCGCGGGCAAGGGAACTCGTGGACGAGGCCGCGGCGCACGCCGGCGAGCGGGAGCGGGCCGCGATGGCCACGGCGTTCACCGTCGCCACCCGGTTCGAGCTTCTGTTCTGGGACACCGCGCTGAACCCGCAGCCGTGGCCCGCCGCATGAGCGCCCGCGCGCGCCGCCTCCTCACCGTGCTCGCCGCCGCGGTCGTCGCGTCGTCGGCGATCACCGCATGCGGTTCGGGCGCCGATTCGGACGGCACCATCCGATTCGCGCTCGACTGGTCCCCGAACACCAACCACACGGGATTGTTCGTGGCGCAGCAGCGCGGCTGGTTCGAGGAGGCCGGACTCGACGTCGAGATCCTGCCGTACAACAACACCGCCGTGGACACCATCGTGGACGCGGGCAACGCCGAGTTCGGTATCAGCACCCACAACTCGTCGACCTTCTCGCGGGCATCGGGCGCGCAGACCATCTCCGTGTTCGCGCCGCTGCAGAAGTGGGCCACCGGCATCGGTGTCCGCGCCGACCGCCGCGACATCACGAGCCCGAAGGACCTCGACGGGAAGACATACGCCGGTTTCGGCGACCCGGGCGAGGAGAAGACCCTCGAGCAGGTGATCCGAAACGACGGCGGCACCGGCGAGTTCACCTCGGTGACCCTCGGGACCTCGGCTTACGAGGCGGTCTACTCCGGTCAGGCCGACTTCACCGTCTCCTATCTCGCGTGGGAGGGCATCGAGGCCGAACATCGCGGAACCCCGATGAGGTACTTCCACTACACCGACTTCGGATTCCCGGAGGCATACGCGATCGTCGTCGACGCCAACGAGGACTGGCTGGCGGACAACCCGGACCGCGCGGCGGCCTTCGTGACGGCGCTGCAGCGCGGTTACCAGGCGGCGGCCGACGACCCGGACGCGGCGGCCCGCGACCTCCTCGCCGCCAACCCCGGTGCGTTCAACGACGAGCAGTTGGTGTTCCAGAGCCAGCGCATGCTGGCCGGTCAGTACATGAAGGACGCCGACGGCCGGGTCGGGCGACAGACGCTCGAACAGTGGGCCGGGAACTCCGGGTTCCTGTACCGCAGTGGTCTGCTGACCGGCCCGGACGGGGCGCCGCTCACGACCGAGCCGGACTGGTCGACGTACTTCACCAATGACTACCTCGACACCCCTCGGTAGCACCGGCCTGCGTCGCATCGCGCCCGCGCTCGTCGCGGTGGTCGTCCTGGTGGCGGTCTGGCAGGTCTACGTCGACGTCAGCGGAATCCGGCCGCAGGTGCTGCCGTCGCCGTCGCGCGTCGTCGCGCAGGGTTGGTCGCACCGCGCGGAGATCGGGGTGCACGCCGCGGCGACGCTGCAGGTGACCCTGATCGGGTTCACGGTTTCATTGGTCCTGGCCTGGCTGCTGGCCATCGTCGTCGATTTCTCGCCGGCGCTGCGACGGGCGTTCGTGCCGTTGTTCGTCGCCTCCCAGACCCTGCCGATCATCGCGATCGCACCGCTGATGATCATCTGGTTCGGCTTCGGCCTGCTCCCGAAGGTGCTGGTCATCGCCCTGGTCACGTTCTTTCCGGTGGCGATCGGCCTGATCGAGGGATTCGCCGCCACCGACCGCGAGGCCGGCGCGCTGATGCGCAGCATGGGGGCGACCCGCGGCCAGGTCTTCCGGTACGTGCGGCTCCCGTCCGCGCTACCGAGGTTCTTCACCGCGTTGCGGATCGGTATCACCTATGCGGTGGTGGGCGCCGTGTTCGCCGAGTACGTCGGCGCCACCCAGGGCCTCGGCATCTACATGAGCCTGCAGAAGAACTCGTTCCGCACGGACCTGGTGCTCGCGGCGGTGCTGGTGACCGCGCTCCTGAGCGTCACGCTGTACCTGCTCACCTTCGCCGTCGAGCGGGTCGTCGCGCCCTGGGCCCGCGCCGAGGACCGGAACCACCATGACTGACCACCGGCTGGTCCCGGACCACCGACTGGTCGTCGACCGGCTCACCAAGTCCTTTCCTCGACCCGGACGCGGACAACCGCCCCGGCAGGTTCTCGACGGGGTGTCGTTCACCGCCGAGCCCGGTGAGTTCGTCTCCGTCATCGGGCCCAGCGGATGTGGCAAGAGCACCGTCTTCGGCCTGCTGGCGGGCCTCGACGTCCCCGATTCCGGCAGCGCGTCCGTCGGCTCCGAACCCGCCGTCGCCGGACACTGCGCGTACATGCCGCAGAAGGACCTGCTGTTCCCGTGGCGCACCGTGCTGGACAACACCATCCTCGGGCTCCAGGTGCAGGGCGTGCCGACGAACGAGGCCCGACGCCGGGCCGCGGACCTCTTCCCCGCCTTCGGACTCGCCGGATTCGAAGACGCCCGCCCGTTCCAGCTGTCCGGCGGGATGCGACAGCGCGCCGCACTCCTGCGCACCGTCGTCTCGAATCGCGACCTGGTGCTGCTCGATGAGCCGTTCGGCGCCCTCGACTCACTCACCCGGACCGAGATGCAGACGTGGTTGCAGTCGGTGTGGCAGCGCTATCGGTGGACGGTGCTGATGATCACCCACGACGTCCGCGAGGCCGTCCACCTCTCGGACCGCGTGATCGTGCTGTCCGCCCGCCCGGCCACCGTGGTCCACGAGGTGCGTGTCGACCTCCCGCGCCCGCGCGATCCGGCGGGGCTCACCGCTCCCGAGTTCGTCGCCCTCGAGCGAGAACTGCTCGAGGTGCTCCACGACGAGTCACGTCGTGCCCTCGCCGAGCAGGCACAGCGTCGGACGTCCCGGTAGACCCCCGCGGCCGCCCACTTGCGCTGATCGCCATGACATACCCTGTCGGACATGGCTGATTCATCGTTCGACGTGGTGAGCAAGGTCGACCGGCAAGAGGTCGACAACGCCCTGAACCAGGCTGCCAAGGAGTTGTCGCAGCGGTACGACTTCCGCGGCACCAACACCGGCATCGAGTGGTCCGGCGAGGAGAACATCGTGATCACCTCGGACGCCGAGGAGCGCGCGCAGGCGGGCCTCGAGGTGTTCAAGGAGAAGTTGATCCGACGCGACATCTCGCTGAAGGCCTTCGACGCCGGCGAGGTCGTCGGCTCGGGCAAGACCTTCAAGATCACCGGCTCGCTGGTGCAGGGCATCGACTCCGAGCACGCCAAGAAGATCTCCAAGAAGATCCGCGACGAGGGGCCGAAGGGCGTCAAGGCGCAGATCCAGGGCGACGAGCTGCGCGTGTCGAGCAAGAAGCGCGACGACCTGCAGGCCGTCATCTCGTTGCTCAAGGGCGAGGACTTCGGTATCGCCCTGCAGTTCGTCAACTACCGCTGACCCGCCCGGTCGGTGGGTCGGCGGCACCGAACCCCGACCGTCGGAAACCCAGACGGGCGCTGCGTCGTTTGACCGGATGAGGCGCCTGCACTCCGCGGCCGGCACCGGGTTCGCCCGGGCCGCCCGCGGAGCCCGAGACCCGCGGCGCCGGACAGACGAGGACCCGATGCATTTCAACGGATTGAAGACGGCGGCTCTGCTGGGTCTGATGTCGGCGATCATCGTCGGCATCGGCGCACTGTTCCAGAGCCCGCTGATCCTGTGGGGATCGGTGATCGTCGCCGTCGGCATGAACGCCTACGTCTACTTCAACAGCGCCAAGATGTCGCTGAAGGCGATGCACGCGCAACCGGTCACCGAACTGCAGGCACCGGTCATGTACCGGATCGTGCGTGAGCTGGCGACCACGGCACACCAGCCGATGCCCGCCCTCTACATCTCCCCCACCGAGTCGCCCAACGCGTTTGCGACCGGCCGCAACCCGAAGAACGCCGCGGTGTGTTGCACCACCGGCATCCTGCACCTGCTCGACGAGCGCGAGCTGCGCGCCGTGCTGGGCCACGAGTTGTCCCACGTGTACAACCGCGACATCCTCATCAGCTCGATCGCCGGCGCGATGGCGGCGGTGATCAGCGGCCTGGCCAACTTCGCGATGTTCATGGGCGCGTTCGGCGGGCGGGACAACGCGCCGAACCCGCTGGCGATGCTGCTCATCGCGTTGCTGGGACCGATCGCGGCCACCCTGGTGAAGCTGGCCGTCTCCCGCTCACGCGAGTTCCAGGCCGACCAGTCCGGGGCCGAACTCACCGGGGATCCGCTCGCACTCGCATCAGCGCTGGCGAAGATCTCGGGCGGGGTGCAAGCCGCGCCGCTGCCGCCGCAGCCCGACATCGCGGCCCAGTCGCACATGATGATCGAGAGCCCGTTCCGCGCGACCGACCGAATGGCCAAGATGTTCGCCACCCACCCGCCGACCGCGGAACGCATCCGCCGCCTGCAGGAGATGGCCCGCGACGGTCGCTGAGCCGGCTGGGCAGAGATCCTGCCGGTCGACCCCTCAGCCCACGCGTTCGATCGTGTAGTTCACGAGCGACGCCAGGGCACGGTGGGCCGGCGACTCGGGGAGTTCGGCCAGCATGGCGTGCGCCTCGTCGGCGAACTCCTGCAACTTCGCCCGGGCGGCGGCCATACCCGCCGACGAACCGAGCAGTTCGATCGCCTCGGCGACCTCGGCGTCGTCGGTGAGCGGCCGGGCGGCGCCGTCGGCGGCCACCAGGAGTTCGCGCAACCGGGCCGACGTCGCGTCGTCGCCCGTGAGCGCGTAGAGGACCGGCAGCGTGTGGACGCCTTCGCGGAGGTCGGTGCCCGGGGTCTTGCCCGACTCCACCGACACCGAGCTGATGTCGATGATGTCGTCGGACACCTGGAAGGCGACTCCGACGATGTCGCCGATTCGGGAGAGCCGCTCGATGTCGTCGGGCTCGGCCCCGGAGGCCATCGCGCCGAAGCGGGCGGCGGCGGCGATCAGCGAGCCGGTCTTCTCCCAGACGACCTGCAGGTAGTGCTCGATGGGGTCGGCGCCGGGTTTGACCCCGACCGTCTCCCGCATCTGGCCGGTGACGAGTTCGGCGAACGTCTCGGCGATGATGCGCACCGCCTCGGGGCCAAGCGTCGAGACGAGTCGCGAGGCGCGCGCGAACAGGAAGTCGCCGGACAGGATGGCCACGCTGTTCGTCCAGCGCGCGTTGGCGCTCGCCGCACCGCGGCGCATCGCGGCCTCGTCCATCACGTCGTCGTGATAGAGCGTGGCGAGGTGGATCATCTCCACCACGGTCGCCGAGGTGATGACGTCGTCAGAATCCGGGCGCGGACCGAACTGTGCGGCCAGGATCGCGAACATGGGCCGGAACCGCTTGCCCCCGGCCTTCGCGAGGTGGGTCGCCGCCTCGGTCATCACCTCGTCACCCGACGAGAGTTCGGCGAGCAACAGATCCTCGACCCGCTGCAGCGACGAGCGCACCGTATCGGCGAACTCATCCGACACCAGGTCAACCCCGGCGAATGTGGACTTCACGGAAACGCGGCCCCATCTCGTCTGATCCGGCAACTACTCGACGGCGGACACGCGACTGCCGCGTAGACCCCACCTGCTGCGAGCCTAGCCCGTCGGGGGTCCGGACATACTGGTCGGGTGAGCACGGACACGACGCCTCCTTTCCCCGATTCCGCCGATGTCCTCGTCGTCGGTGCCGGACCGGGTGGATCGGCGGCGGCCGCCCATGCCGTCGCCGCCGGCCGGGACGTGGTCCTCGCCGACGCCGCGGTGTTCCCGCGCGACAAGACGTGTGGCGACGGCCTCACGCCGCGCGCCGTCGCCGAACTCGACGCGCTGGGGCTCGGCGCACTCCTCGACGATCGTCCGCGCATCGACGGACTCCTGCTCAACGGCTGGGGCGCACGCCAGCAGGTCCGGTGGCCCTCCGGCCGGTTCCCCGCCTACGGCAGCGCGGTGGCACGCACCGAGTTCGACGACGCCATCCGTACGCATGCGGTGTCGGTGGGAGCGCGAATGATCGAGGGCGCCAAGGCCATCGGCGTCGAGATGGACGGTGACCGGGTGGGCGCGGTGACCTTCGCGACGCCGGCGGGCACACACACGATGCGGGTCACCGACCTCGTAGTGGCCGACGGCGTCCGTTCAGGAATCGGCAAATCGCTGGGGCGGCAATGGCATCGGGACACCGCCTACGGAGTCGCCGCCCGGGCGTACGCACCGTCGGCACGCGCCGACTCGCACTGGATGGGGTCGCACCTCGAACTCCGGGGACCCGACGACGCACTGCTGCCCGGGTACGGCTGGGTCTTCCCCCTCGGGTCGGCCGGGGGCGGACAGGTCAACGTCGGCGTGGGCGCGCTCGCGACGTCGAAACGCCCGGCGCACATGGCACTTCGACCGATCCTCGAGCACTACGCCGCGATGGTGCGCGACGAGTGGGCTCTCGACGGCCCACCCGTCCGGATCACGTCCGCCCTGCTGCCCATGGGTGGTGCGGTGTCCGGTGTCGCGGGTCGCAACTGGATGCTGATCGGCGACGCCGCCGCGTGCGTCAATCCGCTCAACGGCGAGGGCATCGACTACGCCCTGGAGACCGCCCGGCTCGCCGTCGAACTCCTCGGCACGGACGACTACACCGACCGGTGGCGCGATGTGCTGGTGGAGCACTACGGGCTCGCCTTCTCCGCCGCCCGCCGTCTCGCCGGCCTGCTCACCATGCCCAAGACCGTCCCCACCCTGGGCCGGCCCGGCATCCGGTCGCCGCAACTGATGTCCATGGTGGTGCGGGTCATGGGCAACCTGATCACCGCCGAGGATGCCGACCTCGTGGCCAGGGCCTGGCGCACCGCCGGGCGGGTCTCCCGGCAGGTCGACCCGCGGCCGCCGTTCTCCTGAGAGGGGCCGCCGGGCCGCCATCCCGGTGGCGCGTTGAGACGATCGGGCTGTAGTGTTCCAACACGTGTGGCCGCGGCCACAGCTGTGACAGAATCAGGCCACCCGTCGACCCAGGAGATGGAAGATGTCCGCCGCATCCACTCTCGCCACCCGAGCCAAGCACGCCGTCCAGAACCGACTGGCACAGCGCTACCACCTGCGCGGCGAGATCGACCGCATGGATGCCGTCGGTGACCCGACCGCTATCGCCCGCGCCCTGGGCACGCAGGAATTCCCGTGGGGCATCACACAGGCGTTGAGCTTCGCCCTGTTCCGCACCTACGCGGTGCCGTCGATCGGCGACCTTCTCTACAAGACCAGCCAGTTCACCGAGTCGACGCAGAAGCGCTACGACGACACGGTCCTGCTGCTCGACGCCCCGATCGAGCACGGGGTCGACAGCCCGGCCGGACGGGCCGGCATCCGGCGCATCAACCAGATGCACGGCATGTACGACATCTCCAACAGCGACTTCCTCTACGTGCTGGCCACTTTCGTCGTCTGCCCGGTCGAGTGGGTCAACTCCTATGAGTGGCGGTCGCTGACCAACCACGAGATCCTCGGTCTCACCAATTACTACCGTCGACTCGGTCAGCTGATGGGCATCAAGGACATCCCCGAGACCTACGACGACTTCAAGACGTTCTACGACGAGTACGAGACCGCCCACTTCGCCTTCAGTCCCGACTCCCTGGCCGTCGCCGACGCCACCCTCGACCTGCTCGGCACGTTCATGCCGTACAAGCTGCTGCCGCGGGCGGTGGTGCGTCGGATGTCGTTCGCGCTCATGGACGATCGGCTCCTCGGCGCGTTCGGATATCCGAAACCGACCGCGGTCGAACGGGTCCTGGTGCGCGGCGGGCTCAAGGCTCGCGGTCTCGCGATCCGCCTCTTCGCGTCACCCCGCACCGAACCGCTCTTCGGTCGCCAGACGAAGCAGGTTCGCAGCTACCCAGGCGGTTTCCGCATCGACGACCTCGGCACCTTCGCGCCCGGGTGCCCGGTGTCGCACGACGAGACCCCGCGGGCCGCGAACCACTAGGCCCGCGCCGAGTGGATCGCGGCGATCCCACCGGTCATGTTCTCCCACCGCACCCCGGTGAACCCGGCGTCGCGGATGAGGTCGCCCAGCGCGAACTGGTCCGGCCACGCCCGGATCGACTCGGCGAGATAGACATACGCGGCCGGGCTGCTCGAGACCTTCGTCGCGACCGCGGGCAGCGCCTTCATCAGGTACTCCATGTACACCGTGCGGAACGGCTTCAGCGTCGGCGTGGAGAACTCGCAGATCACCAGTCGTCCGCCGGGCTTGAGTACCCGGCGGAGCTCGGCGAGCGCCGTCGGGACGTCGTTGACGTTGCGCAGGCCGAAGGAGATGGTGGCGGCGTCGAACGAATCGTCGGCGAACGGGAGCGACAGAGCGTCGGCGGCGACCTTCGGCACGTCCCGATGCGCACCGGCCTTGAGCATGCCGAGCGAGAAGTCCGCGGCGATGCAGTGCGCCCCCGAGGAGGCGAGTTCGACGGTCGACACCGCGGTGCCCGCCGCGAGGTCGAGGACGACGTCGCCCGGGCGCAGGTCGAGTGCCCTTCGGGTCTTCTTGCGCCAGCCGCGATCCCGGCCGAACGACAGGACCGTGTTGGTGAGGTCGTAGCGGCGTGCGACGCCGTCGAACATGGCCGCGACCTCGGCCGGGTCCTTCTCCAGACTTGCCCGGCCCACACTCCGGCCCAGACCCGCTCGTTCCGGTGGTGTCGCACCCGTCGATGACATGCCGATCACGCTACCGGTCGTTCGGGCCAGGACCGCCGTGAGGTGCGTCGCCTCGCCGGGCGGTCGGCCGCCACCTCAGGCGGGCCGCCCCACCTCGGTGACGACTCCGCGGCCCGTCACGCGCGCGTAGTGGCCGACGAGCTCCGCGCACACCGACGGCCAGGTGCGCGCACGCACGGCCTGTACCGCGGCTCGGCCGAACGCCGCCCGGACCGACTCGTCGTGCAGGGATTCGACGATCGCGGGCAGCTCCTCGGCGAAGCGTCCGACCTCCAGCAGATATCCGGTCCGGAACGCCGACACCAGGTCGCGGGGGCCGCCCGCGTCGGGACCGATCACGGGCAGACCGCTGGCCATCGCCTCCTGGATGGCCTGACAGAACGTCTCGTGTTCGCCGGCGTGCACGAAGACGTCGAAGCTCGCGTACGCGCGGGCCAGCGCCTCCCCGCGCAGTTCACCGGTGAACACCGCATCCGGCATCGCGCGCTGGAGCCGGTCCCGCTCGGGGCCGTCCCCGACGATCACCAGTTGCACGCGCGGGTTCCCCGACAGTCCGGCCAGGCGCTCGACGTGCTTCTCCGGCGCGAGCCGACCCACGAACCCGACCACCAGTGCGTCGCGGGCGGCACCCAGCCAGTCGGCGCGCAGCGACGGGTCGCGCTTGTCCGGCGAGAAGAGTCCGACGTCGACGCCGCGACCCCAGCGCGCGAGTCGCGGTATGCCGTGGGCGGCGAGGACCTCCAGCGTCGCGGTCGACGGCGCGAGGGTGAGGTCGCACATCTCGTGCAGCCGGCGTGTGTAGCGCCAGGCCAGCTTCTCCACCGCGCCCAGCCGGTAGGCCGCCGCGAACCCCGCGACATCGGTCTGGAACACGGCCACCACGGGCACGCCGAGCGCCCGGGCGGCGACGGCGCCCGCGGCACCCACCACGAACGGTGATGCCAGGTGGACGACATCCGGTTCGAAGTCGCGCAAGGTGCGGTACAGCAGCGGCGACGGCACTCCCACCGGGAGCGAGGTCACCCGCGGCACCTGCACCGCGGGCAGCAGGTGCACCGGGGTCCGGCGGCCGACCATCCGCGGCCCGCCCGGCACGCCACGCGGGGTGTCGGGTGCGATGACGACCACGGTGTGGCCGGTGGACTCGAGATGGTCGACAACCCGGAGGACGGAATTGACCACCCCGTTCATCTGGGGCAGGAAGCTCTCGGCGACGATCGCGACGCGCATGCTCGCGATCGTCCCCCGCAGAATTGACCGGACCACACGGCGCACGTGTCGGCCCACCCAATTCAGGATGAACGGTGCGTTGCCCTCCGACCGGGCACAGTGGAGGCGTGGTCGACACGCACCTCCTGCTGCTGAGCCGCTGGCTCACCCCCGTCCCGCAGTTCCTCACCCCGTTGACCGGGCCGGGCTGCCGCATCGGTTACGTCCCCACCGCGTCGTCGATCTACACCGACCACGCGTGGCTCGACCTCGAGCGGGACACCCTTCGGCAGCAGGGTTTCGAGGTGACCGACCTCGATCCGGAACTGACCGGGTCAGCCGTCTTCGCCCGGGAGCTCGCCGGGGTCGACGCGGTGTTCGTCGCCGGCGGCAACACCTTCCATCTGCTCGGGGCGCTGCGGCTGGCGGGTGCCGACCGCACCCTCGTCGACGCGGTCCGCGCCGGCCTCCCCTACATCGGGGTCAGCGCGGGCGCCGCGGTCGTCGGCCCCGACATCGCTCCCCTGTCGTTGCTCGACGATCCCGCCGAGGCCGCACCCCTGACCTCGACCGCGGGCCTCGGACTGATCGACACCACGGTGATCCCGCACGCGGAGGGCACCGTCGGGGGTCGCGGACCGATCGAGGCGACGAGGCAACGGTTCGGCGCCGAGCACCGGCTGCACTTCCTGACCGACGCCGAGGCGATCGTCGTCGCCGGCGGAGACCTCAGGGTGATCCCGGGCTGACCGTCTCGTCCCGGTCGGCCGCGGCCGGGTCCCGGTCTGCCGCGTCGCTGTCGGCGTCCTCGGCGACAGCATCGTCGGCGACAGCACCGTCGGCGGTGCCGCGACGGGCCCAGCGGCGACTGGACTCCGCGACCCCGACCATCAGCAGGCCGATGACGAGCCACGCTCCGACCATCACCGACAGGGCGGGGATGATGGACAGCACCGCGGTGCGACCGGTCGGGCGGGCGAGATCCGGGTTGTAGACCGCATAGTCGACGCTGATGCGCTGTCCCTCGCTCAGCTCGGTCGGATACAGCAGCCCGAAGCGGGGACTGTGGAACGAGCCGTCGGGTGTCTGGAAATTCACCGCGGCGTGCAGGCTGTCCACGGACACGACCTCGGCCATCACGGTCGCCTTGCTGGCCTCGATCGTCGCGTCGTTCTTGAAACAACCGGCGATGAGCGTCATCGCCATGAAGGTGATCGTCACGCCGACGACGAGCAGGCCGAGCTGCACGCGTCGCTGGATCACCGGATTCATGCCGTTCAGACTAGCGGGCACCGATCCCCCGGCGTCCGGACCGACCGGTCGCGCACCGCCGGGACGCACCGACAGCCCTACCGCAGTCGCGCTGCGATCGCCGCGTGCACGGATCGCAGCCGTTCGCGGTCGGTGGCGACCTCGACGACCTCGATCCCGCCGGGAGCAGGATCCTCGGCGAGCACCGCGCCGAGCTCACCGACCCCGACCCGACGATGCGGGATGTGGAAACCCGCGCACATCGACGCGATGTCGGTCCGATGCGGGGTCCCGAAGACCCGCTCGTAGGCCCCGGCGTACAGCCCGGTGTTGTAGCGCGGGTCGCCCTGTTCGAGCAGACCGAAGATCCCGCCGCCGTCGTCGTTGGCGACCACGATCCGCAGCGACGACGGGCGCGGCTCGCCCGGGCCGATGACCAGACCGGTCGCGTCGTGCACGAAGGTCAGGTCGCCCATCAGGGCGATGGTCCGCGCGCCGGCCTGATCCCGGTCACGTGCCATGGCGGCACCGATCGCCGTCGAATTGGTCCCGTCGATACCCGCGACCCCGCGGTTCGAGAGGACCCGCACCCCGTCGGTGATCCGGCCGGCCAGGGCGATGTCCCGGATGGGGTTGCTGGCGCCGACGACGAGTTGGTCGCCGGCGGCCATGGCGTCGCTGACCGCCCGTGCGACGTGGAGCCCGGTGGCCGGGCCCGGCTCGTCGAGTTCGGCGGTGACGGCGAAGGCCGCCCGCTCCTGTACCGCCGCGCATTCCTTGAGCCAGTCTTCGCGCGGCTCGCCGACGACCTCGATCCGGGTGCCGGTCGCGTAGACGTTGCCGGAGACGTCGGGCCAGCGCGGACCGGTGGTCAGCGCGTAGACGCGGACCTCGGGGTCGGCGAGCAGGCGGGACACCCCGCGGTGCAGCGTCGGCCGACCGCAGATGATCGCCTGCTGGGGCCGGACGGAGTTCAGGCCCAGCGGATGCAGCGGCGTCACCGGCCGCGGTGCCGTCGGTTCGGCGACCGTGGGGATCCCGGCAAGCCCCGGATGGACACCCGACCCGTGCCCCGACACGACCACGGTGTCCAGGGACAGGTCGATGGGCAGCGGGACGTCGAGCTTGCCGACCGGCGCCTGCGTCCAGGGCAGTCCGCCGGGCCGTCCGGAGAAGGAGCCGAGGTCGGTCGACGGGTCGGGGCCGGCGAGTTCGTCCGGGTCGGGGACCAGCGGTTCGCGCAGCGGGATGTCGAACTGCACCGGGCCGGCGTTGCCGGTACGCGCGCCCCGGGCGGCGGCGAGCACGCGACCGACCGCCGACCGCCACTGGCTGTTGGTGTCGAGATCCTGTTCGGCGAGGCCCAGACTGATCGCCGCACGCACCTGGGTCCCGAAGATGCCGAACTGTTCGACGGTCTGGTTGGCGCCGGAACCGAGCAGCTCGTACGGCCGGTTGGCGCTGACGACGACCAGGGGCACCCGCGCATAGTTGGCCTCGAAGACCGCCGGTCCCATGTTCGCCACGGCGGTGCCGCTGGTCATCACGATGGGGACGGGCTGTCCAGACGACACCGCGAGCCCCAGAGCCAGATAACCCGCCGAGCGCTCGTCGATCCGCACGTGCAGACGCAATCGCCCGGCGGCGTCGGCGGCGTGGAGGGCGAAGGCGAGCGGCGCGTTGCGCGACCCCGGACACAGCACGGCCTCGCGGACACCGCCGCGGATCATCTCGTCGACGATGACCCGGGCCTGCAGTGTGGACGGGTTGGGCCCGGGGGCGTTCTGGGCCGGTCGGTTCATCCCACAAGCCTAGTGCTCTCCCGAGTCCACACATCGCGGCGGGGAGCGGGGTTACCCTCGTCACGTGGGCTTTTACGACGATCGAGTCCTGCCGCACCTCATCGAGCGCACCTGCGGCATGGCGGCGTTGACCCCGCTGCGGGCGCGGGCCTGCGCGTCGTTGTCCGGCCGGATGATCGAGATCGGCTTCGGCTCGGGCCTCAACGTCGGCGTCTACCCGGCCGGGCTCACCGAGGTCGCGGCCGTCGAACCGTCGACCGTCGGATGGTCGATGGCCGCCGACCGCGTCGCCACCTCCCCGGTGCCCATCGAACGTGCCGGACTCGACGGCCAACGACTGCCGTTCGACGACGACTCGTTCGACGCCGCGCTCACCACCTTCACCCTGTGCACCATCCCCGACCACCAGGCGGCGCTCGCCGAACTCCGCCGCGTGCTGCGTCCGGACGGACAACTCGGATTCCTCGAACACGGTTCCGCCCCGGACGCCCGCGTCCGGCGGTGGCAGCGCCGACTCGAACCGATCCAGAAACGCGTCGCAGGCGGCTGCCATCTCACCCGCGACGTACGCGCCGAGCTCACCGCCGCCGGCTTCGCACTCGGGCCGGTCGATGCGTTCTATCAGCCCGGCGTACCGAAGCCGTTCGGCGCGCTGACCGTCGGGACCGCCCGGCCGGTCTGAGGTCCCGCTCGCTCCGCTCCCGGCGGCGGGCCTACTGTGGAGCCAGTGCGTCGCTGGACAGTGCTGATTCTCCTCACCGCGGTCGCGACGCTCGTTCTGGAGCTCCTCGAGGTCGACGCCGCCGCCCTGTTCGCGGGGCTCGTGGTCGCGGGTGCTCTCGCGATCGCCGGCCGCGCGCCCGGCCGGACGAACACCGACGCCGACGAATCCGACGACCCGATCGTCCCGCGATGGGCGTTCGTGGCGTCGCAGGGTGTCCTCGGCGTCTTCATCGGCACAATGGCCGAGCCCGAGACCGTCGGCGGACTCGGGTCGTCGTGGTTCCCGGTGCTCGTCATCGGCCTGGGGACACTGGTCATCTCGATCGCCTGCGGCGCCCTGCTCGGGCTGCACCGAGACGTCGACTCCCTGACCGGCTCGCTCGCGCTCGTCGCGGGCGGCGCGTCCGGGCTGGTGGCGCTGACCCGCGAGTTCGGCGGCGACGAACGGATGGTTGCGGTCATCCAGTACCTGCGCGTCGCGCTGGTCACCGTCACCATCCCGGTGGTCGCCTCGCTCGTGTTCGGTGCCGAAAACGGAGCCGTCGCACCGGGATCCGACGCCTGGTCGGCGGAAACGCTGCAGAATCAGGGCTGGGGACTGCTACTGCTGGCGGTGTGCCTGGGCGTCGGGATCCCGCTCGGCCGGTTGCTGCGCATGCCCGCAGCCGGTTTGCTGGGTCCGCTGGCGCTGGCCACCGCGGCCGAACTGACCGGGATCGCCGGTTCCGCCGAGGTGTCCCCCGCACTGCTCGCGGTCGCCTACGCGGTGATCGGCTGGCAGGCGGGCCTCGGATTCACGATGCCGCGGTTGCGTGCGATCGGCCGTGTCCTGCCGCTGGCGCTGGTGTTGATCCTCGTCATCGGCGCCGGCTGCGCCCTGCTGGGGGTCGTGCTGTCCGCGTGGACCGGCGAGTCGATGTTCGACTGCTATCTCGCGACCACTCCGGGCGGGATCTACGCCGTCCTCGCCGCGGCCACCGGGGCGGGCGGGAACGTCGCGTTCGTCGTGGCCGCCCAGATCCTGCGCGTCCTGCTCATGCTGTTCGTGGCGCCCTTCGCCGCGCGCCTCGCCGCTCGGCGGGCGTCGTGACCGTCTCGCCCGACTCGACGGTTACGTGTGACCCCGGTCCCACGTAAGGTCGGGAAGATGAGCGGGGAATCGAACACCGACACGACATCATCCACCTCCCACGGCCGCGAATTCGACGTCGTGGTCTACGGCGCCAGCGGCTTCGTCGGCGAACTCACGGCACGGTATCTGGCCGACCACGCGCCGATCGGTACGAAGATCGCGCTGGCGGGCCGCAACGAGTCGAAGCTGACCGACGCCCGCAAGCGGCTGCCGTTGCGCGCACACGACTGGCCGCTGATCATCGCCGACGCGGAATCACCCGCGGCGCTCGACGCGATGGTCGCGCGCACCCAGGTCGTCTGCACCACCGTCGGCCCCTACCTCAAGTACGGCGAGGCCCTCATCGTGGCGGCGGCCACCGCCGGCACCGACTACGTCGACCTCACCGGCGAGGTGCCGTTCGTGCGATACGCGATCGACAAGGTCCACGACGTCGCCGCCGCCTCGGGGGCACGCATCGTGCCCTCCTGCGGCTTCGACTCCGTGCCCTCCGACATCACCACCTACGCGCTGCATCGAAAGGTCTCCGACGACGCCGCCGGCGAGATGACCGACACGACCCTCGTCGTCGCGTCGTTCCGCGGCGGGATCTCCGGCGGAACGATCGACTCGATGCGGGTCATCGCCGAGGAGGCCCGCAACGCCCAGTCCCGGCGGCTCATGCTCAACCCGCAGGCCCTCTCGGGCGGCCCCGGCGAGGTCCCGCGGGTCAGCTTGTCCGATGAACCGAGCGACCTGTCCATCATCAACGCCAAGAAGGTCGATCCGTCGCTGCGCGGCACCCTCGCGCCCTTCTTCATGGCCGCCCACAACACCCGGATCGTGCGGCGCTCGAATGCGTTGCTGGACAACGCTTACGGCAAGGACTTCCACTACGCTGAGACGATGAGCGTCGGCGGCGTCCCCGCGGTGTCGACCCTGATCGCCGGCGCCGTCGCGGTCGGTACCGGCGCGTTCATGGGAGCGATGAGTTTCGGCCCCACGCGACGTGTCCTCGACCGCGTGTTGCCGAAGCCCGGTGACGGACCCAGCGAAAAGGCCCGCGAGAACGGTTATTTCGTGGTCGACACGTTCACGCGGACCACCACCGGACGACGCTACAAGGCCCGGATGCGCGCCCAGGGCGATCCCGGTTACAAGGCCACCGCAGTGATGCTCGCCGAGAGCGCGCTGGCACTGGCCCTCGACCGCGACCACCTGCCCAAGCGGGCCGGAGTGCTGACGACTGCCGTGGCGATGGGCGACGCTCTCATCGACCGTCTCCGCAACGCCGGGTTCAGCATCGACGCCACCGAGCTCACCGACTGACCTGACCCGACCCCGCCCGATCGCGTCGTTCGACCCTCCGGCAGCCACGCCGGCGCAGACCGGACCCACTCCGGCACAGTCGAACTCGCGGTCGGGCGGCGTCGTCTCCGGGCCCCGGAAAAATCTGGCACTCTCACCTCCAGAGTGCTAGACGAGTGCCGGATCCGGTGCTATCTTCGTTGGCAGTACAGCGATGAACTGCTCGTCTAACGGGTGGCGAGCAGCCTTGAGAATCAGGAGGTGAACTGCTGTGCTTCGTTTCGATCCCTTTTCCGACATGGATGCCTGGACCCGAGGCATGATGACCGGTTCAGCGGCCGGAACTGCCCGCACTCCCCGCTTCATGCCCCTGGACCTGTACAAGGTCGAGGACCACTACCTGCTCATCGCCGATCTGCCCGGCGCCGATCCCGGTTCCATCGACGTCAGCGTCGACAACGGGGTCCTCACCCTCTCCGCCCAGCGGAGCACGCCGTCCGACGAGGGCGTGCAGTGGCTGACGAGCGAACGATTCTCCGGAACCTACCGCCGCCAACTGACTCTCGGCGACGCCATCGACAGCGCGGCCATCTCTGCGCGCTACGACAACGGCGTTCTCACCGTGACCATCCCGGTCGCCGAGAAGGCCAAGCCGCGGCGGATCGAGGTGGAGTCGGCCGGCCGACCACAGGCGATCGAGACCAGTACGGTCACATGAATTGATCGTCTGGAGCCGCAACACATTTGAGGAAACAGCCGCATGTCGAAGGGGGGTGCCATCGACGACGAATCATCCCGCTCCCTAGTCCGAACGAACCGCAGAACCGTCGGTCTGTCGGGTAAAGCGGTGCCGTCTCTCTCTGCTCCCTGAGGTGCGAGGAGCGATAGCGACGAGCCACGAAGGGTCTTGGCGACGCATCTCGCCAGGACCCTTCGTGACGGCCTCCGCAAGCTCCGGCCTCCTCAGGGAGCAGGTTGGGCCACAACCCGTTCGGGCCGCCTAGCGGTCAGACCCGAACAGTTCGACGAGCGGCGCCGGGCGGCCGAACAGGAAGCCCTGGGCGTAGTCGAACCCGAACTCCTCGAGCATCGGGAGCAACGCCTCGGATTCGATTCCCTCGGCGACCATCTTCACCCCGGTGGCGGCGGCCATCTCACCGATCGCGCGGACGACGGCGCGGTCGGGCGAGCTGTCGGCCAGTTGCGCGATGAGCGTCCGATCGACCTTCAGGACGTCGACCGGGAGATCGCGGACGTAGCGCAGGGCCGAGAACCCGGCCCCGAGGTCGTCGATGCAGATCGTGCAGCCGAGGTCGTGGAGCGCGTCGATCGCCCGCGACGCGGAGGTGTCGACCCGGATCGCCTGGTCCTCCCGCACCTCGACCCAGACCCTCGACGGCTCGACACCATGACCGTCGATCAGGCCGTGGACGTACGAGACGAGCCCGTCGTCCCACAACTGCTGCCCGGACAGGTTGAGGGAGACGAACGTGCTCGGCCCGACGTTCCGGGTGATCGCCCCCGACAGGTCCCGGATGGCCTCGCCGATCGCATGCCGTCCGATGGGGGCGAGCAGCGAGATCCCCTCGGCCACAGACAGGAACGCGTCCGGAGCCAGCACACCGGACTCGGTGTGCCACCGGAGCAGCGACTCGTACCCGACGACCCGCCGGTCGGGTACCGCGACGATCGGCTGATAGAAGACCGAGAAGTCGCGCTCGACCGATCTGGTGAGCCAACCCGCGAGGTCGACCTCGGCCCGGATATGGCGCAGCGTCGTCGGCGATGCGAATGCGACGGCGGTGCGGCTGCTCAGCGCGATGCACAGGGCGGCGTCGGCGTGGCGGACCAGATCGTCCTCGGACTCGGCGGCGAGGTGCACATCGCCGACGGCGACGCCCATGCACACGTCGAGGAACCAGCTGCATTCCCCGTCGCTCACGGTGTGCGCACCGAGTTTGGTGCGGGCCGCCTCGATCAGTGCGTTGCGTCCACTCTCGTCGTCACCGGCGCCGGTCCACGGAAGGTGGATGAGCCAGTCGAAGTCCGACCGCCGCTGGAAACGCGCCCGCGGACTGATGGGCATCAGCACCTGTTCGATGAAGCGCTCGGCGGCCGCGGCCGACGTCTCGTAGCCATAGGCGACGACGGCTCGGTGGTACGGGTCGACCGACACCGCGATCACCGAGGTGCCGAACGTCAACACGACGTCATTCGCTGGTCCGATCCCCCCAGGGCGACGCCGGGGGCGCCGCAGTTCTCCATCGCGGAGATACTACTCAGCCGGTCCGCTTCCGGGAAGGAGGACGAGGCGCCACCGCTGGCGGACCAGGGCCGGCCGTCATGACCGTTCTCACAAATGCCCGCCGCGACGGTTCGACGAAACCGTGTGCAATTTTCGTGGGCCCGGGTCGAGACATCGATTTCTTTTGACAGATGTTCACAAAATCTGAGACCGACGCGGCCGGCGATTCGCCACTATTCTCGGCAGCGCTGCTAACGATTCCGCGAGGTGCGGCAAAACTGCTGGTAAGGTGCTTTCATTGCCTATGCGTAGGACACGAAAGATTACGCGGTTTCCGCCAATGCAGTCGCAGTGGCATTAATGCGAATCTCGGCGAACAAGCGGCTGTCCCCACAGCCGCCGACGGAAAGCGGTCGTGGTAGATGTCGTTGATCAGGAGGGTGCTCCGGCGCTACGACGCCCGGTCGATGGCGACACTGATCAGCACCGGCGGTGTCATCCCGCTGCCGGTCATCAGCGTGCTCGCGCCCGAGACGCTGTACCCGGGCGGCATGCCCATCCTGCTCACCATCTGGTCGTTCATCGCGGTCGTCTTCGCGGTGACGGCCATCCGCGCCCGGCTGACCGATCTCGAGTTCGCGTTCCTGGGCGGGTTGGGGATCGTGGGCATCTGCGGCACCTCGATGATCCTGGCCTCGCCGCGATCATCGACGCTCGTCCTCGCCATCGTCGCGGTCATCCCGGCGATCGGCGCGATCTCGGCGACCACCCGACTCATCCTGTCCCATCTGGCGCTGGCGGTCGTCTGTGCGGCAACCGTCCTCGCAGTGACAACGCCCTCGCTGCCGGAGTACCTGATCAGCTTCGGCGCGATGCTCGGCCTGATCGTGGTGCCGGTCTTCCTGGTCGTCGCATTGCGCAAGTCGATGGAGGCCGTGCTCGATCAGCAGACCCGCCTGGTCGGGATCGACCCGCTGACCGGCCTGCTGAACCGGCGCGGCTTCCTGATCCGCGCATCGCAGCTCCTCTCGGCCGCACGGTCGTCCACCGGTTGGATCGGCATCCTGCTGCTCGACGTCGACCATTTCAAGAAGATCAACGACCAGTACGGCCACCTCGCCGGTGACGGCGTGCTGCTGGCGGCGTCGGCCGCGATCCGCGAGCACGCCCCCGTGGGTTCGGAGGTGTGCCGCTACGGCGGCGAGGAGTTCCTCATGTTCCACGTCGTCCACGACGCGGACGAACTGTGGCTCAGCGCCGAACGCCTACGGGCCGCCGTCGCCGCCGCAGCGCCGGTCACCATCAGCGTCGGCGGTGTCTGCGCGCCGCTGCGCGTCGCCGGCGACCCGCTGGTCTCCGGCCGTTTCGACACCGCCTATTCGACCGACGACGTGATCGGCAACCTCCTGGGCCAGGCCGACGCCTGCGTGTATCAGGCCAAGGAGAACGGCCGGGACACCACGGTCATCAAATCCATCGACGCAGTGACCTGGAACGACGGCGCGCCGAGCGCACATGCCGCCGACGCCGAGCGGACGGTGTCTCCGCCGTCGGCCAGCCTGTACGAGGTCTTCTACCGACGCCCGGCCGACTTCGTCGACATCGACAGCCGGACCAGCGGGCGCTGAGTCGTCGCGGCCTGGAGTGCGTCGGCCTCCCGGCGCATCCGACGCCAGGTCTCCGGGCTGGTGAGGGTGTCGAGCCGGGCGCGGTCCCACCACATGAGCCGGGTGCGGTACCGGTCGTCGGGGAACGGCGTCGCGGACACCGACTCGTCGAGGCGTCCACCACCGGATTGCCAACGGCGCAGAACGTGGTCGGCCGCGGTCGCCATCATGGCCTCGACCCCGGACATCTCCATGATGACCAGCCCCAACCGCGACAACTGACCGGCCACCGACCCCGCGATCGCCGATCGCTCGTCCACCCAGGCCGTCTTGACCTCGACGATGCCGTCGTGCAGGCGTTCTTCGATGGCGTTGACGAGCTGCACCTGACCGGGCTGACCCGCCCATTCGACCAGCGCGTGCGACTGCGCAGCCGCCTCCAACCGGGGTTGGACCCGTAGTCCGCCGACAACCTTGCCCTCGCTGTCGAGCACCGCGAAGAACATCGCGGTGCCCTCGCCGCCGGCGACCTCGTCGTACTCGAGTGCGGCCGCGCACCCGTGGCGGTGGTACGACGCGTCCGCGCCGGCGAGGTACTCACGCCACAGTTCGGGCTCCGACCGCGGGCTCGCCACGACCACCGAGTACTCCGCCCCGGTTTCGGGTGCGATCGATCGCAACATCCCGGTGCGAACCTGATCATTGGTGACTGACACCTTATTCATCGCAGTATTGCCTTCCAGGAATTAGTAAATTTAGAGACGAGATCTCCCCCGACCCCGCGTGTAATGCTGCCACAAGGCCACATTTATGCACTCCCACAAGCGCAGTTCTTTTTGCCCGACCGTCGCTTTGACGGTTGGCGTCGTGCAATCCCGTGCGACACCATGGGCTTATGCACACGCCGCCGGATGCCGCCGCCACCCTCTACTTCCCGGACGAACTACCCGCCGCGTTGACCGCCGAACCGTCCCTCACTGTGTCCGACATCACGGCCGGCGCCGCCCGCGCGCTCGATGAACTCCTCCCGCCCGCCGAGCCCGCTCTCCGGGACGAGACACCTCGTTACGCGCACTTTCCCTGGCGTAACGCCCTCGTCAAGATCCCCGGTCCGCGCACGTTCCGGCGCCTGCGGCTCGACCGCAACCGGCACAAACTGACCGCGTCGCAGCAAGACGCTGCGGGCGAGCTCCGGATCGGTGTCGTCGGTTTGAGTGTGGGACACGCGATATCACTCACGCTCGCACTCGAAGGCCTTACCGGCGAATTACGTCTTGCCGATTTCGACGATCTCGAACTCACGAATATGAATCGAATTCCGGCGACCCTCATGGATATTCACGACAACAAGGCCGTGATCGCCGCTCGACGCATTTCCGAGATCGATCCCTATCTCACCACCGTCGTACATGTGGACGGCATAACAATCGAGAACATCGATGAATTCCTCGACGGCCTGGATCTCGTCGTCGAAGAATGTGATTCTTTCGATGTAAAGGTCCTTGTGCGCCAGAAATGTCGCGAGCGAGGAATTCCGGTCCTCATGGAGACGAGCGACGGCGGAACCCTCGATGTCGAGAGATTCGACCTCGAACCGGATCGGCCTCTTTTCCACGGCCTGGCCGGCGACCTGCGGATCGAAGATCTCGTCGGACTCGACCGCGCGTCGCTCACCCCGCTCGCCGTCCGGGTACTCGAGCCGACGAAGGTGACCGCGCCGATGGCGGCGTCGGCCATCGAGCTCGGGCACACGGTCACCGCCTGGCCGCAGCTCGGCGGCGACGTCCTCCTGGGCGGCGCCACCGTGGCCGCGGCCGTCCGCCGCCTCGTCCAGGGCAAGTCCCTGACGTCCGGTCGCGTCCGATTCGACCGGGACGCGTGGCTGGACGGCCTCGAGGACCCGATCGACACCCATGCCTCCATACCCGCAGCACAACCACCGGCCGACGCCGAACCGATCCGTCCGCAGGTGCAGCCCGCCGTCGAGGCGATGACCGATCGCGAACTCGTCGTGTACGCCGCGAGCCGGGCGCCGTCCGCCGGGAACCAGCAGCCCTGGCAGATCATCGCCGACGACGACGCCGTCACGATCGTCCTGGACCGCACCCGCACCTCGACCCTCGACGTGGAGCACCGGGCATCTGCGGTGGCGGTCGGCGCCGCCCTGTACAACGCGCAGGTCGCGGCCGCCGCGCGCGGGGTGCTCGACGACATCGAGATCGTCGACGCGGCCGACACGCTGGCCGGCCGGGCACGCCTCAAGGGCATCGACACCGGGTCGCGCTCTGCGGACGCGGAGACCGAACTCGACGCATTGCTCGCCCGCGGCACCCGACGTGGAGTCGGGGACGGATCACCGCTGTCGGCCTCCGATCTCGTCCGACTGCACGATGCCGCCACGAGCGATCGGACCCGGTTGGTGGCGCTCGACGACCGCGCGGACATCGACCGATATGCCTCGATCATCGCCCGATCGGATCGCGCCCGGTTCCTGACGCCCGAACTGCATCGGGAGATGTTCGCCGAGCTCACCACCGATCCGGCCGCCGCCGAGGGCATCGACGTCGCCTCGCTCGACCTACCGCCGGCGATGGCGGGGATGCTCGACGTGTTGCGGCGTGCCGATGTCATGGCGTTGCTCGACGAATGGGGTGGCGGTGCCGCACTCGGTGCCGATGCCGGCGCCCGGGCCGCGTCGTCGTCGGCGATCCTGGTCTTGGTGCAGCAGGGCACGACCCCCGCCGATTACCTCCGCGGTGGGATCGTCGCGCAGCAGCTGTGGGTGGCCGCCGAGCGTCTCGGCTTCGCGGTTCACCCCATGACACCGACGTTTCTCTACGCCGGGGACGACGCGACCGCGCGAACACTGTCGAGCAATCACGGCGACGAACTGGCCGCCCTGCGCCGCGAGATGCTCGAGACGTGGCCGCTCGACGCCGGCGAGGCGCCGACCATCGTGCTGCGACTGTCGCGCACGGATGCGCCGGCGGAGGTGAGCCGTCGTCTACCCGTGCGCCCGCCGACGAGTGCTGGTCAGGCCTGACCTGGGTTGAGCTTGATGAACAGGGCGTCCATCTCCGCACAGAGGCGGTCGCCGTCGTGCAGGGTGCCCTTGATGAAGACCTTGCGCCCCTCGATCCGGTCCGCCCAGGCGTGGATTCGCAGCGGCGTGTTCAGCGGTGTGATCGACCGGTATTGCACGGTCAGGTACGCGGTCCGGCTGACATGCTGGATCGCGACCGCCGACGCGAAGCCGCCCACGTCGTCGAAGGCGACCGCGACATGACCGCCGTGCGCGGCGTTGTTCCCGCCGAGGTGGAAATCGCGGAAGGTCAGTTCGGCGACGACCCCGTTGTCGTCCGCCTCGGTGACCACATACGGCGGCAGGGTGATGTTGCCGCGCGACGGGAGGTCGATGCGGGTCCCCGCCGGTGAGTGCCACTCGTCGATCCGGGAATCGGCGAGCCGGTCGTTGAGCGCCTTCAGTGACTCGATGAGTTCGTCGACGAGCTCGTCGTCGGGACAGGCGTAGCGGGCGTTGTCCATCAGCAGGCGGACCTGCTCACTGAACTCGCCGTAGCGGGGTCCGCCGCGGTCGGTGGTGATGGCCGCATGGGCCCGGAAACCACCCTCGTGCGGGTCCTCGTCGACGGTCTCGACGGCGCGATCGTTCGCTTCGCTCACCGGCCAACCGTATAAGAGCCGGCGGTGCCGTGCCCTAGCCGGTGTCGGTGTTCCCCTCCGTGCGACGACGGTCGGCGAGATCCACACACACCCCGCCCCGGGCCAGCCGGCGCGTCGACTCGGGTATGTAGTCCGGCACGCCACGCGGACCGCGTTCCTTTTCGTCCCGGATCCGGACCGCCCTCCCGACGATCACCGCGACCGCCGCGGACACGACACACCACGCGCCCCCGAGGATCAGAATCCACCCCCATACAGCCATACGGACAGCTAAGCATCCGAAACTGAGATTTCGGTGATGTTCGAGCCGAAGACCGGCAGGCATCCAATGGTTGAATGCAATCCGCGTCGAACCCGTCACGACTTCGTGACCTCTTCCGACCAATCCGCCGCTTGCAGGCGTGCGAAGCGCCCGGTCGCCGCGTCGATAGGCTGACCCCATGAGTGCGACGCCCGACACCCAGGGACCCTCCGGCCAGCCCTTCGACCCGGCATCGTGGGCGGTGGTGCCCGGCTTCGACGACCTGACCGACATCACTTATCACCGCCACGTCGGCGAGGGCCGCGAGTACGGGATCGTGCGCGTCGCATTCGACCGTCCCGAGGTCCGCAACGCCTTCCGCCCGCACACGGTCGACGAGCTGTACCGGGTCCTCGACCATGCGCGGCGGTCGCCCGACGTCGGCACGATCCTGCTGACCGGCAACGGCCCGAGCCCGAAGGACGGCGGATGGGCGTTCTGCAGCGGCGGCGATCAGCGCATCCGCGGGCGTAGCGGCTATCAGTACGCCACGACACACGACGACGACGTCGCGGCGGCCGGCGCCGAGACGGTCGACGCGGCGCGGGTGAAGGCCGAGGGCGGGCGGTTGCACATCCTGGAGGTCCAGCGCCTGATCCGGACGATGCCCAAGGTCGTGATCGCGGTCGTCAACGGCTGGGCGGCCGGCGGCGGGCATTCGCTGCACGTCGTGTGCGACCTGACCCTCGCCTCCGCCGAGCACGCCCGGTTCAAGCAGACCGACGCCGATGTCGGGTCTTTCGACGCCGGCTACGGGAGCGCCTACCTCGCCAAGCAGGTCGGGCAGAAGTTCGCGCGCGAGATCTTCTTCCTCGGGGAGGCCTACGACGCCGAGACCATGCACCGGATGGGCGCAGTCAACCGCGTCGCCCCGCACGCCGAGCTGGAGGCCACCGCCATCGACTGGGCGCGCCGGATCAACAGCAAGTCGCCGACAGCGCAGCGCATGCTGAAGTTCGCGTTCAACCTCACCGACGACGGCCTCATGGGTCAGCAGGTGTTCGCCGGTGAGGCGACCCGCCTGGCCTACATGACCGACGAAGCCGTCGAAGGGCGTGACGCGTTCCTCGAGAAGCGCGACCCGCGCTGGGACGATTACCCGTACTACTACTGAGCCGCGTACGCTGGCCGGCCACTTCCGAACGCACCTGCCTCGGACCTCGACCCGGGGTAGGTGGACGGCCGGATTCGCGCGTCTGCAGTGATCGACCGCGTGGACCGCTACGTCACCGCCAACCGAACCGTTGAGAGGCCCCAGCCGACGCGGTGATCCGTGGGTGCCATGTCGCGCGCGTAATGCATGCAATGCCCGGTCTCACTTTAGTTTTGAGGTGCGAAGATCGAGACCCGAGGGAGCGGGTGTTGCGGCCTGTCAGAGTATGGCAGAAGCTCCTCGGAATAGAGCGTGCCCGAGTAGTGGGTGTCGGGTTCGATGCGGAACAGCTGGTATGGGCGGGTGAAGGCGCCGGGAAGAATGCCGTCGAGCGAGTCTCTCGATGAGCTCTGTTATGTGGGTGCCCGTCCCGAGTCGACAGCGGCTGCAATCCAACGTCGCCGACGATGTCAATGGCGTGCTTGTTCGCTCGAATCAGATGAACGAGACAGTCCGCCAATTACTTTCAGGCGCAAACCCTTAATGTTGGGCGCCGCTGTGGCGATGGATCAGGGAGGCGGAGCCCTCCAGCGGGGCGGCGCATGCCGAACGGCCCTGCATGCCGGCCATCAACCCATGGCCGATACGCCGATCGCGTCACCCGATGACCGTGGCTCGATACCGCCAGCCAGCGCGCGGTCACCGACGTAGTGCGCCTGCTGTCGCCGACGAATCGTTTGTCCGCGAACGAGTTCACGACTTCGGAATCCGCCGCATCGAGCCCGGGAACCACCGATTTCTACAATCCTGGGACAAGATACGAAACGCGAGTGACTGGAGTCCACCACTGTGGACCGTTTGGGCACGGTCACCGGAGATCATGCACAGTCGACGAAAAATGCTGCACAGCCGCTGATTTCACGGTTATCAGCTTGTGGAATTTCCTCGAAATCGAACGCATGTTCCTGTACCTTGGAGTCATGCCGGAGCTAGCCACTCTCCTCGATCAACTCATCGAGACCACCCCACCCGCCGATGACCCCACGGGCAGAGCAACATTCGACGCCCTCGACACGTGGCGTCTGATCCGCAACCTTGCAGATCATCAGATCGTCGCTCACGCAGCGCAACTCGACGACCTCGGCGTCGCGCAGAAGGCCGGCAGCACCACCAAGAAACTGCTGATCGAGTCCGGCCATGCGCCGGCCGCTGCTCTTCGCACCATGCGGGGTGTCGACGCGCTGCCGACGCTGCCCGTGGTGGCGCATCACGCCGCCGATGGGCGGCTGTCCGGCGAGGTCGTCGATGCCATCGTGCGGGGGATCAACGAGATCGAGAAGCGTTGTCACAAAGCCCTTTCCGATGACGAGCGCGCCCAGTACGAACTCGAACTCATCGCCCAAGCACTCTCCGGCGCAACACCGACAGAAGTGCTCAAGCATGGCCGAGCCATCGCCAATACTCTGGCGGACACCTCCGACACCGGTGTACCGGCCGCCGACGACCCATCGCTGAACGCGGTCAACGCCCACACCACCGACGACGGCCGCGTCGAAGTACATGCCGACCTCACCCAAATCGTGGGAGAGAAGTTCCAGGCCATGATCGATGAACGCTCCTGCCCCAGGCCGGAACCCGACGGCGCACAGGATCGACGCACCGCCGAGCAACGCCGCGCCGACGCCTTCGAACTGATCCTCGACCAAGCCGCGATCGGCGCTACCCTCGATACCGTTGGTTCCCCACGCACTCAATTGATGCTGACGATCCCCGCGACCGGAGACCTGGCGACGCTGCCGTGGACCGGATCGGTCAGCCATGCCACCGCGAAACAGGTCTCCTGCGACGGATCCGTGACCGAAATCGTCCTCGACCGTGAGGGCGTACCGCTGCAGATGGGTCACACCCGCCGGTTGTATCCGTCACACTTACGCAAAGCGATCATCGTCCGCGACACGTGCTGCATCAAATGTGGTGCACCACCGTCCCATACGCAGGTGCATCACATCAGGCCGTGGGCCGACGGCGGACCCACCGACCTCGACAACGGCTGCCTGCTCTGCCAGCGCTGCCACACACAGGTCCACCACCACGGGTGGGACATCGTGATGGGTTTCGACCGCCACCCCTGGCTCGTACCGCCCGTGTCGATCGATCCGCAACGCCGACCGCTACCCGCATACAACCGACGCACCATGCGCCTCGACGACGCCGCCTGACCGGCCCTCCGACACACACTTTCGCGCAGCACCTTTTCGCACCCGGCCAACGCCCGGGACCGCATCTGTCCCTTGACAACTCCACAGTGACGCCCCAATCGGCTCCGTTCCCGGTCAGATCGTCGGCCGGGGACGGGCCGTCGGGACCACGAAGAAACCCGTTGTGCACGGGGCGAGCCCCACTACTGCTCCCTGAGGAGGCCGGAGCTTGCGGAGGCCGTCACGAAGGGTCCTGGCGAGTTGCGTCGCCAACCCTTCGAGGCTCGTCGACCTCGACGCGCTCCTTCGTCGCTCGCTCGGCCCGGCGGCTAACGCTCCTCGCACCTCAGGGAGCAGAAGGGGCCATCGCTTGCACCCCCTAGAACAGCGGTTTTGGTTCTTCGGATTAGGGAGCGGGGTGACGCGCCCTCCGCACGCTCCGGACGCTCCTCAGGGAGCGGGATTGGCTGCGCCCTCCGCAAGCTCCGGGTGCTCAGTTCTCCGGCCCGCACGCCGGGACGTCAACGGTGACGGTCGGGTCGTCGACGAGCGGCTGGATCGGGACCTCGGCGTCCCCGTGTGCCGAGGTCGGCTCGTCGATTTTCAGCACGATGGTGGCGGTCTCGCCCGGTGCGATGCCCACGCGGGTCGAGTAGTACGGCCGACCGTGCAGGGCCTGCTCGACGTAGAAGGCCCCGCCCTCGCCGAGGGTCATCTCCTTGAGGACCGCGCCCTTCGTCGCCAGGAACTCGACGTTGGCGAGGTTGGTGCCCTTCTTCACCGACAGTTCGGTCCCGAGGTTGCCGGCGACGTAGTCGGTGGTGTCCGTGGTGTCGAGGGTGTTGGTGAGCTTCACCGTGATCGTCGACTCTCTGGTGTCACCCTCGCACCCGCCTGAGGTGTAGCTGATCTCGCGCCGCAGGAAATAGTCCAGCTTCGTTCCGGACGCATTGCCGATGGCCACCTGCAGATAGGGCGACGACGTGTCGGAGATCTGGTGACCCAGCTTCGTCGACTCGAGGATCTTCTGATCCTCGGCATCGGTGCTGTACACCATGATCCGCCGCTCGTGCACGCCGCGACCGAGCGCCTCGAGCAGATTCCGCGTGCTGCCGCCGGACGTGACGAGTTTGTTCACCACGGCCTGGGAGATGGCCTGCAAGTAGTCCTTTCGCGCGGCGTTGTCGTCGGCGAAGCGCTGGTACGCCGTCGACAGCGTGATCGGCACGACGTTGTCGGCGGTGATCTTCTCCCGCCCCACCGACACCGGGCCGACGACCTCGAGGACATACTTCAGCGCGATCGGATCCAGCGCGATCGCCCCGTCGAGCTGGCGGCCGGTCTGGGCGCGCCAGTTCGCCAGCCAGATCTGCGCGGCGTCGGGGAAGTGGGCGCTGAGGTTGCCGTTCCTGAAGTCGGTGTAAGGGCGGTAGTAGGAGTAGATCGCGTCGTACTCGGGGCCGAGGTTGATCTGAGGGGTGGCCGGGTCGCGGAACTCAGAATTCGCACCGAGCTCAGGGATGGTCACCCGGCCCCCGGTGGCGTTCAGTACCGCGAAACCGCCGACGAGGCCGCCGGTGCCACGTGCCTCGGACGGTGTCTGGAACGCCATGAAGTAGCTGCGCGGACCGTCGGCACCGAGCATCGACGGGACGAGTTCGGCCGCGATGCTCGTCGCCTGCACCGTCGAGTCGGCAGCCTCGACCTGCTCGGCGAGCTGATCCCGGGCATCGGCCACGACGCCCAGCCAACTCGGTTCGATCGCCGAGACCTGGGCGGCCACCGCCGCCGACTCCTCCGCGACCGACTTCAGCGCCGGTTGCGCGTCCCGCAGCAGTGCCAGGTTCACGGTGTTGCCCGAGCGCAGGCGATTCGGGTCGAGCACGGTGGCGAGGTCGGCAGCCGGCACCAGCACGTCGGCCGAGAGCGCCGCGACGGCATCGCTCATCTGCTGCACCGACTTCAGCGGCGATCCGACGACCGGCACCGCCGCAGCCGCCGACCACAGGAAGCCGTTCGCACGATCCTGGGCGTCCTCGGCCCGCACCGACGCCGCCTCGGCCGCCTGACGGGCGCCCGCCTGATCGCCGTCGAGCATCAACGCCCGGGCCCTGCTCGCATCCGCGCGCACCGACTCCAGGTCGTCGCGGACCTGAAATGCCGAGTACGCCAGCCAGATCAGTGCGGCGGCGACGAGCAGCAGCACCACCGCGACGACCTGGACGACGCGGTTACCCGCCAGCCGCCGGATCATCGGCTCTCCCCCGTCGCGTGCCGGCCCGGTCGAGTGGCGGAGGCCTGCTCGGCGGACGATTGGCCCGCTCGCTTCGCTCCCGGCGCCGCCAGCCACGTGACCAACGCCTCGACCTTCGGTTCGACCTCGGCGAACACCCGGTCGAAGTCCTCGCGCGGACGGCCCATCGGGTCGACGATGTCCAGCAGGTCCGAGTTCGGATCGAGGCGTCCACGCCCGGCGATGATCTCCGGCAGCGCGCCGAGGTCGCAGAGCGCTGCGAACTCGGTCAGCGTGAACACCCGCTTCCAGCGTGCCGGGGCCATCTGCTGCGCGGCGGCACGGTGTTCGCGGCTCATGCACAGCACGAGGTCGGCCTCGGTGAGCATCGGCGGACGCAGATACCGGGACTCGAACCCCGATGCGTCGTAACCGTTCTCGACCAGGACGGCGGAGGCGTGCGGATGGATGGGCTGCCCGTTGAGCGCTCCGACACCGGCGCTCGACGACGTCACGGGGACACCCGCCCGGCCGGCGAGGCCGGTCAGCACGCGTTCGCCGATCGGTGAACGACAGATGTTGCCCGTGCACACGAACAGGATCGACATCTGCGGCGTCGCCGCTTCGGATCCGGTCACCATTCCTCCTCGATTCTGCGGGCCACCCGCGCCAATACGTCCGGCTGCCCCAGCTCTGCGTGCGTCGTGCCGGCGTGCAGCACGTCGACGACGGCCCGTCCGTCCGGATCGACCGCACGCGTCCAGGCGTCCGGGTCCGGGTTGTCCTGCGCCGCAACGTAGAGCACCTTACCGGCGGCCGCCGGACGCAGGTCGTAGGAGCGCGCCGCCGCGGCCAGGCCCCTCGTCCGGTCCTCGAAGCGCCGCAGTGCGTCGGGATCGTGCTGCTCGGCCAGGGCACGCAGGGGGTGATCGGCGGCTCGCAGCTCCGCGTCGTCCACCGTGGTCAGTTCGGCCGGCGTCCGCGCGTCGAGCAGCACCAGCAGCGCGACCTCTTCGCCGAGTTCGACGAGCCGGCGCGCGATCTCGTGGGCGACGACACCACCGACGGACCAGCCGACGACCCGGTACGGTCCCTGCGGTTGGGTCGCCCGGATGGCCTCGACGTGCAGTGCCGCGATGCCCTCGATGGTCGTCGGCAGATCCCGTTCGGCGAGTACGAGTTCGGGCAGTTGCAGGCCGAACACCGATGCCGACGGCAGGGACTCGCCCAGCGCCCGGAACGGTTCGACCATCCCGGTCGCGGTGTGCACACACCAGATCTCGGGTCGTCGGCCGGTGCCGTCGGGCGACAGCGGCACGACGCGTCGGCCGCTAACGCCGCCTTCCGGGTCGTCGAGCAGCCGGGCGATCTCGGCCGGGGTGCGATGACCGAAGAGTTCCGCCGCGTCGACGACCCGGCCCGTCCGGCGGGCCAGTTCGTCCCGCAACTGCAGCAGGGCGAGCGAATGCCCACCGGCGGCGAAGAAGTCGTCGTCCATGCCGATGGGTGTCCCGGCACCGTCCGCGCCCGCGTACGGACCGGCTGCCGCTTCGCCCAGCACGGTCCGGAAGGCGTCGAGCACCGCTGCCTCGGTGGCGGTTCCCGGTTCGCGCACGGACTCCGACCAGGCCGGTTCGGGCAGTCGGCGTACGTCGATCTTGCCCGCGCCGCTGAGCGGCAGGTCGTCGAGTACGACGATCCGGCTCGGCACCATGTGCCGCGGCAGCGACGATCGGCACGCGGCCCGGAGCTCGGTGGCCGGCACCGACGGTGCCACCACATAGGACACAAGCGCTGGTCCGACCGGACCCGGCCGCAGGACGGTCACCGAGCGCTCGGCGCCCGCCCGCACGATCACCGCGTCGATCTCGGCGGGTTCCACTCGCTGACCCCGGATCTTGACCTGACGGTCCGCCCGGCCGACGTAGACCAGCTCGCCGGTGTCGCGATCCCACCGCATCAGGTCCCCGGTGCGGTAGCGGCGCACGCCGTCGGCGCCGGCGACGAACGTCGCAGCGGTGAGCGCCGGATCACCGAGATAGCCACGGGCGACCCCGGTTCCGCCGATGTACAACTCGCCGACGACACCCGGCGGGACGTGGCGCAGCTGGGCGTCGAGCACCTCGGCGCCGATGCCCGGTCGCGGATGCCCCAGCCGGATCGGTTCGCCGCGCCGGAACGCACTGGTGGACACGGTCACCGTCGTCTCGGTGGGGCCGTAGATGTTGAGGACCTGGGCGTGCTCCGACCACATCGCGGCCAGATCGGCCGAGAGTGCCTCGCCGCCGATGTACACCAGGCGCAGCGCACCGATCGCCGCCGGTCGCAGTGTGCGGACGACCGAAGGCGTCGCCGTGAAGACGCTGACCCCGGTGCGGTCGAGGAACCGGGTGAGGTCGTCCCCGCCGGTGATCCCGGCCGGGACCACCACCAGGGTCGCGCCGGCGGCGAGTGGCAACAGCATGTCGTGGAACGTGGCGTCGAATCCCGGACTGATGGCCATCCCGACGCGGTCGTCTGGTTCGACGTCGCCGAGCGAGGCCACGCGGTGTACACCGCGATGGGTGACCCCGACGATGTTCGGGGTCCCGGTGGTACCCGACGTGGTGATGACGTAGGCCAGCGCGTCGCGCGACACCGGCGTGACGGGTTCGGACACAACCGGTTCCGTCGGTTGGGCGGGGATGTCGGCGGGCGTGATCACACTCGCCGACGCGCCGGCGACCACGTGGTCGATCCGGGCCGTCGGGTAGGTGACGTCGACCGGTACGCACACCGCGCCGATCCGGCTGACCGCCCAGATGGCGACGACCGACTCGATCGACCGCGGCACCACGACGGCCACCGCGTCACCGGCACCGAGCCCTCGACGTCGCATCGCGCGGGCGGTCACCGAAACCCACCCGTCGAATTCGCGGTAGGTGAGGGACCGGTGCTCGTCGGCGATGCCGGGACGGTCGCCGTACGCCGCGACAGCCGTCGTGAACAGCTCGGCCAGCAGCGGTTCGGCCCCCGTCGTCGAGGATGCCCGCGCCCGGTCGGCGACGAAGCGTCGTTCGGCGCCGGTCAGCGGCTCGATGGCCGCGAGGCGACGTGACGGCTCCCCCACGACGGCGGCGACCGCGGCGACCACTCGCTCGCCGAGGGCGCGGATCGTGCCCTCGTCGAACAGTTCCCGGCCGTGGTGGACGCGCAACCGCCAGCCGCCGGCGTCGGGCACCGCCTCGACGTGGATGTCGAACTCGCTGCGCGGCGACATCCACGTCGGCGCGCCGGTGTCTGCCGGGTCGGGCCCGGGCATCTCCGGATCGGCCATCGAGAACGCCACCTGTACCAGCGGATGCCGCCCGGGGACGCGCGGCGGATCGATCAGGGCGACCACATCGTCGAAGGCGATCGCGGCATGATCGAGCGCCGCCAGGTCGTCGTCGCGGACCGCCGTGATCAGATCGCCGACGGTCATGCCGGGGCGAATCCGGGTGCGCAACACGACCGTGGAGATGAGCATGCCGACCGTGCCGGCGGTGTCGGAGTCGCGGCGCATCGAGGCGGGCGTGGCCAGCGCGATGTCATCGGCCCCCGACTGCACCGCGAGGGCCAGCACCAGGGCCGCGTGCAGGATGTGGAACTCGCTCGCCGACGCCCGGCGCGCGGCTGCCGGAATCGCCTGGCCGACCCCATCTTCCAGCAGATACTCAGTCGTCGAGGTCCGCAGGTCCCGGACGGCGGGACGGCGCTGCGCGAGATCGAGCTCGCCGCTGTGCCCCTCGAGCGCACGCCGCCAGAAGTCCACCAGCACGGCCCGGGACCGCTCCTCATCGGCAGCCAGCCGGCGGGCGACCACCGCGAAACCCGTGGGCGCCGGGCCCAGGTCGAGACCCGCCAGCAGCGCCGCCAGCTCACGCTGCACGATGCCGGCGGATTCACCGTCCATCGCGATGTGGTGCGCGACCACCACGACCGCCGCCGGGGTCACCTCATCGTCGCCGATGACCAGCCACACCCGAACCGGGGGCTCGCCGGCGAGATCGAAGGCCTCGCCGAGCATTCCGATCCCCGCGGGGGTCGTGAGCTCAGCCGCACCCACCCGCCGCAGGGCCGGGCGCCAGGCGTCGAGGACACGCTGCCGGGGACCGTCTGGCGTCGCGAGATACCGGGTACGGAGCGCGGGATGGCGGTCGACGAGCGCCTCGACCGCGCCGACTACCGCGGACTCGTCGGTACCGGGTGGCACGGGTACCACCGCGGGCACGGCGTAGATCGGCACCGCGCCGAGCACCTGCGCGCCCACCCACATCCGGCGCTGCGTGGGGGCGAGTGGGAGGTCGCCGAGGTCGGCCTCCGACGTGCCGGTCGGCGCACCGCCTCCCGCGTCCGTCCCCTCCGCGGGGAGTTCGGTCACCGCGCGTGCGAGCGCGATCGGGGTGGGGTTCTCGAAGAGCACCCGGGTGGGCACGCGGACGCCCAGACGGCGCCCCAGGGCGGAGGTCACCCTGGTGGCCGACAGTGAGGTCCCGCCCATCGTGAAGAAGTCGTCGGTGTCCCCCACCGATCCCGGTGCGACCTCCAGCACCTCGGCCATCACATCGGTGACCGCGGCGACGAGCGGAGCCGAGGGCGCCGGAGGCGACGACGCCCCGGCACCAGCCGGCGCCACCGCGGTGCCCGATACCCGTTCGGCCGCAATGACGTCGACGTCCGGTCCGTCGACCTCCGGGAACGGCTGATCGGCATCGGTTGCCGCCGCGACGACCGATCTGCGGAAGTCGTCGAGAAGCGCCTGCGCGACCACGGTCGGGACGGCGGCGGAGTGCACCACCGTGATGTGCAACTCGTCGTCGCGTTCGGCGAGCACGACCTCGACGTCGAACTTGGCGTCCACGGTCGCGGTGTACTCCGGGACCAGCCTGGCGATCACGGCATCCGCCTCGGGACCCGGGCCACCCGCCGACGCTCCGCCGAGCACGACCTCGCCGGAGGACTGGGGCACGACGTCCTGGTTGACCAGCAGTACCGAGATCAGCGGGTCCCCGGCCTCCCGGCCGTCGGGACGGACCATACGGGCGACGTCCTCATAGGGGACCTCACTGTGCGGTTGGGCAGCCAGAGCGGCGTCGCGAGCCCGCACGACGGCCTCGCGGATCGGGAGCCCCGGATGCAGCCGTGTCCGCAGGGCCACGGTGTTGACGAACATGCCGACCACCGACTCCCACTCCGGCGCGTGCCGGCCGTGCACCGGTACGCCGATCAGCAGATCCCACTCGCCGGTCCACCGGCCCAACACCGTCGCGAGCGCGGCGTGCGCCACCTGGAACACACTCGCCGACATCGCTTTCGCGGTCTGGTGCAGTGAATCCGTGCCGACGATCGACGCCGACAACCGCCCGGCGGCAGCGTCGCGCGGCCGCCCGCCGGTGTCCGCGATTCCCGGCAACCGGAGCGGGCCGGGGGCATCGGCGAGCGTCGACGTCCAGAAACGCAGTTGCCGTGCGTATCTGCTGCGCGGATCGGACGGGTCGCCGAGGCGGGCGATCTGCCACTGCGTGAAGTCGGCATAGGTGAACGCCTCGTCGGCGGGGACCGACAGCCGCTGGCCGTCGTAGGCACGGAGCAGGTCCGTGAGCAGCACCCGGATCGACCACCCGTCGATCGCGACGTGATGCAGGACCACCGCCAGATGGGTGTGCGGATCCTCCGCCGAGTCGAGCTCGAAGACCGCGGCCCGGAACCCGGTCTCGGACTCCAGATCGAACGGCCGGCGCAGGAAGTCGTCGATGTCACGACGGAGACCCTCGAGACCCGTCGCGGCGTCGACGAGGCGATGCCGTAGCACCGGACTCCGATGCTCGATCCGGCGCTGCCGTGGACCCGACGGCGAATCCGGGTGGACCGTCCGGAGGACGGCATGAGCCGCGACCACCTCGTCGACCGCCTTCCGCAGGCGGGCGAGGTCGACACGGCCACTCATCCGCAACACGAGCGGAACATGGTAGGCCGTCGAACGCGGATCGAACTGATGGTGAATCCACATGCGGCGCTGCGGATATGCGAGCGGCAGGAACTCCGGCACCGGGAGTCGGGTGGGTGCCGCGCCGGACTCCACTCCGCTTCCGGCGCCGGTATCACCCGGCCCGGCCAGCAGTTCGTCGACACGTCGCGCGACTCCCGCGACCGTGCGTGCTTCGAAGATCTCGCGGACCCCGATGTCCGCACCGGTCGCCGCCGTCAGCCTCGACGTCACCTGCGTGGCCGACAGCGAGGTACCACCCTCGGTGAAGAAATCGGAATCGGCGTCCAGCGACTGAACGGGACGGTCGAGGACCTCCGCCCACACCGCGGTCACCAGTTCCTCGGTGGCCCCCGACGGCGGCCGTCCGGGGCGGACACCCGAACCCGCTGCCGCACCGGCGAAATCGGGATCGGGCAGCGCCGCCACGTCGATCTTCCCGTTGCGTCCGAACGGCAACGCCGGGACACCGACGATCGCACTCGGAATCATGCTGCGCGGCAACAGGTGCGCGAGCTGACGAGGCAGGTCGGCCACTTCCGCATCGTCTCCGTCGACCACGACCCACGACACGAGGATCTTCTCGCCCGCCGGGGTGGTCCGCGTCGCGGTCACCGAGGTCGCCACGCCGGGCAGCCCCGACAGCGCCGCATCGACCTCACCCGGCTCCAGACGCACGCCGCGGATCTTCACCTGATCGTCTGTGCGACCGTGGATCACGAACGTGCCGTCGGGACGCCGGTGGACGAGGTCACCGGTCCGGTACATCCGCCCGCCGGCGATGAACGGGTCGGTGCTGAACAGATCGGGGACGAACGCCCCGGCCGTCGTCGCCGGGTCGTCGAGATACCCACGGGCAAGGCAGTTCCCGGAAAGATACAGTTCGCCGACCGTGTGGTCGGGCACCGGCCGCAGGGCACCGTCGAGCACATACATCCCCACACCCGGCAGCGGAGCGCCGATGTGAACCGGCCCGCTCGCTCCGCTCCCGGCGCCGAAGTGAACCGGCCCGCCCGGAGTTGCGGTGTACCGCGCACTGCTGACCGCGACGGTGGCCTCGGTCGGGCCGTACTCGTTGCTCAGCGTGTGGCCGGCCGTCCACTCCCGGACCAGCCCGGCGCCGAGGGGTTCACCGCCGACCGCCACGTGACGAACACCGGGGACTTCGTCGGGCCGCAGGGTCGCGAGCACCGACGGGGTGGTCAGCAGGACGCTGACCCGTTCGGCGCCGACGAACTCGGCGAGCTCGTCCGCGGCGATGACATCGGGCGGGCACACGACGATCGTGGCGCCGGCGACCCGCGGGGGCACGAGCCCCATCAGGTGTGCGTCGAATCCGGTTGCATACGTGTGCAACACCGCGTCCGACGAGTCGAGCCGCAGTCGGGCCACGGTGTCGCGCGCCCAGTCCGTGAGGCCCCGATGGGTCACCTGCACACCCTTGGGCAGTCCGGTCGTCCCCGAGGTGAAGGTGATGTAGGCGACGTCGTCCACCGACAGCGGGCGCACCCGCTCGGCGGCGGCGAACGGCAGCGAATCCGCCGCATTCGCACCGGAATCGGTATGTCGGGCGAGCAACTCGTCAAGGGCGAGCACCGGGATGCCGCCGGTCACGGATTCCGCGGTCGCCGCGAGGGTGACAACGGCACGCGGTCGGCACCGCTCGATGATCATCTGCCGGCGCCCCGCTGGGTCGGCCGGATCGACGTTCACGAACGCTGCGCCCGCGCGGGCGACCGCGACCGTGGCGAGCACGCCGAAGACCGAGCGCGGCAGCAGGGCGACCACCACGTCCCCCGGACCGATTCCCGCCTCGATGAGCGAGCGAGCCGTGAACGTCGCGAGCCGGTCGAGGTCGGAATTGGTGAGCGAGACACCCGACCCGGGCACCGGATGGCGCCGGTCGACGACCGCGATCGCATCCGGATCGTCAGCGAGCCCACCGGTCAGCAGCTCGTCGAGCGTGTCGAACTCGCGAATCCGATTCTGCGGCGCGATTTCCGGGACCGACGTCGGGTCCGACGGGGCGAGCAGCGCCGCGACCGTCCGGTTCGGTTCGCGCACCCCGCGCCGGATCGTCTCGACGACGAGGTCGCACAGAGCGTCCAGTCTCGCGGCACTCGCCACCGCATCCGTGCACGTCATCATCAGATGCAGCGCACCGTCCCGGCGGTACATCGACACGTCCACACCGAACAGCGGCACTCCCCCGAAGGCACTCGCGTCCGACGGGACGCTCGCTGCCGCAGCCGGACTCGCCGCCACCAGCTCGTCCGGGACGGCGCCGAGGGAGACCTCGAACAGCGGGGTGCCCGCCTTGACACGACCGGGATCGGCGATCTCGGTGATCTCGGTGAGCGGGAGGTCGGCGTGCGCGAACGCGCCGAGGTCGACCGCGGTGACCGAGGCCAGGAGGTCGACGAACGGCAGGTCGACGTCGATCGGGGTGTGCAGGGGTACGGCACGGGCGAACAGCCCCGGCACGGAGACCAGGCGCGGGTCGATCCGCCCGGACAGAGCGGTGCCGATCGTGACCACCTCGGCGTCGGACTGCCTTGTCAGCACCGCCGCGAGCGCGGTGTGCACGACGATGAACGGAGTGCTGTGTCTGGCCACCGCCAGATCGTCGAGTGCTCCGGTCTCGGTGCGGTCGAGCGACCGGTGCGCACGGTGCACCACCGCTCGTCCCGGCGCGGACGGATGCGGGGCCGCCGGGTTCAGTTCGGGCAGGCGCAGTGGTTCGACGGCCCGATCGAACGCCGAGACCCAGTGCGCGACGAGCTCGGTCCGCCGGGCGGCCAGCGACCCGGCTCGCCACGCCGAGTACTCCTGGTAGTCGACGTCGGCGGGCGCCGGGAGGGTCCCGGACAGGGCGGATCGCAGCTCTGCGGACAGGATGCCGAACGACTCGCCGTCGACCGCGATGTGGTGCGCGACGACGAGAAGCCAGGTCTGCCCGTCCACCGCGCAGATCCGTACCCGCCAGGGCAGTTCGGCGGCCAGGTCGATCGGCGTGTGCAGCGTACGCAGAGCGGCGTCGACCGACTCGATGTCTGCGACCGAGACCGTCTGCGCCAGTTGCGCTCTCAGTTCACCCGCGACATGGGAGTCGGGTCGGCGACGCTGCACCGGGCCGTCGGGACCCGAGGGGAACACGGTGCACAACGCGTCGTGCCGCGTCACGATCTCGAGCAGGGCACGGCGCAGCTCGTCGGGGCCGGCGTCGACGGGGAGGGCGAGCGGCATCAGATACCCGGTGAAGTCCGGCTCGGTGCGCCATCGGAGCCATAGATCCATCTGCTCGGGGGTCAGCGGCAGATCCACCCCGTCAGCGGTTGCGAAGTCGGCGAGACCGGTCCGGGAGCCGTCGGCGATCGTGCGCCCCGAACTCGCCGCGGACTCGATGTGCGCGGCGAGCGCGGCCACCGTCGGATGGGCGAACACATCGGCGACGGAGACTTGGTCGCCGACACCCGTCAGTGTGGCCGCGAGTCGCGCTGCCGACAGTGATGTTCCTCCGGTCGCGAAGAAGTTGGTGTCCGCGGCGACCACGGCATCCGTGCCGGTCACCGCGCGCATGGCGTCGGCGACGGTCTGCTCGGCCGGTGTCAGTGCTCGGGTCGATCCCGTCGGCACCTCGGGCAGCAGATCCGTGAGCCGGTGGCGGTCGAGTTTGCCGGTCGGGGTCATCGGCCAGCCGTCGACGATCGCGAGTCGCGCCGGGATCATGTGCGCCGGGAGCCTGGTCGCACAGAACACGAGGATCTGCTCGGCGGAGAGGGCGTCCAGCACATCGAAGTCGGCGAGGCCGTCCTCGGTGACGAATGCGAGCAGCCGTTCCTCGCCGCGGCGGCTGCCCGGGTCGAGGAGCACCCGCGCGTCGCCGACGCCGGGGTGCTCGCGCAGCACCGACGTGATCTCACCGAGTTCGATGCGGTGCCCGCGGATCTGGACCTGGTCGTCGCTGCGGCCGAGATAGACCATGCGGCCGCCGGCGATCTCGCGTACGCGGTCGCCGGTACGGTACATCCGGCGGCCGGTGCCGCGCGGGTCGGCGACGAACCGCGCGGCGGTCGTGGCCGGGGCGTTGTGATAGCCGAGCGTGACCTGATCGCCGCTCACGTACAGTTCGCCGATGGCGCCCACCGGGACCGGGCGTAGGTCGCGGCCCAGGATCGCCGTCGAGACGCCGTCCAGCGGGACACCGATGTCGCTGCGGGCGTCGTCGACATCGACGTCGACCGCCGTGAGGTGCACGGTCGTCTCGGTGATGCCGTACATGTTGACCAACCGGACGTCCGGATGCGCGGCCGACCACTCCCGTAACAGCCCCGGCGACAACGGTTCGCCACCGAAGACGACGGCCCGCAACGCGAGTGATCCGGCGTCCGGGGGGGCAGCGGCCACCGTCGGGTCGACGAGGTTGCCGAACGCCGTCGGGGTCTGCGAACAGACGGTGACCCCGTACCGGTCGATCGCCGCCGCCAGCAAGCGCGGGTCGAGCACGGTGGCGCGCTCCAGCACGACGACGGCACCACCGGAGGCCAACGGCCCCAGGATCTCCCAGACGGAGAAGTCGAACGCGTAGGAGTGCACCCAGCTCCACACGTCGTCGTCGGACGCGGCGATCGTGTCCAGCGCGGCGCCGAGCATGGCCGCCAGATTCGCGCGGGTCACCAACACGGCTTTCGGGACGCCGGTGGAGCCGGAGGTGTGGATCACATAGGCGCCACCCGGAACCGGTTGTGCACGTTCGCTTGTCGCGACGGCGCGCACCGCCGGCCCGGCTTCGATCACCGCGACGGGTGCGGTCGCGTCGACGATCAGCTCCGTCCTCGACGGCGGATCGTCGGGTTCGATCGGCACGTACACGGCATCGGCCAAGAGCACCGCGACGATCGCGATCACGGTCTCGACGCTCCGGGGCAGCGACAGCGCGACTCGGTCGCCCGGTTGTACCCCGTTCTCCCGCAACGTGTTCGCGAGGGCCTCGGCGCGACCGAGCAGATCCCGGTAGGTCAGAATCGCGTCGTCGGCGATGACGGCGGCGGCGCCCGGCTTCGCCTGCGCACGGCGTCGCAGGGCATCGATCGGGTCGACGGGAGCGGTCCGGCGGCTGCGGGCGGAGAGCGCCCGGTCGGCGGGAACCGGGATGCACGCCGCGACGACCGAGTCGGGCGTCGCGACACCGAGCGCGGCGACCGTCTCGACGAATCGGTCGAGCAGGTGGCCGGCAGCCATCGGGTCGACCCGGCGTTCGGCGACGGTCAGCGCGACCGACAACCCGTCCGGTTCGTCGAAGACGGTTACTTCCAACGCGGTTCGCGCCTGGCCGGCGGACAAGGTCTGGACCTCGGCGAACACCGCCGGGTCGGCGACGTCGGGCCGGGAGGCGTGATAGGCGAAGATGACATCGGCGAGCCCCGTCGGTGCCGCGTCGGCGTGGGTGATCGCCGCCGTCAGGCCCGCGCCCACGCGGGCGAGGGCCTCCGCAACGCTATTGCTCCGTACCCCGGTGATCCGCACCGGCACCGTCTCGACGAACATGCCGACCGGGCGTAGTTCCTCGGTGGTGAATCGCCCTGAGACCGGCACCGACAGCACGAAGTCGTCGGAATCCGAGTACTCGGCCAGTACGGCCGAGAGCGCCACGCACAGCATCGTGTTGAGCGTCGTCCCGGACTCGCGTGCACGAGCAGCGGCACGGTCCCGGGCCCCACGGTCGACGTCACGACGCAGGACGGTCGCCGGGCCGGAGGTGAGTCCCGCCGGCACCGGTTGCGCCGGCTCCGGCAGCACGATGCGAGAAGGAGCCTCCCGCAACGTCTTCGCCCAGTGGACCTCGGCCGCCGCATCCGCCGCGGCCGGCCGCGCGGACAGCGCGGCACTGAAGGCCACCGCGTCCTCCGTCCACACCGGAGTCGCACCGTCGAGACGAGCACGCAGTGCATGCGCGAAGTCGTCGACGACGATGTGCAGCGACCACTCGTCGATCGCGATGTGGTGGGCGACGAGAACGAGCTCGGTCCGTCCGCGGGTCTCGTCGACGACCGCACGCCACGGCAGGTCCACCGTCAGGTCGAAGGGGGCCGCGACGGCGAGGTCGATGCCGGTCGCGTCGAGGGTGGCCGCGGTCACCGGCGCGGCAACCTTTGCCTCGTCGACTCCGCGGACGACCGCGACCGGCTCCCCGCCGTTGTCGGGGTACATGGTCCGCAGTGCCTCGTGCCGCGCCGCGACGTCGATGAGTGCGGCGCGGACGACTTCGGCCGAGATGCCCTCGGCGAGAACGACATGCACCGGCAGGTGATAAACGGTCGCCTGCCGGTCGGCGCGATTGAGCAGCCAGATCTCCTGCTGCGCGCGGGTCGGCCGGTAGCGGACGGTGCCCGCGGGATCACCCGGCGCGGCGCGGCGCGGCGCGGAGGCCTCGAGGACGGCGGCGAGTTCGGCGAGGGTCGTGACATCACCGAGATCGCGCACGCTGACGACGACCTGCAAGGTGTCACCGAGGTGCGTGGCCAGTTGCATGAATCCCAGTGACGTGGCGCCGAGCTGGACCAGTTCGTCGTCCAGGGACGGCTCGGGCACGCCGAGGACGGACGTCACCGCGTCGGCAACGGCGCGTTCGACCGGCGTCGACGGACGGCGGCGCGCGGCCCGCGTTTCGGGCGCCGCGGCGATCAACCCGGCGGCGGCAGACCGGTCGACGCCGCCGAACCCGTCGAGCGGCACCGCATCCAGGATCGCGACCCGGCGCAGCCACAGCACCGCCGGGAGTTCCGCATTGACCCGGCGTCGAACCGCCGCCCGAATCCGTTGCGGATCCGATGGTTCGGTCGCCTCCGACGAGGAACGGGCCGGCACGAGTCCGAGCGCGAGCCCGTCACCGTCGCCGAGTACGGTCGCAGTCGCTGCCACGACCCCGGGGACCTCCGTGGCGGCACGTTCGAGCAGTGCGAGATCGACTCGGATGCCGTCGATCTCGACGATCTCACCGGCGCGGTGATCGATGACGAGAAGTCCCGTCCCCGGTTCGAGATGCCCGCGGTCGCCGGTGACCAGCATGCGCCGGCCGGGATGCCACGGACAGGCGACGAGTGTCGGCGACGTACGCGAGCCTTCCCCAGCGAAGTGCTGTGGCACAACGCTTCCCACGACGTACACGTCGCCCGTGATGCCGGGCGGCAGGGGTCGTAGACGGCGGTCGAGGATCGCGATGCCGACGCCGTCGCGCGGGTGTCCGCTCGGGAGTGGCCGGCCGATCGGCTGGTCGGGACGGACACGGTTCGCAGCGGTGTAGGGGCCCAGCACGCCCCGAGGGCTGTAGGCGGTCCGCACATCCCGGCCGGCGGCGTATCGGACGGCCGGCGCCGGCGCTGCGCCGGCGTCGACGATCAGCACCGTCGTCGCGGCGCCGCGCCCCGTGTCGTCGGCAAGTAACCCGGAGGGCACGATCCGGTGCGTCACTCCGGCGGCGTCGGGCTCGACGAGCCGCAACCCGTGGGCGGCACCGGCGACGATCTCGAGGTGGGCCGCCCAGGAGGCCTTCGGCGCCGTGACCGCGAGCTGTCCGTGTCCCGCATCGGATGTGTTGTGGCCGAATGATTCCGGCGCGAACAGGCCGTCAACGATGAGCGCGGCCACGGCCCGCTGCGGGAGTGCGACCACACCCTCGGCGCCGACGGCGAAGCAGGCGGTGTCCTCCAGACGGGGCGACGCGGGCTCCGCCGACGGCGCGACCCCGGTCAGTCCGGCCAGCGTGTGCACGTCCTCCGCGCGGACACCGGCCGGCACGTCCGCATCGTCGTCGGCGATCACCAGCACGCCGGACACCCCCGGGACATCCGGCGACACCGAGTGCGGTGCTGCGGGATCGAGCAGGATCACGGCGGCCCCCGTCGCCGCGACGGCCCACCACGACAGCACCCGGTCCGCGTCCGACCCGACCAAGACGCCGACCGCCGAGCCGGGTCGCGCTCCGAGCGTGCGCAACCGGGCGCCGAGATCGCGAGCCCGCGCGTGCAGCTGTTCGAAGGTCAGCAGCGTTGCGTCCGAAGATGTTCCAGAGATCTCGACGGCGGGATCACGCCGGTGCCGCAGCGCGACGTCGGTGAGGGCCGTCCAGACGGTGCCCGCGTCCGGCGCCTCGTTCGCCGGCAGCTCACGCGCCTCTCCGGCCGAGGTGTCGGCGAAACGCAGCGGCAGGTCGTCGACGCGGGTGTCCGGCGCCCGGAGGAGCGCATCGGCGAACGTGTCGAGCATCGACAGGAACTGCCCGTGGTGTTCGGCGACCTCCGCGTCGTCGTATCGGTTGGGGTTCGCCTCGACGCCGATCATCAGCGAGGAATCCTGATCCTCACCGGGTACCGGGTAGATGTTGATCGTCAGGTCGTCGGCTGGGCCGACGGTCAGGATGTGAAACGTGGCTCGTGCTTCGCCGCAGGGGAATTCGCGGTCGAACAGCATCAGGTTGAGCATCGGACCGGAGCGTTCCTGAGCCGCCGTGCGCGGTGTCGCCCCGGAGGATTCGTCGGCGGCGAGGTCGGCCCAGATGTCCTCGCCGCGGTAGCGCTGGTGCCGCAGCGCGCCCATGAGCGCGGCCTGGGTGGACGCGAGCGCGTCGGCGACGCTGCCCGATCCGGTGACCCCGGTGCGCAGCGGCACGATGTTGGCGACCGGGAGCGGGGTGGCACGCAGCGCGGCGGTCGTCCGCGCGGCGACCGGGAACTGGAAGATCACCTCGTCGCCCTGCGCGGCCGCGCGGCCCAGATAGGCCGCGAAGGCGGCGACGAGAACGTTGGGCAGGATCGTCGAACCGCGTTGTGCGGCAGCACGTAACCGCGCCATCGTGTCGGCGGGCACCGCGGCGGCGACGCGTCTGGCAACGGCTGCGGGACGTCCCGGGCGGTGCGCCAGGGTCGCGGCGATCCCCACGCCCGCCATGTTCTCCCGCCAGTACGCGCGGTCGGTGGCGAAGCGCTTCGACTGGCGGTACTCGGCGTCGGCGCGGGCCGGAAGGTCCAGGTCGACCGGCTTCTGGGGCGGCGCGGGCTCGCCGGTGACCGCCGCGTGATAGGCCGCGAGGGCCTCGACCATCCGGTCCTTGCCGCCCATCCCGTCCGAGAGCAGGTGATGACCGCGGTTGTAGACCAGCGCCTTGTCGTCGGACAGCCGGAACAGGCACCCGCGTGCGGTCCGGTCCACCCGGGGGTCGAGGGGTCGCGAATAGTCCTGCGCCATCATCTCCTCGGCGACGGCGCGCGGGTCCGGCCGGTCACGGAGATCGATGATGTCGGCCCAGTAGTGCAGGGCGGGGTCGTACACGCCGACCAGCCCGTCCTCGGTGTCGACGAACCGGAGCTGGGTGAACTGCGCGCGCTGCACCACCGTGCTGGTCGCCCGCACGAAGAGCTCGGCGTCGATGGGACCGTCGATCTCGACGTACTGGGCGACGTTGATCGGCACATCGAGCGCCGCCTGCTGGGTGAACCACAGCGATCGCTGGGCCGCGCTGAGGGTGAAACGACGCGGGGCGTCGGGGTCGGAGGGACCCGACGGGGCCACGAACTCGCGCTTGGACGAATCGCTCATACGACGACCCGGCCTCTACGCGTGCGGCCGGGGAGAACGGGGCTCACGGGGCGGGCCGACCGTCTGATCCCCCCGGTCCCAGAAATGCCATGCCACACCCAGCCGTGCATGAAAAAGGCATGCGTCGGCCGCGAGATCGAAACACGGGCGTCGTCGAATTCAACGCCTTGCCTCACCACCCACCATGTGCCGTCCTCTTGTCACGCCGATCCGTTGCCGCCGGTCGCGTGGTGATTCTCATCATCGACGCGTCACCGGGGCGAACGGCCATTTCCCGACACTGTCATCGCGACGGCCGCTCGGCGTGAAACCGATGCGGGCCGAGCGGATGACAAGAGCCTATGGGACGGGTTGTCGCCTCACAACTCGGGGGGAACGCCGTTACTGACGCTAATCGATGTGAACGGAATGGTATTTCGCGCGACCTGCGACGGGATTCGGAAACACCGTGAATGCACACCCGAATTCACGGTCGGCAGAACATCGTCGAAGTGTAGTGAAATGTCTCGGAATTGCACCCGAGGAGCAAATGACCGAGAAAGGAAAACGACGGCCGTGCGTACACGGGCCGTCGTTTTCCGGACAACAATCGCCGATCGCGCGATCAGCCCCCGAAGATGTCGCGCAGGTGCTCGACCTCGGTGACGCGCTCGGCGTGGGTCGGCGCGGTGGGCGAGGCCAGGATGCACGTGACACCGGCCTCCCGGAACGCCGCGACCCGCTCGGCCACCTGGGCCTTGGAACCGATCAGCGACATCGACGTGACGAGGTCCTCGGGGACCGCGGCGGCGGCCTCCATCTTCTTGCCGTCGAGGTAGAGGTCCTGGATCAGCTTCGCCTCGTCGGTGTAGCCGTAGCGGATGGCGAGCTGGTTGTAGAAGTTCTTCCCACGGGCGCCCATCCCGCCGATGTACAGGGCGGCATGATGGCGCACGAGCTGCTTGGCGTTGTCGATCTGCTCGGCGTCGTCGGAGATGCGGGCGGTGGCCTGGACGACGATGCCCAGATCCCCCAGCGACGGATCGCGCTTGGCCTTGCCCGCCGCCAGCGACTCACCGAAGGCCGCGTCGATCTGCTCGGGGTGGAACAGGATCGGCTGCAGCTCGTCGAACATCTCCGCGGCCAACTCGATGTTCTTCGGGCCGATGGCGGCGAGGAGCAACGGGATGTTGTCGCGTACGGGGTGATTGATGATCTTCAGGGACTTGCCCAGTCCCGAGCCGCCATGCTCCTCGTCGAGCGGCAACGTGTAGTGCTTGCCCTGGTAGTTCAGCTTCTCGCGGCGCCAGACCATCCGGCAGATCTCGGCGTGCTCGCGGGCGCGTCCCAGCGGGTAGTCGTACTTGACGCCGTGGAATCCCTCGATCACCTGCGGACCGGATGCGCCGATACCGAGCACCGCGCGACCGCCGCTGATGTAGTCGAGGCCGGCCGCGGTCATCGCCAGGTTGGTGGGCGTCCGCGAGTACATCGGCAGGATCGCGGTCTGCAGTTCCATCGTCTCGGTCTTGGCCGCGATGTACCCCAGCTGCGAGACGGCGTCGAAGCTGTAGGCCTCCGGAACCGCGATGCGCTGCACACCCGCGGCTTCGAAGTCCGCGAGGTTGTTGATGGTCTCGCGGAAGTCGCCCGCGTAGTTGATCGGCATGCCCAGCTTCATCGATGTCATGCCGACGGATTCTTCCACAGCGGCGACCGGTTTCCGAGGGTCTGTTAAACGTTCGATAGGTCGGCCCCGGCCGGGGACCCCGCGCACCGGAACTGTGCCCGATGTTTAGGTAAATGAGGGCGGTAGGTCCCACAATCGTCACCATGAGCGGCGAGATGCTGATCCTGGTGCTGTTGGTGGTCACAGCCCTCGGCTTCGACTTCACCAACGGCTTCCACGACACCGGCAACGCGATGGCGACGTCGATCGCCACCGGCGCCCTGAAGCCGAAGGTCGCGGTCGGGCTGTCGGCGGTGCTCAACCTGGTCGGCGCCTTCCTGTCCGTGGAGGTCGCGGCGACCATCACCAAGGACGTGCTGAACATCCAGCAGACCTCGGGACCCGACGCCGGGGAGCTGGTGGCCGGCTTGTCGGCGACGACGGCGCTGCTCATCATCTTCGCAGGCCTGATCGGCGGCATCCTGTGGAATCTCTTCACCTGGCTGTTCGGGCTGCCCTCGAGTTCGTCCCACGCCCTGTTCGGCGGGCTGATCGGTTCGGGCCTGGCCGCGATCGGTGTCAGCGGGATCAACTGGTCCGGGATCACCTCCAAGATCCTCATCCCCGCGCTGGCCGCACCGGTCATCGCCTGTCTGGTCGCGGCGTGCGGAACCTGGCTGGTCTTCGCGATCACCCGCCGGATCGCCGACCGGCAGAAGGAGGACGGCTTCCGCTACGGGCAGGTCGCCACCGCATCGCTGGTCTCGCTGGCCCACGGCACCGGAGACGCCCAGAAGACGATGGGTGTCATCGCGATGGCCCTCATCGCCACCGGACACCTCGAGGCGTCGAGCGTCAGCCACGGACTCCCCTTCTGGGTGGTGTTCAGCTGCGCCGCCGCCATCGCGATCGGCACCTACCTGGGCGGCTGGCGGATCATCCGCACCCTCGGCAAGGGACTCGTCGAGATCACCTCGCCGCAGGGCATGGCCGCCGAGGCGTCGTCGGCCGCCATCATCCTCACCTCGAGTGCCGCGGGCATGGCGCTCTCGACCACCCAGGTCGCGACCGGCTCCATCCTGGGTTCGGGGGTCGGCCGCAAAGGCGCCCAGGTCCGCTGGTCGGTCGCCGGCCGGATGGCCGTCGCCTGGGTGACGACCCTGCCCGCCGCCGGCGCGGTCGGTGCCGCCTGCTACTTCCTCGCGCACCTGTTCGGCGACGTCACCGGGGCCCTCATCATCTTCGCGATCCTGGTCGTCGCGTCGGGCTACATGTACTGGCGCGCGCAGGAGAACAAGGTCGACCACGAGAACGTCAACGACGCCTGGGAGGGCGAGGCCATCGCGGGCGAGGAGTGGGAGGAAGCGGTCGCCACCGAGACGGACGACACGACCCTCCCGCTGCCACCGGTCATCCCGGCCGAGATCATCGTGCAGCACGACCCGGAGAGGAGCGCCTGAGAATGGAGACGTTCGAGGCCATCGGCAAAGTCCTCATCGTCGGACTGGTACTGGGAGCGGGACTGCCCGCGCTGTTCGCAGTCGGGTTGCGTCTGCGGTCCCTCGCCGAGGGTTCCGTCGCCGCCGACGGAACGACCTCCGATCCGCATCCCGCGCTGAAGCCCGTGGCGTACCTCATCTTCGGCGTCGTCATCCTGGTGATCGTCGTCGGGATCCTCTGGATCACCCGGCAGACGATCTTCTACTACACCGGCGTCAAGATCTTCCCGTTCGGCTACAAGTGATCGTCCCCGCTTCTGATCGGAGACACCCCGTGGACCGCCCGACACTTCTGCAGAAGGTCGTGGAGTGGTTGCGCGCCGGCTACCCCGACGGCGTCCCGCACAACGACTACATACCGCTCGTGGCGCTGCTGCGCCGGCAGCTGACCGACGACGAGGTGAGCCAGGTGTCGGCGGAGCTGGCCCGCGAGTCCCCGCCGCCACCCGAACCGATATCGCGGATCGACGCGGCGGTGAAGATCACCCACTACACCCATGAACTGCCACACGAGGACGACATCGCGCGGGTACGCGCACACCTCGTCGCCCGCGGATGGCCGTTCAGCGACGACCCCGATCCTGATGGGGACGGTCCGACCGATGGGGACCTGCCCTGAGGACCCTGCGAACCCTGCCGCTGCCGTCGACCGCCGCCGTGCTCGACCACGTCGACGACCTCCGGGCGATCCTCGACGGTTCCTCGGCCTTCCTGCCCGTGCCCGACGACGCCCGCGCCGCAGCCGAACTCGCCTCGGCGCTGCAGGTGGGCGCACCCATCGACGACCCCGTGTCCCTCGTCGTCTCGACATCGGGGTCGACGGGCACCCCCAAGGGCGCGCAACACACTCCGGCGACCCTCGCCGCGTCGTCGCGGGCCACCGCCGATCATCTGGGCGGGCCGGGCAACTGGCTGCTGGCGCTGGCCCCGCACCACATCGCCGGCCTGCAGGTCCTGCTCCGCGCGCTGACCGCCGGGCAGACGCCGGTGGTCCTGGACATGCGGGCCGGTTTCGATCCCGAGGTCTACGCCCGCGCCGTACGCGACTTCGAAGGTCCGCGGCGATACACCTCGCTGGTACCCACCCAACTCGTCAAGGTTCTCGACCAGCCCGCCGCGACCGCCGCCTCGCGGGAGCTCGACGCCATCCTCGTCGGCGGTGCGGCGACCCCGAAACCGTTGTGGGACAGAGCGGTCGACGAGGGTCTGCCGGTCGTCGCGACATACGGGATGAGCGAGACCGCCGGAGGGTGCGTCTACGACGGGCGGCCCCTCGACGGCGTCGCGGTCCGCATCGCCGATCCGGCACCCGACGGGGTGGGGCGCGTACTGCTCGGCGGTCCGGTCGTCGCCTCCGGCTATCGCAATCTGCCCGACCATCCGGCCTTTGCCGAACCGGGCTGGTTCCGCACCGACGACCTCGGCCGCGTCGACGACGCCGGACTGCTCTCGATCGTCGGCCGCGCCGACGAGGCCATCTCGACCGGCGGGCTGACCGTCGTACCGCAGGTCGTCGAGGCCGTGATCGCCGACGACCCGGCGGTCGCCGAATGCGTCGTCGTCGGACTCCCCGACGACCGGCTCGGCGAGGCGGTCACCGCGTTCGTCGTCGTCCGTCCCGGAGAACGCCTCGACGTCAACCGCATTCGCGGTTCGGTCACCGAGCGGCTCAACAAGTACGCGGCCCCCCGGCGGGTCGTCGAACTCGACGCCCTCCCCCTCCGCGGACCCGGCAAGTACGACCGACGCGCGTTGCGGGCCCGCTTCGGTGCGCAGATGTAGTGTGTCGTCGCGCCTGGCGCAACGATGTGCGACAGCTGCAGTTCAGGCGGCGGTCGCAAGTGCCTGGGAGATCGACGTCGCGACTTAGTCCGCTCGGTCGCGGAGGTCACCCCAGGTGTAGTTCAGCACCGTCCAACCCGCCGCGAGGAGCGCATTGCGTCGGGTACGGTCGCGCTGAATCGTCTCCGCGTCGCGGTGGAAAGCGAACCCGTCGATCTCCACCGCCACCATCCGGTCGAGGAAGGCGAAGTCGATCTCGTACCCGCAGGTCGGATGGTTCGCCACCCACCCTTCGATACCCGCGGTCCGGAGGATCGTGACAGCGAGACGCTCGGCGGCCGACCGCGCACCCGATTCCAGCAGTTGGACCATCGGACCCATGTCCGCCGCGCCGACGCACCGGCGCCGCCGCTCGTAGGCCTCGACGAGACGCTCGACCGTGGTGCGCCGCTGCTGCAGCGCAGCATCGATGACCTCGCCGCCGCCCTCTACCGCACCCTCCAAAGCCGACAACGCGACCCCGGTGACCGGTAGCCCGTCCCGGGTCAGCACGTCGGCGTCGGCGAGAGCGCGGTTGAGAATCCGGACTCCCGTCACCGGATGACCGTGGCGGCCGCGGAGAGCTGTGACCGCGGGCAAGGCGGGTGGGGCTTCGACGATCCCATGCCACCATGCGGCAGCGAGTCCCGAGAGGACCCCGTGAGTGCCGACGGCCAGCGTCGCGGTCCGGATTCGCGTCCTGTCGGTCTCGGGGTGGTCGGCGAGCCGATAGACACGAGGATGCACCGATATCCACTCGCCGGCCCGCACCCGACGGTGCACCGCCGACCGGTTGATGCCGTGTCCGCGGGCATCGGCAGCGGTGAACACGCCGTCCTGGTCGAGGGCGAACGCCGAAAGTCCGGCGGAAGATGCATGACCTTCAGACGCACCTGCGCCGCAACCGGTTCCATCGCTCGACGTCCCCCGCAGATGTAGTGTGTCGTCGCGCCAGGCGCTACGAAGTTCTACACCTGCCGGGCAGCCGCCGGCTCGCGCGCGCGGCCGTGACACGATGAACCCCGTGGCTACCCCCTCGCAGTGGATCCAGGGCGCTCGTCCGCGCACGCTCCCCAACGCGATCGCGCCGGTCGTGGTCGGTGTCGGCGCGGCGCTGCACTCCGGCGACGTCACGTGGTGGAAGTCCGTACTCGCGCTGGCGGTGGCCGTCGCGTTCATCATCGGCGTGAACTTCGCCAACGACTACTCCGACGGCGTGCGGGGGACCGACGACGATCGGGTCGGTCCGATGCGCCTGGTCGGGTCGGGCGCCGCGTCGCCGAGGGCCGTGAAGACCGCCGCGTTCCTGTGCTTCGGGATCGGCGCGGTCTGCGGCCTCGTCCTCGCGATCGCGACGGCGTGGTGGCTCGTGCTGGTCGGCGCGATCTGCATCGCCGGCGCCTGGTTCTACACCGGCGGCAAACGCCCCTACGGCTACGCCGGCTGGGGCGAGGTCGCGGTGTTCACCTTCTTCGGGCTCGTGGCCGTCCTCGGCACCCAGTTCGTCTCCGCCGGCCGCATCGACTGGGTCGGACTGGCCGGCGCAGTCGGCATCGGCGCGATCTCGAGCAGCGTGCTGGTCGTCAACAACCTCCGAGACATCCCCAGCGACACCGAATCCGGCAAGATCACCCTCGCCGTGCGCCTCGGTGACGCCCGGACCCGGATCCTGTTCGCCGTGCTTCTGCTGACCCCGCTCGCGATGAGCGTGGTCCTGGCGTTCGCGACCCCCTGGGCGCTGCTCGGCCTGGTGACGTTCCCGCTGCTGTGGCAGGCCTACGCCCCGGTCCGGACCGGGGCGGCCGGACCGGGACTGATCCCGTCGATCGGGACGACCGGCAAGGCGATGCTCGCCTGGGCGGTCGTCACGGCGGTCGCGCTCGCGCTCACCTGACGGACCTCGACGCCAGACCTGCGCCGACGATCAGACCTGCGCCTCGACGTCGGGCAGGCTCGCCACGACCGCGGCGCGGAGTTCGTCGGCCGTGGTGGCGGATTCGATCAACGCCCGCGACGCGTCGTCGGCGGTGTCGATGATGCCCAGCAACAGGTACTCCGCGCGGAGGCGCCGGTCACCCCGTTCCCGCGCGATCTCCATGGCCCGGCCGAACACCGTCCGGGTGTCGTTCGCGAAACGCGGACGGGCGCCCCGGCCCCGCGGTCCGCGCCGGCCGCGACCCGGCTCCCAGGGCCCCTCGCCGCCGAACGGTCCGCCCGGTCCGAAACCACCCAGCCCGAAACCTCCTGGCCCGAAACCACCTGGGCCGAAACCCTCCGGTCCGAAACCCTCTGGTCCGAAACCCTCTGGCCCGAGACCCTGTGGGCCGCAATCCGGCCGGGGTCCGCGACCGCGACCATGGTGCCGGTGCCCCCGACGCCCGTGACCACGTCCTCGGGGGCCGCGCTCGGCACGCTCGCCCCAGCCATCGGACAGGTCCTCACCGAAGCGACCGCGCACCGCTTCCCGGACCTTGTCGAGGTCGATTCCGATGCTGCGCAGGGCTTTTCGATCCTCCTCGTAGCGTTCGCGGGCCGACTCGTCGTCGGCGGTCTCCGCGGTGTCGGACCGTTCCGCGTGCTCGCCGTGGTACTTCCGGACCACCTCCCGGGCCGACGTCAGCGTCAACCCCTGATCGGCCAGCAGCGCGAACAACGGGCTGCGGGCGTTGCAGAGCATGCCCAGGATCAGGTGGTCATTGCCGAGTTGCCGGTGACCCAGGTCGCCGGCCTCCTGCGTGGCGAAAGCCAGCAGCATCTTGTCATCGCGACTGATTCGCTCGAACATCTGTGTCTCCTTCTGGCCCACTCGCGCGGGCCTCACGTTGTGAGTGCTTCTGATGCACGGCCTGTCGGCTGATCTGCAGCACTTCTGCGATCGCCTGCCAGCTCCACCCGTGGGCACGGGCGTTGGCCACCTGCACGTCCTCGAGCCGGTCGGCCAGGGTGCGCAGGGCGCGTACCGCGGCCAGGCCCCTCGCCGGATCGCCGCTCGCGGCGTCTCCGGCCAGCTCGGCGCTCGATGCGTCGGGTGCGGTGTCGGTGCTGTGGTCGTCGTGCATGATGTCAGGTTATGTTGACATCTCCGCTATGTCAAGAATTGTTGACAAGCGGGGCATGGCACATCTGATTCGATCGCGCAGCCGCGAGCGGACTACTCGTTCTGGATCGACTCGCTGATGTTCATCCGCCCGGCCCGGACCGCGGGGACGAACGCACCGATCAGGCAGAGAGCCACGGCGATGGTCACGAAGAGCAGGGCCGACGGCCGTGGCGAGTACAGCACCGTCAGGGACGTCGTGATGGTCAGGATCTGGTTGCTGAGCAGATGCATGGCGGCACCGAGGGCGACGCCGAGGACCGACCCGACCAGGGCGACCGCTCCCGCCTCGGCGAGCACCGTCCGCGAGACGAACCGGCGGGAGGCCCCCATCGCCCGCAGGACGCCCAGTTCGCGGCGTCGTTCGAGGACCGACAGCAGCAGCGTGTTGAGCAGTGCGATCGCGGCCGCACCGGCGACGATCCACTGGATGGCGACCGCGAACGCGCCCGCCTGCTCGACAGTGGCCTGGGTGGCCGCGAGGGCCTCGGCACCGCTGTAGACACTGATGGGCTTGTTGCCCGTCGTCGGGACGCCGTCGACGAGCGCCTCGAGGTCCCGGCGGACCTGCTCCGGGTCGGCATCGGGCGAGGTGATCACCTGCAGGTAGGTGTCGCCGTCGCGATCGAACCACTCCCCCAGCAACTCCTGCGACATGGCCGCCACACCGGAGTCGAGGGAGACATAGTCGACGGTGTCGCGCACGACCGTCTGCCGCGGACCGTTGGGGGTCGCGAGTTCCACCGTGTCGCCCGTGCCCACGCCCAATGCGCGGGCCAAGACGTTCGACATCAGGATGCCGTCGCCGGCGAGGACGCTCGCCACCGCTTCCGGCGACGCCTTGCGCATGAACGGTGCGCGCGAACCCGGCTCGAGCCCTTGCACATTCGCTTTGCTCTCGCCGATGTTGACCGCGGCCCACTGACCACCGACGACCTCGGTGACCCCGGGAACCGCCGCAACGCGTTCGGCCACCGAGGGCGGCAGGATCGGACCCAGGGGCAGGCTCGCGGCCGACGTCGACGACACGTAGAAGTCCGGATCCCCCAGTCCGTCGAGCGATTTCGACATCGACGAGACGAGGTTGTCCAGTGCTCCCGACGTCCCCATGCCGACCGCGATGGCCACCGCGACCGTCATCAGCGTCGCCCACGCGCGCCGCGGGGCGCGCTCGCTGTTCACCGAGGCGAGCTGTCCGGGGCCACCGAACCAGCGCGCCACCCGAACCACCGCCCAGGCCAGCGGTTTCGACAGCGCGAAGCACAGCAGCAGCGCGCCGACCAGATAGAAGACGCCGGCCACGATGGCCGGGCGGCCCGGCACGGTTGCCACGACCACCCACGACGCGATCAGGCCGGCGACCCCGAGCACCGCGGCGATCACCACCGCGGGACCACGCCGCGCGGCGGAGTCCGACACCTCGACCGGAGCCATCGCCTCCACCGGCGAGACCGCGAACACCGCCCGCGCGGCCAGCGTCGTCGCCGCGACACACGCGACCACGCAGGCGATCACCGCCGCCGCGGGCGCGTACCCGGGCAGGTGGTAGTTGATGACGGTGCCGACGGAATCGGCCGGGGGTTCGGGCAGGCTGCTGATCACCGCCCGCCCGGCCAGGATTCCGAGGGGGATGCCGAGTACGCCGCCGACGAAACCCATCAGCGCGGCCTCGCCGAGCATGTCCCCGACGAGGTGAGACCGCTTGGCGCCCAACGCCCGGATCATCGCCAGCGACCTCCGCCGCGACGCCACCGCCATGTTCATCGTGTTGAACACCAGGAAGGCGGCGATCACCAGCGACACGAGCGAGACCAGCAGGGTCGCATCGCGGGTCACCGAACTCGCGACCTCGGCCTGCTTGGCGCGGAAGTCCGGATCGACCACCACCGCACGGCCGTCCACGATGCCCTGCACCTGCGAGCGCACGGCGGATACATCGGCGTCGGGCTCGGTCACGATGAGGATCGAGTCGAGCCGGCCCTCGAGTCCGACGAGTCGCTGCGCGAGGTCGACGTAGGCGAAGAGAAAGCGGCCGTTGTTGAGACCGGCGGCCTGTTCGTTGTCGACGACCTCGAGGACCTCGACCTCGATCCCGTTGACGGTCAATCGGTCTCCGCGGTCGAGCCCGAGTCCCGGGCCGACGAACACGCCGGTGCGCAGTCGGTCCAGGTCGACGGTGCCCGGACCGGTCCCGGCCTGCCCCTGCTGCAGGGCGCCGCGCAGACTGCCCGAGAGCTGGGTGACGCGTTGATCGGAGCCGAGCAGCGGCACTGCCGAACCGTCGACGACGACCGACCCGCGGATCATCGGCACGACGGCCGCCGCCGCGTCGACGTCGCGACGGATCTCGCCGGCCAGCGACTCGTCGACGCCGGTGTCGGTGATGCCGGCGACCTCGATGTCGGCGACCCCCGACACCGCATTGTTGAAGTCCCGCACCGACTCCGACGCCGACCCGTAGGTCCCGAGCACCGCGATCAGCAACGCCGACGACACGACCACCACCGCCAGCGAGGTGAGCAGGCGCAGCCGGTGGGTACGGATCTCGCGCAGGTTCAGCAGGCGGATGCGGGTCAGACCGGCGGCTAGGGCGGCAACCCGAGAACCCCGTCCCGCCACTAGGCGATCTTCCCGTCGCGGACCGTGATGGTGGTGTCGGCGACCGCGGCGGCCTTCGGGTCGTGGGTCACCATCACCACCAGCCGGTCGGGGGTGTCATGGGCGACCTCGGAGAGCAGTTCGAGTACCGCCTCACCCGTCTTGGAGTCCAGGTTGCCGGTCGGTTCGTCGGCGAGCAGGATCGTCGGGTCCATGATGAGCGAGCGGGCGATCGCGACGCGCTGCATCTGGCCGCCGGACAGCTCCGAGGGCCGATGGTCGATTCGATCGCCGAGTCCGACCCGCCGGAGCAGTTCCACGGCACGGGGTTTCGCCTTGCGGAGCGACTGGTTGTCGAGCAGTCGCGGCAGCGCGACGTTCTCCCACGCCGACATCGTCGGCACGAGGTTGAAGAACTGGAAGATGAACCCGACGCGGTTGCGCCGGAACTCGGAGGCGGCGGTGTCGTCGAGTGCCCCGAGGTCGACGCCGTCGATGCTGATCCGGCCCGACGTCGGGGTGTCGAGAGCTCCGAGTACGTGCAGCAGGGTGCTCTTGCCCGCTCCCGACGGGCCGACCACCGAGACGAACTGGCCGCCGTCGATCGACAGGTTCAGACCGTCGAGGGCGCGAACCCGTTCCTCGCCCATCTGGTACTCGCGCACCAGATCGACCGCTTCCACCAGGGCACTTCCGGTGCCGGGCGTCCGCCCGGGTTCCATCGACACTCCCGGATCGTAACCCACCCGCGGCGGCCGGCCCGGCTCTCAGGTAGTCCAGCGACCGGTGGCGAGGAACTGGTCGAGCACCGTCTCGGCGGGGCCGAGGTCGAACGAACCGGCGGCGAGCCAGTCGTCGTCGAAGTAGGTCGTCGCGTACCGATCCCCGGAGTCACACAGCAGGGTGACGATGCTGCCGGGCGTGCGCGCGGCGACCATCTCGGCGACGAGCGAGAAGGCCCCCCACATGTTGGTGCCGGTGGAGCCACCGACCCGACGACCCAGGAGGTCGCTCATGCGCCGCGCGGTCGCGATCGACGCCGCATCGGGCACCCCGATCATGCGGTCGATGACCTGCGAGATGAACGACGGTTCGACCCGCGGCCGGCCGATGCCCTCGATGCGCGAACCGGTCTGGGCGGTCAGCGTGCCGTCCGCCGACGCGTAGGCCGGCAGGAACACCGAGTTCTCCGGGTCGACGACGGCCAGCCAGGTGTCGTGGCGCCGGTAGCGCACATACCGTCCAAGGGTCGCCGACGTACCACCGGTACCCGCCCCCACGACGATCCAGGTGGGGATCGGGTGTTCCTCCTCGGCCAGCTGGGCGAAGATCGACTCGGCGATGTTGTTGTTGCCGCGCCAATCGGTGGCCCGTTCGGCCATCGTGAACTGGTCGATAAAATGGCCGCCGAGTTCGGACTCGAGACGCAACGCCTCGGCGTAGACCTCACCGGGGTGCTCGACGAAATGACACCGCCCGCCGTGGCGTTCGATGAGTGCCGTCTTCGCGGGCGAGGTGCTCCGCGTCATCACCGCGATGAACGGGACCCCGATCAGTTCGGCGAAGTAGGCCTCGCTGACCGCCGTCGACCCCGACGACGCCTCGATCACCGGTGTGCCCTCGACGACCCACCCGTTGCACAGCGCATAGAGGAACAGCGAACGCGCGAGCCGGTGCTTCAGCGACCCCGTCGGATGGGTCGACTCGTCCTTGACATAGAGGTCCACGCCGACCTCGCGGCTCGTGTCGCCGTCGGCGACGGTCCAGCGCGACCATGCGGGCAGCGCAACGCGGAGGAGATGGGTGTCGGCACTGCGCCGGCCGTCGGCCTCGATGAGGCGGACGGCGTTCTGGGTCCAGGCCCGATCAGCGCGCCGGTCGACGACTCGCGTGGGTTCCACGGGGCGCCGAACTCACTTCTCGCCGCGTAGCCGGGCCTGCAGGTCGTCGTGCTTGGAACGGCGACCGGCCTCCAGTGCCGCGATCTCGCTGTTGACCTTCAGACGCAGGGTCTTGAACAGGACCATGCCGAGCGGGAGCGCGATCAGCACCCCGAACACCGCCGCCACGAGGAACGGCACCTCGACGCCCACCAGGTTGCCGCCGACCATGATGATCACCACGACCGCGGTGACGAGCAGCAGACGCGCGAACGTGTACGCGAACAGGGCGAACGCCAGGGTCATCGGGCGACCACCCGCCTGCGGCGTGGCGCCGCCGGCCGTGGTCTCGCGGGTGGCCGCGTCGGGTGTGGCCTTCTTGCCGGGGGTGGGGTCGGGCGTTTCACTCACCCCCTCAGCGTACTGGGCGGTCTCGGCGCTCCCGCAGGTCGCGGGCCTTTGCATGCTCTTTACCTCCCACTGACGGTTCGAGTACCTGGGCGATTTGCGTGTATTCATAAGGAACTCGTCCACCACCGTGCAGAGCCGCTTCGCCATCTCGGCGTACCGACCGAGCACTCCAACACGCACAGGGGGAATCATGACCAGCATCGAGACCGCACCGCCCACGACCTACATCACCCCGGGACTGGCCAGCCAGCACACGTTGACCCCCGGCCAGGTCGCCGCGATGTTCAACGTGAATCCCAAGACGGTCGCCCGCTGGGCGAGCTCCGGCATCCTCGGCTCGATCCGCACCCCGGGCGGCCACCGACGCTTCCGCGAGGAGGACGTCGTAGCCTTGCTCAACCGCCGCGCCCACTGACCCGGCGGCCCTGTAGTTCTCCCGACGACCCGACGCCCGGCCGGACCTCATCCGATCAGGGGAGAAGTGCGGGTCAGGTCGGCTTTCGCCCTGACCTCTCAGGCGTCTCACGTACGCTGGTCGTCGGGAGGTTGTCATGATCTATCTGTTCGCCGTTCTGGGTCTGCTGGCCATCGGTTTCCTCATGTGGCGCGCCTTCGGGCCCCACTCCGACGAGTCCGGCGACACCCCTTCGCCCGGCCCGCGTCGATCCCGTCCCCGCGGCCCGCTCGGCCCCGACGACGACCCCGATTTCCTGCGCGACCTGGACAATCGCACCCGCGGCACCAACGGCACCGACGGTGATGAGATCTGAGGCGTGACGCGCGGCCGAAAAGCTGAGACCAGGTTCAGAACGTCTCTGCGGAACATACCCGTGGGTAGGGTATTGTCCACTTCACCATCGACTCCCCGATGGCCGGACCGAGAGAAGGCGCCGTTGAACCCGGGACGATCTCCGCGAGGGGCGTCGACCGATGACGACCTGAGCTTCGCCGAGAAGATCGGATACCTCTTCGAACACAGCCGTGACGAGAACGGCATCCGATATACCGGCAAGAAGATCGCCGAGAAGGCCAACCGTCTCGGCTACTCGCTGTCTGACGCGTACATCTCCCAGCTACGCACCGGCAAGGCCCGCACGCCGTCGTTCCGCACCGTCGAGGCCATCGCCCGCGCCTTCGACGTCAGCGTCACCTACTTCCTGTCCAACCCCGACGAAGACCTCGAACGCGTTCGGCAGCAACAGAATTACGTCGAGATGCTCCAGGTCACCGGGAGTCACCTGTCCGGGATCGACATGGGTTCGCTGTGCCCGGACACCATCGACGCACTCATCGACCTGCTCAAACTGGTCAAGGCCCAGGCGATCGCCAAGCGGGCGGAGGAGAACTCCCCGAGCGAGGCGTCCGGCTGACGGTTCCGCCGGCCCGCCCTCACAACCGGGCGGTACTCACAGGCCGGCGTAGGAGTGCAGTCCCGAGACGACCAGGTTGATGATGAACAGGTTGAACAGCATCGCCACGAAACCGGCGACGTTGATCCAGGCCGCGGCATTGCTGCGCCAGCCCGCCGTCGCGCGTGCGTGCAGGTAGGCCGCGTAGATCACCCAGGCGATGAAGGACACCGTCTCCTTGGGGTCCCAGCCCCAGAACCGGCCCCAGGCCGCCTCGGCCCAGATGGCACCGCAGATCACCCCGAGGCCGAACAGCGGGAAGCCGATCACGACGCACTTGTAGGCCAGGCGGTCGAGCTGCTCGACGGACGGCAGATGGTCGACGACCCGACGGACCGCGCCGCCCAGACCCGGACGGGTCGCGGCCGTGGCGGAGTCGTCGGACGAGGTCGGAGCCCAGCGCATCTTGACCAGATAGAGGATGCTCGCCACACCGGACACCAGCAGGATGCCCGAGGACACCGAGATGATCGAGACGTGCACGGCCAGCCAGTAGGACTTCAGGGCCGGGACGACGGGTGCGGCCTGGGTGTAGAGCCAGCGGCCGGCGATGAACATCAGCAGGATGACGGGCAACAGCACGAACGAGAGCAGCGGCCGGTGCTCGCGCTTGCGCAGGATGATCAAGGCGGCGAGCACACCCGCGGCACACGTCATCGAGATGAACTCGTACATGTTGCCCCAGGGCGCACGGTCGGTCGCGATGCCGCGGAGCACGATCGAACCGATGTGCGCGGCGAGGCCGACGACGACGACCGGGAGCGCCATGTTGCCGAGCTTCTCGCCCAGGGTCCGGCGCGACGACTCGTCGACCCGCCCGGGCACCCGCGTGTCGGTTCCGTTCACCCCGGCGTTGACCAGCTGCTTCTGCTCGAGGCGTCGTCCGCGGACCGCGGCGAGGGCGCCCAGGAACAAGATGACCGCGACGACGTAGACCGTCATGGCCGTGCCGTAGAGCAGGTCCGAGTACCGCGCGAGAGTCTCGTCGATCGGCATCGCCGGAGCGTCGGTGTTCATGTGCTTCCTTTCGCCGGCCGCTAGAGCCGCCGGGTCGTCCGCCGCGAGGCAGGTCCGTCGGCGTCGTCGGCCACCAACTTGGCCGCCCGCTCGTCGAAGCCCTCACCCCAACCGGCCTGATCGGTACGCGCCAGCCCGGCGATTTCTACTACAGTACGTCGTTGCCCAGTGTCCGGGCCATCGGTGTCCGGGCCATCGGTGTCCTGGCCATCGCCGTCGGCACGTGCGCTCGCGGCCGGCACCGGGACCAGGCGGGCCCAGATACGCCGACGGCGGATCAGCAGCGACACCAGCAGACCGCCGAGCATGACGATCGAGCTCACCAGCACCCAGATCTGGGCGGGGTCGTGCGAGACCTGGACCGACACCCACCGCTCGTAGCCGTCGAAGGTCACCGTCGTGCCGTCGGCGAGGGTGTGGCTCTGGCCGACCGCGAGGTTGACCTGCGCCTGACGTTGGAGGCGGCCCTGCTCGATGAGGTCCTGGTCGAGCGAGTAGACGTTCTGCGGTCTGCCGGTGTCCAGACCGGTGTCGCCCTTGAAGATCCGGATCGCGACGAAGGGGTCGTCGGGGGTCGGCGACGACGACGTCAGCAGCGAGCCGTGGAACGACGCGGTGGGCGCGAACAGGCCCTCCAGCGCGATCTGGTTCTTCCGGCGGTCGTCGGCGTCGGGGTACAGACCCGCCGGGGTGTCGAAGCGCGCCGCGCCCGAGGAGAGCATCGTCTGGAGCTCGTCCGGCACGAACGGGGTGGTCTGGGTGCGCTTCTCCCCGTTGGGGAAGGTCACCGTGAACGTCGGTGCGAAACCGTTGCCGAGGACGTAGACCCGGTCGCCCGCGACGCGAAGCGGTTCGTTGACGCGCACCGACGCGGTGTCCCAGCCGGCGGGATCGCCGAGGTTGCCCACGCTGCCGTCACTGCCCGCGGCGTACCGGATGGTGGCGTCGTACATGTCGGGCTGACCGCTGGGCAGGAAGGTCGCCGAGAAGTCGTCGACGCGGAAGCAGAACGGCGACAGGTCGGTGCCATCGACCAGGTTGCCGGCGCGGAACGAGTCGTAGACAGCGGTCGAGGTGTTGCACAGTCCCTGTTCGCCGTCGGCGACGAGGCTGCGGGTGCCCTCGTAGCCGTACATCTTGCCCAGCGCGATCGACACCAGCAGCGCCAGCAGCGCGAAGTGGAACACCAGGTTGCCGAACTCGCGCAGATAGCCCTTCTCCGCCGAGACCTCGACGCACCCGTCCGGATACGCCTTGCTCGGCTCGCGGACCACGACCTCGCGACGCCACCCGCGCAACCGGCCGTCGATCCGTCGGGCGACCGTCTCCGGATCCCCGTCGACGGTGTGGGTCACGTGCCGCGGCAACCGCGACAGGTTGCGCGGTGCGGCAACGGGTTTCGCGCGCAGGCTGTGGAAGTGCTCGACCATGCGCGGCGTCAGGCAGCCGACGAGGGAGATGAACAGCAGGACGTAGATCGCGGTGAACCAGGCGCTGGAGAAGACGTCGAAGAGCTGCAGGCGGTCCATCCACACGCCGAGCTGACCGCGTGCGGCGATGTACTCCAGGGTCTTCTGCTCGTTGAGCTCGCGCTGCGGGAGCAGGGCACCGGGGATCGCGGCGAGGGCGAGCAGGAAGAGCAGGATGAGCGCGGTCCGCATCGAGGTCAGCGAACGCCACAGGTTGCGTAGTGGCCACAGCACCCGGCGGCGGGCCCAGTGGGGCTTCGGGGCCGGCTCGGGGGTGTCCACCTGCGGGCGGTCGGTCACATCGGTCATCAGGACAGCACTCAGATCGGTAGTTGGGTGTCGGTGACGAAGCGGACCTGGACCCAGACGATGAACTGGTCCCACCAGCCGGTCAGGAGGGCGACGCCGACCCCGATCAGCAGGACGCCCCCGATCACCTGGATCGTGCGGGCGTTCCGGCGGAGCCAGCCGAGACTGCGCAGGGCCCAGGCCGAGGAGAAGGCCAGGATCACGAAGGGCAGGCCCAGGCCGAGGCAGTACGCGACGATGAGGGTCACGCCCTTGGCCGCCGTCGACCCCTCGGTCCCGCTGACGGTGGCGATCACCGCGGCCAGGGTCGGCCCGAGGCACGGCGTCCAGCCGAGCGCGAAGACCGCTCCGAGCAGCGGCGCCCCGACGATGTTGGAGACCCGCCGCGGTTCGAAGCGGACCTCGCGCTGCAGAGCCGGGATGAGGCCGATGAACACCAGGCCCATGGCGATGGTCACGACCCCGCCGATGCGTTGCAGCAGTTCGCGATTCAACACGAAGGTACTGGTCACCCCGAGGACGGTGGCGGTGGCGGCGACGAAGACGACGGTGAAGCCGAGGACGAACAGGCCGGCGGCCAGCGCGACCCGCGACCGGCCGCTCTTGGCGCTCTCCCCCACCTTCACCGCGGGCGCCTCGGCCCCGACGAGACCCGCGAGGTAGGACAGGTAGCCCGGGACCAGGGGCACGACGCACGGGGAGGCGAAGGATACGAGCCCGGCGAGCAGGCAGGCGGCGAAGGCGAGCAGCAGCGGTCCGCTGGAGACGGTGTCGGCGAACGTGTCGCCGATCGAGGAGGCGAGCACCAGGGTGGTCGAGTCCTGGGTGAACGGGTCCATCACATCGACCCCGCCGGCTCGGCCGCGACGCGCTTGACGACCTCGTCGAGCTCGTTGTCGGAGACCGCCTTGAGGAACACCGCCGCCGGCCGGTGCTGCCGATCGAGGACGATCGTCGTCGGCACCACCGAGGTGGGCGTGGTCAGAGCGGCCAGTGACATCCCCGGGAAGTCGTAGATCGACGGGAACCCGACCTTGCGGTCGATGACGAAGTCCTTGGCCGACTCGCGGTCGTCGCGCAGGTTGATGCCGAGGAATTCCACTCCGTCGGCGCGATTGCGTTCGTAGACGCGCTCGAGGTCGTCGGCCTCACCGCGGCAGGGTCCGCACCATGAACCCCACACGTTGACGACGACGACCTTGTCCGCGAACCGCTCGTCGGACAGCGACAGCGGCTGCTCGGTGACGAGGTCCTCGCCGGCGAGTTCGGCGATCGGCTTGCGCTCGTCGGGCGCGTAGGTGATGACGGTCTGCCCGCCCGGTGACACGAACTGGAAGGTGTTCCCCTGCGCGACCGCGTCGTCGCCGGTGCTGCATCCGGCGACCAGCAGGATCAGGGCCGACAACATCGTCGGCAGGAGGAACTTGCGCACTACGTCAGGCTTTCTTCACGCACCGGTGGCCAGTGGGTCCGAGGACCCGGCCGGCTCGGAGTAGATGATGTCGACGAGGGCGTCGTCGTCGTAGATGAGGCTGGTCAGCGAGGCCAGCGAGCACTGGCGGCGACGCGGGTCGTGCCAGAGGCGCTGACCTTCGAGGAACCGGCGCAACGTGTACACGGGCAGCTGGTGGCTGACGCAGACGGCTTCGTGACCGCGGGCGGCGTCGCGGGCCTTGTTCGCCGCGGCCAGCATGCGGTGCGCGAGCTGGATGTAGGGCTCGCCCCACGACGGCGTGAACGGGTCGCGGAGTTTGGGCCAGTGCCGGGGCTTGCTCAGCGCGCCGTCGCCGACGGAGACCTTGAGACCCTCGAAGACGTTGTCCGCCTCGATGAGGTCGTCGTTGGTGAGGATCGGGACGCCGTGCGCGGCGGCGATCGGGGTGGCGGTCTCCTGCGCGCGCTGCAGCGGCGAGGCGAACACGGCCTTGACGTCGTGGTCGGCGAGGGTGTCGGCGACCTTACGGGCCTGCGCCTGGCCGTCGCCGGAGAGGCGGAAGCCGGGGAGACGGCCGTACAGGATGCCGTCGGGGTTGTCGACCTCTCCGTGGCGCATCATGTGGACGATCGTGTGCATCAGGCGTTGTCCCCCGGGGTGGCTGCGGTCGCGGCCGCCTGCGCTGCCGCGGGCAGCGCATCGGCGATCTGCGAGAAAGCATCCTCGTCGAGCGCCGCGGACACAAACCAGGCTTCGTAGGCGCTCGGCGGCGCGTACACGCCGCGTTCGAGCAGAGCGTGGAAGAACGGCGCAAACCGCCAGGTCTCGGTGGCGGCGACGCCGTCGTAGTCGAAGATCGGGATCTCCGGATCGGTAGTGAAGAACACACTCAGGAGGCTGCCCGCCTTCTGCACGCGGTGGGCCACCCCCGCCGCCGACAGGGCCTCGTGCAGCAGGGTCGCGAGGCGGTCGGCGTTCGCGTCGAGCGTGCGGTAGACCTCGACGTCGGCGTTGCGCAGGGTCGCGAGGCCGGCGGCGACGGCGACGGGATTCCCCGACAGCGTGCCCGCCTGGTACACCGGCCCGGTCGGCGCGAGACGTTCCATGACGTCCGCGCGGCCACCGAACGCCGCCGCGGGCAGTCCCCCGCTCATGACCTTGCCGAAGGTGTAGAGGTCGCCGGCCACGCCCTCGAGTCCGTACCAGCCACTCGGGCTCACCCGGAACCCGGTCATGACCTCGTCCATGATCAGCAGCGCGCCGTGGCGGCGCGTCAGGTCGCGGAGTCCGGCGTTGAAGCCCTCGACCGGCGCGACCGCGCCCATGTTCCCGGCCGCCGCCTCGGTGATGACGGCCGCGATGTCGTCGCCGAACTCGGCGAAGGCGTCGGCGACGGCGGTGAGGTCGTTGTAGGGCAGCACGAGGGTGTCGTGCGCCGACGCACCGGTGACGCCGGGGCTCGTCGGCAGCCCGAGCGTGGCGACGCCGGAGCCGGCCGCGGCCAGCAGCGCGTCGACGTGACCGTGGTAGCAGCCGGCGAACTTGATGATCTTGGACCGGCCCGTGAAGCCGCGGGCCAGCCGGATCGCCGACATCGTCGCCTCGGTGCCGGAGTTCACCAGCCGGACGCGCTCGACAGGGTCGACGCGGCCGATGATCTCCTCGGCGAGTTCGATCTCGGCCTCGGTCGGGGCGCCGAACGACAGGCCGCCGGTGGCCGCCTCACGCACCGCCTCGACGACGGCCGGGTGCGCGTGCCCCAGGATCATCGGACCCCAGGAGCTCACGAGGTCGACGTAGTCGTTGCCGTCGGCGTCGGTCAGCCGGCATCCGGACGCCGAGGAGATGAAGCGAGGGGTCCCGCCGACCGCGGAGAACGCGCGCACCGGGGAGTTGACGCCGCCCGGGATGGCCTGGGTCGCGCGGGTGAACAGCGCGGCGGAGGCGGCCGTGCCGGGAGCGGGCGTGGCAGCAGCGGAAGGGGTCACGGCCTACAGTGTTCCAAACGGCACCGGGTGACCCAAATCCTCGCTGGTCGGAGGGGGTGCGACCCGGCTCGAACCGGACCCGGTCAGCTCGCGAGCGCGGTGCGCACCTGGTCGGCGATCGCCGCCTGACCCGCCTCGTTGGGGTGCACCGCGCCGGGTCCCGGAGTGGTCATCGGCTCGATCCAGCGCTGCTCGCCGGCACACGCGTCGTGGCCCTCGGAGACCTGTGACATGTCGACGAACTCGACGCCCTCGTCCTGCGCCGCGCGCCGCCCGTAGGTGTTGAGCGCGGTCTGGAGCTCGCGGATCATCGGTACGTCCCCGGCGGCGAGTCGCATCTCGGGATAGCAGCCGGTCGTCGGCGGGACCAGCCAGGGATAGCCGACGAGCAGGATGCGCGCGTTCGGCGCGCGGTCCCGGACGTCGCGCAGGGCCTGCCGCACGGCGGGATAGATGTCGGTGGCGACCGGCTCGATCAGCGCCCGTCCGTAACGGTCCGTGCACGGCGAGCCGGTGCGGTCGGAGTCGGCCAGTTCGCCGCAGAGCCGGATCGCGCGACCGTAGGTCTCCTCGTCGTTGCCGCCGATCATCAGCGTGACCACGTCGGTGTCGTCGTCGAGCGCGTCGAGCTGCGGCGGCACGCCCTGATGTTGTGACTCGCGGAAGTCGTCGGTGTCGGCGCCCGCGCAGCTGACGTCGGTGAGGTCGAAGTCCTCGTCCGCCGCGACGACGTGCGCGTAGTTCCTCGCCGACCGCAGGCAGTAGATCGGTGAGTCCTCCTCCAGCGGCCGCACGCCGGTCCCGGCGCTGAAGCTGTCGCCGAGGTTCACGTACTCCGTCGACCGGGTGTCGTTTTCCGTCGACTGGGCGGGCGTTTGCGTCGACCGTGCAGGTGTTTCCGTCGACTGGGCGTCGTTCTGCGTCGACTGGGCACAGCCGGCGAGGACCGCTCCCGCCGCGAGCAGCACGAGCCCGGACCGGATGAGCCGCCGTGGACGTCGATCGTCGAACCTGCGTGCCGTCATGCCGCCATCCTGCGTCCGGTGAAGCCCGTCGGCAACCACCGGCCGGCCGCCCGCCCACGCGGGTAGCGTGGTTCGCCGAGGGGATCGCCGCTCCGCGCGGAGTCCCGCAACCGAGTCACGAGGATGTGAATGCGCATGAGCGACAAGGAGATTCTCGACCCGCAGGCCGTGCTCGACGGTGTGCCGACCGGACTCTGGATCGACGGCCGGTCCACACCCGCAGCCGACGGCGGGACCTTCGAGGTCTACGACGCCGCGACCGAGGAGTCGCTCGTCTCGGTCGCCGACGCGGGGGTCGCCGATGCCCGCCGCGCTCTCGATTCCGCCGTCGCCGCGTCGGCGGACTGGGCGGCCACCGCACCACGGGAGCGCGGCGAGATCCTCCGCCGGACCTTCCGGTTGCTCACCGATCGCGCCGACGACATCGCCATGCTGATGACCCTCGAGCTGGGCCGCGCCCTCCCCGACAGCCGGGCGGAGACAACTTACGGACTCGAGTTCTTGCGGTGGTTCGCCGAGGAGGCCGTCCGGATCGGCGGTCGGTTCAGTCCGGCGCCGGCCGGCAACGGGCGCATCCTGGTGGCCCACCAGCCCGTCGGGCCGTGCCTGGCGATCACCCCGTGGAACTTCCCGCTCGCGATGGGGACGCGCAAGATCGGACCCGCGCTCGCCGCGGGCAACGTGATGCTCGTGAAGCCGGCCCGCGAGACGCCGCTGACGATGCTGGCTCTGGCCGAGGCCTTCGCCGAAGCCGGTTTGCCGCCCGGCGTGCTGTCGGTGTTGCCCACCACGTCGAGCGGCGACGTGTCGTCGACGTTGATCACCGACGATCGCATCCGCAAGATCAGCTTCACCGGGTCGACGCCGGTGGGTCGCAGTTTGCTGGGTCAGGCCGCCGACCGCGTCCTGCGCACGTCGATGGAGCTCGGCGGCAACGCCCCGTTCCTGGTCTTCGACGACGCCGACGTCGACGCCGCGGTCGAGGGCGCCTTCGCCGCCAAGATGCGCAACGGGGGCGAGGCATGCACCGCCGCCAATCGGTTCCTGGTGCAGTCCGTTGTCGCCGAGGAGTTCACCGAGAAGCTGGTGGCGAAGATGTCGGAGGTCCGGATGGGACCGGGTTACGACGACGGGGTGACCCTGGGGCCGCTGGTGAACGCCGACCAGCGGGACAAGGTCGCCGACGCGGTCGAGCAGGCGGTGGCCGACGGTGCCCGTGTGCGACTGGGCGGCGAACGTCCGGAAGGTCGGGGTTTCTTCTATCCAGCAACGGTTCTCGACGACGTCGACCCGTACGCACCGGTGACGCGTGAGGAGATCTTCGGTCCGGTCGCGGTGATCAGCACCTTCGACGACGAATCCGCGGGGATCGAGGCCGCGAATTCGACCGAATACGGCCTGGCGTCGTACTTCTACAGCCGCGACCTCGAGCGCTGCATGCGCGTCGCGGGCGCCCTGGACTCCGGCATGGTCGGGGTCAATCGCGGCGTGATCTCCGACGCCGCAGCACCGTTCGGCGGCATCAAGCAGTCCGGGATCGGACGCGAGGGCGGCAGCGAGGGCATCGACGAGTACCTCTCGGTGAAGTACATCGCGCTCACCTAGCGTGTTACGTATGTGACTAGTGATACAGGTGTTATCGATCCGATACCTGTACGACAGTACTGATCCCTACACTCGGTCACCATGCGTCGTAGAACCCTCACGACCGCGGCAGCCGCGGCCGCAATCGCAACTGCCGCCTCGGTGGCGGTCGCCGTCGCACCGTCCGAACCGGTGGCGTAGGTCGAGAACGCCGCGATCAGTACCGATTTCGGCAGCGTCGACCTCGGTAGCTCCGAACTCGGGACCCCGAACAGCAACTTCCTCTGGCAGAGTCCGGGGACCCGGTACATCGTCGTACTCGGCGCCAAGTTCGGCGTTCTCGGGCAAACTCCGGATGTCCTCAAGCGTCGTCTCGACGTCGCGGCGAACCTCGGCAAGAAGCACCCGTTCAACCGCATGATCGTCTCCGGTGGCGACACCCACTGGCTGCCCGTCACCGAGGCCCAGTTCATGAACCTCGGACTGATCCGGCGCGGAATCCCGCCGTGGCAGATGGTGAACGAGGTCGCGTCGACCTCGACGGTGCAGAACGCCCAGAACACGGTGGCGATGCTGAAACGGATGGGCGGAACCGGCGCGCTCATCGTCACCAACGGCTTCCACATGGAACGCGCGATGAAGAACTTCCGCGACGCCGCCCGGCAACAGGGCGCGCGCATCGAGTTCCGGTCCGCGTACGCCTAGCACCTCGCGAATACCCTTCTCGCGTCGCCGATTCCGTCCCGCTGATTCGATCCCATCAGCGGGACGGAAACGGCACCGCGAGAACGCAGCTCGCCCCGCCGGCCGAAGCCGACGGGGCGAGATCGTGGTGCTTCAGGGGCGATCAGCGCAGGAGCGCGCGGCTCATGACGACGCGCTGGATCTGGTTGGTGCCCTCGTAGATCTGGGTGATCTTGGCGTCGCGCATCATGCGCTCGACCGGGAAGTCGCGGGTGTACCCGGCACCGCCGAACAGCTGCACGGCGTCGGTGGTGACCTCCATCGCGACGTCGGACGCGAAGCACTTCGACGCCGAGGAGATGAAGCCCAGGTTCTTCTCGCCGCGTTCGGCGCGAGCGGCCGAGGTGTAGACCATGAGGCGAGCCGCCTCGACCTTCATCGCCATGTCGGCGATCATGAACTCGACGCCCTGGAACGAGCTGATCGGCTTGCCGAACTGCTTGCGGTCCTTGACATATGCGATGGCCTGGTCGAGCGCGCCCTGCGCGATGCCGACGGCCTGCGCGCCGATGGTCGGGCGGGTGTGGTCGAGGGTCTGCAGGGCGGTCTTGAAGCCGGTGCCCTCGTCGCCGATGATGCGGTCGAGCGGGATGGTGCAGTCCTCGAAGTACAGCTCCGCGGTCGGCGAACCCTTGATGCCGAGCTTCTTCTCCAGCGGTCCGACGGTGAAGCCGGGGTCGTCCTTGTGAACCATGAACGCGGAGATGCCGTTGGCCTTCTTCTCCGGGTCGGTCACGGCCATCACGGTGTACCAGCTCGACTTGCCGCCGTTGGTGATCCAGCACTTGGAGCCGTTGAGGACCCAGTTGTTGCCGTCCTTACGGGCGCGGGTCTTCATGCCCGCGGCATCCGAACCGGCCTCGCGCTCACTCAGGGCGTACGACGCCATGTCCTCACCGGAGGCGATGCCGGGCAGCACCTGCTGCTTGAGTTCGTCGGAGCCGTTGAGGATCAGGCCCATGGTGCCGAGCTTGTTGACCGCGGGGATGAGCGACGACGATGCGTCGACGCGGGCGACCTCTTCGATGACGATGCAGGCGGCGATGGAGTCGCCACCCTGGCCGCCGTATTCCTCGGGCACGTGGATGGCGTTGAAACCCGATGCGACGAGGGCGTCGAGCGCCTCCTGCGGGAACCGCGAGTTCTCGTCGACGTCGGCGGCGTGCGGCTCGATCTCCTTCTCCGAGAGCGCGCGGATGGCCTCACGCAGCGCCAGGTGCTCTTCCGGGAGCTCGAAGACGTTGAAGTCGGGATTTCCGTAGCCCATGACAACTCCTCACGGCACAGCGAGTGCCTGTTCGTTCCCGGCACGCGGGGTGCCGGCAGATGTTGACAACCAGTTCAGCACGGCACTGAGTGCCATGTCAATCGATGCAGACCCCGTCTCCGCCGATTCTCCTCGAAACCGACGCCGATGTCCCGCAACCCTCCGCCGGACTCAGCCCTCGCCCAGCTCTTCGACCACCCGACGTGCGACTTCCGTCGGAGACGTACCGGCCGGATAGGTGACCACGGTGACCTGTCTGCCCGACCCGCCCGCCGGGGACGTCGCACCACCCGCATCCACGGCACCGAGTGCCAACGTCACCCGCCGCAACTCCTCCCGGAGTCGTTCCGGGGTGGCCTCGGTGTCGCCGCGGATCATCTGCCGCAGCAGGAAGTTGTGGGTGCCCGTGACCGCCGCCACGTAGGCCACGACGCGCACCGGCGACTCGTCGGGCAACCGTGCGCGCAGGAACTCCTCGAACGCACCCTGGTAGCGGTACGTCGTCACCAGCTCGCGATCGCGCAGTGCAGGCACCTCCTGCACCACCTGTGCGCGCCGAACCGCGAGCTCGCGATCCCGGACGAAGTGGGCGAAGACCAGTTCGGCAGCGGCGCAGACGGCCAGCCACGGGTCGTCGTGCTCGACCGCGAGCCGGTCTCCGACCTGCGCGAGCAGCGACTCATGGTCGGCGAAGATGACATCTTCCTTGGACCCGAACTGACGGAAGAACGTGCGCCGGGACATCCCGGCGGCGGCCGCGAGCTGCTCGACGGTCGTCGACTCGTAGCCGTGCTCGCTGAACAGACGGATGGACTCGGCGACGACACGCGTGCGAAAGGCGGTCGGATCGGTGTCCGCGACTGACATGGGTCAAGTATCACCACATGGAGGCGACGAGACCCTCGGGCCTTCCCGAAGCAGGAGTTCGGCGCCGACCTGCGTAACGGATCGGTGCGCATTACTCGTCAGTAGCGACCGCCACAAAAGCTGGGTCCGACGCGTGGTCACTACGTACGGTGGAGCCATGGCAACCCCCACCGCTCCCACCGAGAAGACCCCGGCTGAGAAGAGCTCTACGGAGAAGACCCCGTCGACGACGAGCCCGACACCCATCGCGACCGAACCGACGGTCGACGACCCGGTCGCCCCAGCCGACGTCTCCGCCGACGACGAACTGTCCGCGGACGAGCGGGCCCTGCTCGTCGACAACCTCCGGTTCGTCCTCGACGGACGCTGGCGCGCGACGAGGGAGACGGTGCGGGAGAACTCGAACCGCGCCGACCTCCTGCCCGACCCGTCCCGGACGCTCGACGAGGCGCGCGCCCACACCCTCGAGGTGATGCGCGAGCTCGCCTCGCAGGGCTTCGCGGCCGCCGGTTTCGCCGAGGACCACGGCGGCAGCGGTGACATCGGCGCGTCGATCACCGCCATCGAAATGCTCGGCTACGCGGACCTGTCCCTCATGGTCAAGGCCGGCGTGCAATGGGGCCTCTTCGGCGGCGCCGTCGAAAACCTCGGTACCGCACGGCATCACGAGAAGTACGTGCCCGGCATCATCGACCTGAGCGTCCTCGGGTGCTTCGCGATGACCGAGACCGGGCACGGCTCGAACGTGCAGGCCATCGAGACCACGGCGACCTACGACCGTGAGGCCCGCGAGTTCGTGATCAACTCCCCCACCCCGTCGTCCCGCAAGGACTACATCGGCGGCGCCGCCGCCCACGCCCGGTATGCCGCGGTGTTCGCCCAGCTCGTCACCGGCGGGCCCGACGAGGAGCCCGAAGGCCGTGGCGTGCACTGTTTCGTGGTGCCGATCCGGGACGAGGACGGCGCCGACCTGCCCGGCGTCACCACCAGCGACTGCGGGTACAAGGGCGGACTCGCCGGCGTCGACAACGGCCGGATCATGTTCGACAACGTCCGCATCCCCGCGGAGAACCTGCTCAACCGCTACGCCGACGTCGCCGAAGACGGCAGCTACAGCTCGCCGATCGAGAACACCAACCGCCGCTTCTTCACCATGCTGGGCACCCTCATCCGCGGCCGCGTCAGCGTGGCGGCGACCGCGGGTGCCGCCGGCCGCAAGGCGCTGGCACTCTCGACCCGCTACGGATTGATCCGCAAGCAGTTCGAGGCGCCCGAGGGCACCGACGAGATCACCGTGATGGACTACCTCGGTCACCAGCGGAAGCTGTTGCCGCTCATCGCGAAGTCGTACGCGATCGGATTCGCGCAGAACGAGATCGTCGACGAACTGCACGAGGTCCAGTCGGTCGCACCCGACGACTCCGACGCCGGACGCCAGCGCCAGCTCGAGGGGCAGGCCGCCGGCCTCAAGGCCTACGCCACGTGGCACGCCTCCCACGCGATCAACGTCAGCCGTGAAGCCTGCGGCGGCGCAGGCTATCTCGACGAGAACCAGCTGTCGATCATGCGGGGTGACATCGACGTCTTCACCACCTTCGAGGGCGACAACACGATCATGACGCAGCTCATCGCCAAGGAGCTGCTGTCGGCGTACTCCGAAGATGTCCAAGGACTCTCGGCGGGCGGCTGGGTGCGCTTCATCGCGGGGATGGCCCGCGACGTGGTGGCCGAGAAGACCGCGGTCCGGCAGGTCGTGCAGACCCTGCTCGACGGTTCCGACGAGGACACCGAGAAGTCGGCGCTCACCGACCGCAGCACCCAGATCCGGTTGTTCCGCAACCGCGAGGACCACCTCGTCCGGACGTGCGCGCAACGACTACGCCGCGCGCTCGACGACGACAACGACGCCTTCGAGGTGTTCAACAACGCGCAGGACCACCTGCTGAAGGTCGGGCACGCGCACATCGAACGCGTGGTACTCGAGGCCTTTGTCGAGGCGATCGAGAACTGCGATTCCCGTTCGGCGGCAGAGCTTCTGGGCAAGGTGTGCGACCTGTTCGTCTACTCGGCACTGGAGGACGACCTGTCCTGGTTCATGATGCACCGGCACATCTCGGTGGAGCGCGCCAAGGCGATCCGCCGCGGCGTGAACGAGCTCTGCCAGGAACTGCGACCGCATGCCCGGTCGCTCGTCGACGCCTTCGGCGTCCCGGAAGAGTTGCTGCGCGCACCCATGCTCCAGAACGGCTGAGCCCCGCTCTCGAGACCATCGCGGCCACCGTCGAACAGACGGTGGCCGCGTTGTCGTTTCGGCATTGGTGTTTGGGCCTGCGCACCACGGGCATACTGACCCGCAGCCGCTGGGCGATCGGCAGTCGGGGCCGCCGCCGGACCCGAAGCTCTACGCGACCTACGACGGCGCGATGGGCACCCCGCAGAAGCCGCAGTTCGGCACCGAGAAGGGTGTCATGGGCAAGATCAAGGACGTCGTCGATCCGGACCCGTCCGGCTAGGAACGCACCGACAACCAGAGTTCTCATGAGCGCACTACCCGACCTCATCACGACCCCGTTCCGCTGGCTGGCCGCCCTCAGACACGCCCGGGTGTTCCACCCCGACGGTCTGCTGTGTGGGGGCGCGGCCGCGCTGTCAGCTGACCACCCACTCCCCTTCCACAGCGGCCCGGTGTCGGTGCGGGTGTCCAAGGGCATCGGCACACCCGGCGGCCTACCAGACATCGTCGGGCTGGCCATCCGCTTCCCGTCGACCGACCCCGGCGCCGTCGGCGGCGGCGGGGTGTCGCCGTCGACCAACGCCACCGGCGCGTGGGATCTTTTGCTCGCCGGCCCGGCGCCGCTCGACGGCCGATTGCCCGTCCCGCTGCCGACGACGCACTGGGCCACCGCGGTGTCGAGCCTGACGCCGTACCGGTACGACGGTGACCTGTACTGGATTCGGGCCCGCATCCTCGAACCGTCGGACTCATCGGGCCTGTCGATCGAGGACCTGGCTGCCCGTCTCCGCCGCAACCAACCGATCGTCATCGTCTTAGAAGCCGGCGCCGGACGGTTCGTGCCGGTCGTCCGGATCGAACTCGACCATGTCCTCACCGGACTCGACGTCGATTTCGACCCCATCCTGCACCGGCCCGAGGGCGTCGAGTTCGCCCCGTCGTGGCTCGGGGATCTACGGCGCCGCGCCTACCGCGACAGCCGGGCGGGACGTCACTCCGTCGTGTCCTGATCCTCCGAGGACGGTTCGGTCCTCGACGTCCCCCGAGGCGGTAGCCCCAGCCGGACGGCCTCGTGCGCCTGCGTGAGCTCGCTGCGCAACCGCTCGACGTCGCGGGCCCACGCCTGGGCGATCCGCCCGGAGGTCAGCTGCACACCGATTCCCTTGCGGCGGCGCGGTACACCGTGCAGCTCGCCCAACGCGGACGCACTCTCCCAGTCCTCGGGGGTGTGGCTGTGATTGGGCGGGAAGATCTTCGCGATGTCGGCCAGCGGCGTCGTGACGGCACCCTGGCGGAGCGTGGTCTCGGTGAGCTCGACGCTGACATGCCGACGGGCTGCCGACACCTGCACGAGCGAGAACCCCAGCAGCAGCACGAAGAAGATCGCCAGCACCGGCCAGTGCACCTGACCGGGCCCGGCGATCTCCATCGCGAGGACCGCGCCCACCAGGACCGGACCGATCAGCACCACCCACCAGCTGCCGCCGGACTCGGCGAACAGCACCTCGCCCGCCGGCTCGACGGAGTCGTGACCTTCCGGATCGTCGTCGGTCATGTGCCCTACTTGCGCGACCGCGGCGTCTTGGGCTCCGGCTCCTTGCCGGTGTACCAGGTCTCGGCGGGCGGACGGTAGGCGAGCAACGACCCGAACAAACCGATGAGGCCCGCGAGCAACGGGAACGCGAAGAAGTTCATCCCCAGGCTCAGGAACAGCAGCATGGCCACGACGACCAGGGTCAGTGCCGCCAGCGACGACCGCCACCGCACATCGCCGGTGTAGGCCTTGCTGCCCAGCAGGATGTACCCGACACCCACGACGGCGACCATGGCGCCGAGCACCCCGGACGTGACGGTCCCGGTGTCGCTGGCCGCCGACACGACGATGACCAGTGCACCGAGCGCGATCAGCAGTGCGCCGGAGGTCAGCCAGCACCGGTAGGCCCAGACGACGAGTTTCGGACGCAGCGCCGGATCAGGACTTGTCACTGGTTCTTCGGTCCTTCGTTCTGGTTGTCGGTGCCCCGGTTCTCCGGATGCGGCTTGTCGAGGTGAACGGGCTCGGATCGGGCGTCGTCGGAGTACGGGCCGGGCGCGCCGCGATGATCGCTGTCACCATACGGCCTGTTCTGGCCGTACGGGTTCTGGCCGTACGGGTTCTGGCCGTACGGGTACGGGGGTGACGGCGGGTGGACCGGCTGCGGCTTCCGCGCCGCGGCCATCTCCCGGCAGTACTTTTCCGAGTCCCCGCGCATGAGGAGCACGGTCGCACCGAGCGCCGCGACGCCGCTGATCACCTGCGGGACCATCGCCCACGCCGGCGACGTGTCGCCACCGAACAGCGAGAAGAGCAGGCTGACCACGACGTAGACACCCATCGCCGACAGCACGATCCGCGCCCAGTTGTAGCCCTTACGGGTGAACCAGACGACCAGTGCCGTGATCGCGGTGAGGAACAGCGACGTCACGACCAGCACACCGACCACGAACCCCGACGAGGTCATGAAGTCGATCTGCTCGGGCGGGACCCCTTCCTGCGGAGCAGAACTCACCTGATCGCGGATCATGTCGACGAAGGTGCCGGTCTGCGCGAACATCGCCACGATCTGCCCGACGATCACCACCACCCACAGCTCGACGGCGATGGAGACGGAGTCGGGGATCTTCGGTCGCGACGGCGCGCCGGGGTCGGACGCGGGGTCGTACGGTGCGGACATGGGACCAGCCTAGTGAACGGGCAGCACGACGAGCCCTACACGCTCAGGTCAGGACAGGCGCTGCGCCACCTCGGCCGCCCAGTAGGTCAGGACGATCGACGCACCGGCCCGTCGGATGGCGGTCAGCGATTCCAGGATCGCCGCGTCGCGATCGATCCACCCGCGTTCGGCGGCGGCGGAGATCATCGAGTACTCACCGCTGATCTGGTAGGCCGCGACCGGCACGTCACTCATGTCGGCGACGTCGCGCACGATGTCGAGGTAACTCATCGCCGGCTTCACCATCACGATGTCGGCGCCCTCCTCGAGGTCGAGCCGGACCTCGCGCAGCGCCTCGACCCGGTTGGCCGCGTCCTGCTGGTACGTGCGCCGGTCGCCCTGCAACGACGAGCCGACCGCCTCGCGGAACGGGCCATAGAACGCCGAGGCGTACTTCGCGGCGTAGGCCAGGATCCCGGTGTCGGTGAAGCCCGCCGCGTCGAGGGCGGCCCGGATCGTGGCGACCTGGCCGTCCATCATCCCGCTCGGCCCGAGGAGATGCGCACCCGCCCGCGCCTGCGCCAGGGACATCGACACGTAGCGTGCGAGGGTCTCGTCGTTGTCGACGCGACCCCGACCGTCGACGACGCCACAGTGCCCGTGATCGGTGAACTCGTCGAGGCAGGTATCGGCCATCAGGACCGTGGCGTCCCCGAGATCGTCGCCGAGGGTACGCAGAGCCTGGTTGAGGATTCCGTCGTCGGCATCCGCACCCGACCCGGTGGCGTCCTTGTCCTCGGCGCGCGGCACCCCGAACAGCATGAGCCCGCCGACACCGGCGTCGACGGCCTCGGCCGCGGCGGTCCGCAGCGAATCCATCGTGTGCTGCACGACGCCCGGCATCGACGAGATCGGAGCCGGGTCGTCGATGCCGTCGGCGACGAACATCGGCAGCACCAGATGTCGCGGCTCCAGCGAGGTCTCGGCGACCAGCCGGCGCATGGCCGGGGTGGTCCGCAGTCGTCGGGGCCGGATCACGGGTGGCATGGGTCTCCTTCGTCTCACGGGCCCTTCGAGGCTCGTCGACCTCGACGCGCTCCTTCGTCGCTTGCTCGGCCCGGCGGCTATCGCTCCTCGCACCTCAGGGAGCAGGAGCAGCTCAGGAACGCGAGCGTCGAGACTTCTTGCGCGGGGGCGGAAGTGCGCCCTCGGCCCGAAGTCGGGCGGCGTGCTCGGCGAGCGCGTCGACGAGTTCGAGCACCGATGCGTTCTCCGGCTGCACATCCACCCGGAGCCCGAATTCCGTTGCGGTCTCGGCGGTCTTGGGTCCGATGCACGCGACGATGGTGCGCGCGTGCGGCTTTCCGGCGATGCCCACGAGATTGCGCACGGTCGAGCTGGAGGTGAAGCAGACCGCGTCGAAACCACCGGTCTTGATCATCTCGCGGGTCTCGGCGGGCGGCGGCGCGGCGCGCACGGTGCGGTACGCGGTGACGTCGTCGATCTCCCAGCCGCGGTCGCGCAGTCCCTCGGACAGTGTCTCGGTCGCGATGTCGGCGCGCGGCAACAGAACTCGGTTCACCGGGTCGAAGACGTCGTCGTAGGGCGGGAAGTCCTCGAGGAGACCGAGCGAGCTCTGCTCACCCGACGGCACGAGTTCGGGGTTGATGCCGAAGGAGCGCACCTTCTCGGCGGTGGCCTCACCGACGCAGGCGATCTTGACGCCGGAGAACGCCCGGGCGTCCAGCCCGAACTCGGCGAACTTCTCCCACACCGCGCGCACCGCGTTGGTGGAGGTGAACACCACCCACTGGTACCGCCCGTCGACAAGACCCTTGACGGCGCGTTCCATCTGCGCGGGGCTCCGCGGCGGCTCGACCGCGATGGTCGGCACCTCCTTGGGCATCGCACCGTGGCTGACGAGGCGTTCGCTCATGTCGCCGGCCTGGTCCTTCGTCCGCGGCACCAGGACGGTCCAGCCGTACAGGGCGCGCGACTCCCACCACGACAGCTTGCCGCGCGCACCCACGACCTTGCCGACCGTGACGATCAGCGGACCGGTGAGCGCATTGCCCTGCTCGTTGAGCGTCGCGAGCGTGGCCTCGATGGTGCGCTGCGCGCAGGTGGTGCCGTTGATGGTGATGGCGGCCGGGGTCTGGGGGGCCATGCCGTGCTCGGTGAGCGCGCTGGCGGTCTCGGCCAGGTGGCCCGATGTCGCGTGCAGCACCAGCGGGCCGGGGGCGGCGGCCAGCGCGGCCCAGTCGACCTCGCCGCGCACGTCGGCCTCGGTGTGGGTGGAACCGAGCGGCATGCCGGCGTAGCTCGGGACCACGGATGCGGCGGGCAGGCCCGGCAGCACCTCGAAGGTGACGGTCGTACGGGCGACGGCGTTGACCTCGGCGAGGACCGAATCGGTGGTCAGCGGATCGCCAGCGACCACGCGCACGACGTCGTCGCCGTTGCGGGCCGCGGCCACGAGGGTCTTGGCGACCTCGGCCGGATCGCCGAGCGCCGGCCGGACCACCGACTCCTCGTCGGTCTGCCCGGCATCGGTCGCGCCGGCCTCGTCACCGGCGGCCTGCGAATCGTCGGCCGATGCGGCGGGCGTCGACGCGGCGTCGTCAGCGGGCTTCTCGGCCTTCTTGGTGGATCGGCGAGTATCGGCGGCGGGTTCGTCGCGATGCGCACTGCCGATCAGCGACACCACCGGCGCGGGTACATCGGGATCGATGTAGGCGGTGGTCGCGTTGGTGATCACGGTGCGTGCCCGCACGGTGAGCAGGTCTGGGTCCCCTGGACCCGACCCCACGAACAGGATCCGTCCGGGATTTGCCTTCTTCGTACGGCTCATGGGTTCGCACTCTCCTGCCCTCTCGGCGAGGGCTGCAGTTCGTTCTCTGCTAGGGAGAGTTGACGAGGTCGCCCGCTCCCAGCTCCAGCAGTTCGGCGGCGAGGTCCTTGCCCAGCTGAACGGCACGATCGACCGGACCCACCACCGAAGCGCGGATCACGTCCGACCCGTCCTCGGCCGCCACCGCCGCACGCAACGACAGTTCGGCGAAGATGCGCCCGTCCTCGTCGATCGACTCGACCACCTCGGCGATCGCACCGACCGGTGCGGTACATCCGGCTTCGAGAGCCGCGAGTACCGCCCGTTCGGCCTCGATGGCCGCGCGGGTGGACTGGTCGTCCAACTCGGCGAGAATTCTCACCAGTTCGGCATCGTCTGAGCGGCACTCCACAGCGAGTGCACCCTGCGCCGGCGCCGGCAGCATGACCACCGGTTCGAGCGCCTCGGAGACCACGTCGGTCCGTCCGATCCGCACGAGTCCGGCGCGGGCGACCACGACTGCGTCGAGTTCGCCGCTGGCGACTTTGCCCAACCGAGAGTCTAGGTTGCCTCGTAGGGGGCGGATTTCCAAACCGAGACCCAGTGCTCTAAGCTGCGCGGCCCGCCGCGGGGCCGAGGTACCGATCACCGAGCCGGGCGGCAGTTCGCCGAGCACCATTCCGTCGCGTGCGACCAGCGCATCCCGGGGATCGACGCGCGGCGGGATGGCCGCGATCGTGAGGTCGTTCTCGGGGGCGGTCGGGAGGTCCTTGTACGAGTGCACCGCGACGTCGACCTCGTTGTTCCGCAGCGCGACGCGGATCGCCGTGGTGAACACCCCGACGCCGATCTCGGTGACGGGGGCCGCCGAGGCGTCACCGGCGGTCTTGATGATGACCAGTTCGGCGGGATGTCCGGCGGCGGTCAGGGCGTCGGCGATGGTCTGCGACTGGGTCCGGGCCAGCAGCGAGCCCCGCGTACCGATCCGGATCGGCGCGGTGGAGGGTTCGCTCATCGGTCACCCAGATCGCCGGCCGCGTCGCCCGAAGGCAGGCCACCGAGATGGTCGGGAGCCGAAACCGCTTCGGCTGCACCGGGTTTGAGTTCGAACAGCTCACGCAGCGCCTCGGCGTAGTGATCCCCGTTGGGGGTCGAGGCGAGCTGCTTGACGCGCACGGTCGGTGCGTGCAGCAGCTTGTCGACGACGCGGCGGACGGTCTTGGCGACCTCGTCGCGCTGTGCGCCCTCGAGGTCGGGCAGGCGGGTCTCGAGGCGCAGGATCTCGGCCTCGACGACGTCGGCCGCGCGCTGGCGCAGGGCCGCGACGGTCGGGGTGACCTCGGCCTGACGCTGGTGCGTGAGGTAGTCGGCGAGCTCGGCGGCGACAATCGACCGGGCGGCGAGGGTGTCATTCTCGGCGGCTTGGGTCTCGGAGTCGCCGCGCAGTCCCTCGATGTCGACGATGTGCACGCCGGGCAGGCGGGCCGCGGCGGGGTCGACGTTGCGCGGGAGCCCGAGGTCGCAGATGACGAGCGGTGCTGCGTCCCCGGTACGGGCCGCGAGCGCCGAGTGCACCGACCCGACGCCGACGACCGCGCCGATCGCGCCCGTACACGTGACGACGACGTCGGCCGTGGCCATCGCCTCCGGCAGGTCGTCGAGCCCGACGCCGCGGACGCTGATGCCGTGGTTGGCGGCGATGTTGCCCGCGAGGTGGTCGGCCTTGTCGACGGTCCGGTTGACGACGACCATCTCGGTCACGCCCTCACGGGCCAGCTGCGCGGTCGCCAGACCGCCCATGGCGCCGGCACCGACGACCACCGCGCGGCGCAGGCGATGCGCGCCCGTCGCGGGATCGGTGAGCAGCGACTTCGCACGGTGCAGCGCGACGGAGACCACGGACGCACCCGCGCGGTCGATGCCGGTCTCGGTGTGCACGCGCTTGCCGACCCGCAGCGCCTGCTGCGCCAGTTCGTGCAGCACTCGTCCGGCGGAGTCGTTGGCGTCGGCGCTGAGGTAGGCGTTGCGGATCTGGCCGAGGATCTGCTGCTCGCCGACGACGAGCGAGTCGAGGCCCGCCGCGACGGTGAAGAGATGCTCGACGGCGGCCTCGGAGTAACGGACGTAGGCGTGGCGGGTCATCTCGTTGACGGTCATGCCGGAGTGGTCGCCGAGGACCGAGCCGACCGCCTCGAGCGCCGGGTGGAAGGCGTCGACGACGGCGTAGATCTCCACGCGGTTGCACGTGGAGACGAGCATGGCTTCGGAGATCGCCCGCGAGGAGAGCAGTTCGTCGATCAGTTTGGGGCGGTCGTGGTCGGAGACCGCCAACCGCTCGAGCACCTCGACGGGAGCACTGCGGTGCGATACCCCGAACAACAGAACACTCACGCTGTCACCGTTTCTTCACCCATCACATTTCCCTGGTGTCCGGCACTTCCCCGGTGCCCCCGCGTCGGCTTCGCCTCGCGCGGCTCCTTGACGTCGTCGCGCGGCCCGCGAGAGGCCTGGAAAGCCAACACCTGTAGTTCCAAGGCTAGATCAACTTGTCTGACGACAACATCCGACTCCGCCGGAAGCGACACGGGCGTGACGTTGAGCACCTGCCGGACACCCGCGGCCACGAAGGCATCGAAGACGCGTCGGGCGTCGTCGTCGGCGGTGGCGATCACCGCGATCTCGACGGCCGGGACCACCTGTGCGCAGACGGCGGCGATGTCGGTCAGCGGGGCGACCCGCGGGCCGCCCGGCTCGAGAACCGCGCCGGTCAGGGCCGGATCGGCGTCGAACATCGCGGCGACCCGGAAGCCGCGTCCGAAGCCGGCGTGCGACAGCAGCGCACGGCCGAGCGAGCCGGCGCCCGCGAGCGCGACGGTGTGGATGCTGTCGGTGTGCAGCGTCATCGAGATCCGGGCGGTCAGCTTGCCCACGTCGTATCCGACGCCGCGCACGCCGTTGGCGCCGACGTAGGAGAGGTCCTTGCGCAGGATGGCCGGGTTGACCCCGGCTGCCGTCGCGAGCTCGCCGCTCGACGCCAGCAGGATGCCCCGACGGCTGAACGAGCGCAGTACGTGCAGGTAGGTGGCCAACCGGGCGACCGTGGGGCCGGGGATGTCGGTGGCGGGGCCGTCGACCGGAGGGACGGCGGACGCAGGAGGGTCGGCGTCGGCCGACTTCGCACTCTCCGCGCCCACTCGCACTCCCACACATCTGCCGGCGTCACCAGACACCGGGACCCGACTCTTCCCGACCAAGGGAGGATATAACTTCCCTGTGAATCTGTTCACACGGCCCCTCGGGATCGGCCGAGCTGTGTTAAACGTCTCGTCGAACGTGGGCGCCGATCACCGCCGCGCCGCGAGATCGTCCCGCAGACGCGGTTCGTCGACCTCCCAGTAGCTGTGCTCGTCACCGTCGAGGAGGACCACCGGGAGCCGGTCGCCGAACTCGGCGCGCACGTCCGGCCGACCCCCTTCGGCCGCCTCGTCGACGTCGACCTCGGTGAACTCCACGCCCATGTCGGCGCAGATCCGGGTCAGTTCGGAGCGGGCCGCCGCGCACGCCGCGCACCCCGCACGGGTCAACAGTTCCACCGTCATGCCGACCATCCTCCCAGCGCAGCGCCCGCGGGATCAGCCGGGTGACCCTCCCCCGCCGACGGTGTGCGGTCCGTCACCGGGCGTGGGGATCGAACGCCGGAGACCAGTCGCCCGGTTCCCAGGCGCACCACTAGGCTGTACCCGGCAAGCAGTGCTGGCGCTACGCGTGGGAGGTGGGCAGTGGGCGAGACCCCGGGCCCGGAAGACCGGCAGGACGACGAGACGCCCGACGACGCCGCACTTCTCCCGCCGAATCCGATGCAGGGCGACGGCCCGACGGGCGACGACTGGGAGGCCCACGCCGCGAGCGTGGAGTTCACCGACGACTTCGACGAGGACGCCGAACTCCACGAACTCGTCGACGACGAGACCAACCGGGTCACCACCTGGATCTCCCAGCGAGCGACCGCCGCGACCGGCCGCTTCCGGCAGACCGCGCACGAACTCCGCCAGACCCTGGCCGGTGAGGCGAGCGCGAAGGCCGCCGTCGACTCGCTGCGTTCGCGCCCGACGGCCGAGATCCCGGGCGAACCCCGCCGCGACCTCACCGCCGCCGCCTTCTTCGACGTCGACAACACCCTGGTCCAGGGCGCGTCGATCGTGCACTTCGCTCGCGGTCTCGCCGCGCGGAAGTACTTCACCTACGGCGACATCATGGATTTCGCGTGGACGCAGGCGAAGTTCCGGATCACCGGCAAGGAGAATGCGCGCGACGTCGCGGAGGGCCGGGAGAAGGCGTTGTCGTTCATCGCGGGCAAGCCGACCTCCGAACTCGTCGAGCTCGGCGAGGAGATCTTCGACGACTACATCGCGGACAAGATCTGGCCGGGTACGCGGGCGTTGGCACAGCGTCACCTCGATGCCGGACAGCAGGTCTGGCTGGTGACCGCGACACCCGTCGAACTCGCGCAGACCATCGCCGACCGGCTGGGGTTGACCGGTGCGCTGGGCACCGTCGCCGAGAGCGTCGACGGGGTCTTCACCGGGCGGCTCGTCGGCGACATCCTGCACGGCCCCGGTAAGGCCCATGCGGTGCGCGCGCTCGCGATCCGCGAGGGGCTCAACCTGAAACGCTGTACGGCGTACTCGGATTCACACAACGACGTACCGATGCTGTCGCTCGTCGGCCGCGCGGTGGCGATCAACCCCGACACGGACCTGCGCGACGTCGCCAAGGTCCGCGGCTGGGAGATGTACGACTTCCGCACCGCGCGCAAGGCCGCGAAGTACGGCGCCGGCACCGCCATCGTGCTGGGCGCCGCGGGCGGTGGCGCCGCAGCCGCGGCGCGGTTCCTCCGGCAGCGCTGACCGTTCGACGCCGACGGCCCTGGCTCCCCGGATCAGAAGGGCGGTGGGTCGAGGCGATCGAGTTCTTCGCGGGCTCGTTTGTTGCGGGCGCGTTCTTGTCGCCGGCGGGCCAGTTTGGCGTCCAGTCGGCTGGTTGTGCGCTCCGGGTTGTCGGAGGCGATGACCCGTGGGGTAGGTGGAGCTTGGGCGGCTTGTTCGAACCGGATACGCCGCAGGTTGGGGAAGGTGTCTTCCAGGGTTTCGGCGTCGCCGGGCAGGGTGACCCCTTCGGGGGTCTCGTATTCGGTGACAAGGCGGCCGTCGTCGTCGCGGTACTGCACATCGACCCAGTCCCCGTGGGTTTTGAACAGGTGACCGGGGCGGCATTTGGCGTTGAGGTTCTCACTCGACGTCGCCCCACCGCGGGCGGGGTCGGTGTGGTCGTACTCGGTGACGTGGTCGAGATCGCAGGCGAATGCTGAACGGGTGCAGCCGGGTTCGGTGCAGTATCCGTCCCGCACCCGCACGAAGTCGGCGCACGACGTGGTGGGCCGGTATCCGTTGCCGGGATGGGTGGCCGGGTAGATCACTGCGACACTCGCGGTGGTCTCGACGGGTCGATCGGGTTCGGCTGCGTCCGTTTCGTTTTCGCCGTGTGCGCCGGTCGTGGCGTCGTCGGCTCGGGTGTCCTCGGCTGGTGCCGGGCGTTGCGCGCTCCGCCGCTGGTCATCGTCGGCGGTATCGGCGGTGTCGGCGAGGTAGGTGGGTTGGGTGCGGGCGGGGGTGACCGGGGTGAGGGTGGCGTCGGGGCGGGCGGCGAGGTCACGGACATGCTCGTCGCTGATGATGCCGTGCTCGTCGAGAAACCCCACCCAAGGTGCCCCGGCCAGGGTCGCGGCATCGGTCACCACATGGATCACGACCTCGGCGCGGACCGCGTCGAGCACACTCTGTGGGTCGGGGATGTCGGCGGTGCAGGGCTGTTCATCGTCGCATTGGCAGTCGAAGCTGGTGCGGGTCAACAGCGCGAACATCGCATCGGATCGTCGTATCCCCTGGGTGCGGCCATCCCGCCGACAGACCGAGTCGGCGAGGATGGCGACGGCTTTGGCCGAGATCCGCACGTTCTCCGCCGACATCACGGCGGTGAGTTCGGCGGTGCCGTCGGGCAGTTCGTGAGTCCACACCCCACGTTGGTCCATGGCGTCTTTGCGGCGTTGGCGTACCGCATCCGGATCGTGGCGGAACACCAGGCGGTCGACCATGTCCCGCAACCGCGCCCGATCCCACACACCTGTACGGCGACGCACCGTGTCGGCGATCTCGGCATCCAACGCGGGGGTGATCGGGTCATCGGCGGGGATCAGCTCGGTGCGGGAGATGACCAACCGGATCTGCCACTGCGACAGGACCCCGTCACGCAGGGTGTCAGCAACCTCGGGGAGCCGATCCCGTAGTGCGAGGGCCTCGTCGATGAGGGTTTCGGCGTGGCGGCGGGACACCCCGGCTTGGCGGGCGATACGGGCGGCGCAGTCGGCGTGACCGTCCATGACGAACCCGGACGCGCTGGTGGTGATCAGGCGGTCGGTCATCGCCGCGATCGTCTGATAGCGGTGCCAGGCGAGGTAGGACTCGCCTCGCCGGGTGGCGTCGAGGCCGGCCATCAACATGACCATGTCGGTCTCGGCCGTGTGGGCAGGATCGACCCCGGCGATGTACTCGCTCGGTAGATCGGTCCACGCCTTCACAACGCCCCCCGACGCCTGTCCGACCCACCCCTTTTCCGGGGCGTGTTCTGATACCAACCAATCTAAACCCGACCACCGACAATTCCGGATGAGCCTCCACAGCGCGTCACCGTCGTAGACGAAATAGACTCTGAGCGTTGCGGTCTGAGGTCGGCGAGGTTCGCCGATAGCTGAGTTGTGCGGGTCGCCAGGTGGTTTCGACACGGCGACTCGCCTAACGGCTCGTTGCCGGCTCAACCAGCGGGGGGTGGGGGTGGTCGCCAGGTGGTTTCGACACGGCGACTCGCCTAACGGGGCCGGCTCAACCAGCGGAGGGGCCGCACAGTCGACGGAATCCTGCGCACGATCGACGAACCTCCCCCTACAGCGAGTCCACCTCACTCATCGGGTCGATGAGGACCTTGGCGTGGTGTTCGGCGCGGCCGAGGGCATCGAATGCCGCTCCCACGCCGTCGAGACCGACCGTCGCGGTGATCAGCGGTGCGACGTCGACCTTGCCGTCGGCCATCATGTGCAGCGTGTCGTGGAACTCGGCGGGGTCGTAGGCGAACACGAACCGCAACTCGTGTTCCTTGTTGAGAGCCATCGCCGGACGGAAGGTGTCAGGCTCCATGCACACCCCGACCACGACGATCCGCGACCGGAACGGCGCCTCGGTCACGATGTGCTCGATCATCCCGGGCGTCCCCACACATTCGAAGACGACGGGGCCCTTCGGTGTGGCACCCAGGCGGTCGGCCATGCGGAAGACCGAGGACCACGGCGCCAAGGGGATTCGCCGCAGCGTCCGCATGGCGTCGAACGCCGCGCCCAGCAGATCCTGGGCGCGAGTGATGTACTTGCCGACCTCGGCACACCGCTCGAACGGCGACGACGCCGCCGGGTCGACGACGATGTCGGCCCCTACGCGGTGCGCCAGCACCCGGCGGCCGGGTGACGGGTCGCTCGCGATGACCGTGCGAACTCCGTCGGCCTTCAGCATCGTGATGACGGCCAGCCCGATCGGGCCGCAACCCACGACGACCGCGACATCCCGGCGTCCCACCTCCCCGCGTCGGACCGCGTGATGGGCGACGGCCATCGGCTCGGTCAGCGCGGCATGCTCGGCGGGCAGGTTCTCCGGGATCTCGAAGGTCATGTCCTCCGACACCAGGACGAACTGGGCGTACCCGCCGGGCGCGGACTCCGACAGTCCGGTCAGGTGGGCGTCGGCGCCGTGCCGGATCATCGGGACCGACACCACCGGGGTCCCGGGAGTCCAGCGTTTACGGCAACCGGGCCCGTAGGAGACCACCTCGCCGGCGAACTCGTGTCCCATGACCACCGACTGCCCGGACCGCATGAATGCGTCGTAGCCGACCTCGGCAGACACCTGGGCCGTGGCATCGGCGTGGACCCGGGCGTGCAGGTCCGAACCGCAGATGCCCGCGCGGAGAACGCGGAGCAGGACCTGGCCCTTACCGGGCTCGGGGGTGGGGATCTCCTCGACCGTCAGCTCACCCTGCCGGCACACGACTGCACGCATGCTCCATGAGTATCAGCTGACGGACCGGAACGGGCGTCGAACGCGCGCCACGCCCCCGCGCGACACCGAGCTCAGCCGAAGTAGACGCTTCCGCGCCGGCTCAGCATCCGGAAGAGGGTCTGCTGGATCTCTTCGCGCACGTGGTCGGTGAGATCGAAGACCACCATCGGGTCGTCGGCGGACGCCTCGTCGTAGGAGCCGGTCTCGATGGGCCGGCCGAAGTGGATGTGCCACTTCGACGGCAACGGCACCATGCCCAGCGGCCCGAGCCACGGGAACAGCGGGGTCACCGGGAAGTACGGCAGGCCGAGGATCTTGGCGAGCGGCTTGAGGTCGGCGAGCATCGGGTAGATCTCCTCGGAGCCGACGATCGACACCGGGATGATCGGCGCGGCGTTGCGCAGCGCGGTCGTCACGAACCCGCCGCGGCCGAACCGCTGGAGCTTGTAGCGGTCCTTGTACAGCTTGCCGATGCCCTTGTACCCCTCGGGCCAGACCGCGGTCAGCTCACCCGCGCGCAGCAGACGGTCGGCGTCGGAGTTGCACGCCAGCGTCGCACCGATCCGCCGCGCGACCTCACTGACGCCCGGCGTGTCGAAGGCCATGTCGGCGGCCAGGACCCGCAGGTACCGGCCCTCCGGGTGGTTGTCGCGCACGGCCAGCGAGGTGATCACGGCGTCGACCGGGATCGTGCCCGCGTGGTTGGCGACCAGGAGCGCCCCACCCTCGCGCGGCAGGTTCTCCACACCGGTGACCTCGACGCGGAACCACTTCTCGTAGACCTGCCGGATCGCCGGGAACCACACCGATTCGGTGAAGTGGGGATCGAATCCGAACTCGTCGACCTCGTACTCCCCCGCCATCCGTTCCCGGATGAACCCGGCGGTCGAGGTGAGGGTGTCGGCGACCGCGCCGCGCAGACCGCCCAGGCTGAACAGCGGACTCGATTTCGACGGACCGCGATGTTCGACGCCCAGCGCCTCGTCGGGAAGGGTGATCTCGTCGCTGATCGGGGTCACCTGCGCGGGCGCGCGGCCGAACCCATCGGTGTTGGGGTGTCCGAGCGTCGACGATCCCCGTTGCGCCGCTGCGCTTTTCGATCGTTCACGACCGACCTGCTGACTCGGATGGCGTCGGCGACCCGATTCCCGGACACCCCGGGCATCGGGACCCGTCGGCGATGTGTAGAGCTGAATGACTTTCGCGGTACGTGCATCTGTCGCTCCGCCACCTGCCAAAGTGCTCACCCCTAGCTGAGTCCTGGGTTCGAAATCCGGGCCGGGTCTGGGCTCGGGTTGCTGCCGGCACTCGGACCGCCGGGGCGAACGAGTCGCGGCGTAGGAGCGCTGGGCGCGATGTGGGTCTGGCGTCCAAGTCTAGAGGTTGCACCCACGTTGCGCATGCTCACGGCGACTTCGCCGCCATCATGACCCTGAATTTCACTGCAACTGGTGGGCGGCCGACACGACCCGTCGCTCGAACGATCTCCACGAATCGGACCCGATCACCGGCGTCACCCCGCTGCGTTCGATGAAGTCGTCCAACGTCTCCAGCGTCGTGTACCGCGGGACGAAGCCGAGTTCGGTCCGCATGCGGGTCGTGTCGAGCACCCGGCCGTAGGTGAGGAACTCCGTCTGCGACGACCGCAGCTTCGCCGACCGCAGGTCCTGGAACACCCCCGCGATCGGCGCCAGCAGACTGCTCGGAACAGGCAGTTCGATGTGCCCGACGCGTCGGATCGCCTGCGTGAGCGTCACCACGCCCTCGCCCGAGATGTTGTAGGTGCCGACCTTCCCGGCGAGGGTGACGTGCTCCATCGCCGCAAGCGCATCCTCCTCGTGCAGGAACTGCAGGCGCGGCTGGAATCCGATCACCGTCGGCACGACCGGCAGGGAGAGGTACGAACTCATCCGGGTGGTGATGCGCGGACCCAACATGGCCTGCGGGCGGACGATGGTGATGTCGATGTCCTGACGCCGCCGACCGAGGCCGCGGACGTAACCCTCGACGTCGAGTAGATCTCGACCGTATCCCCGCTTCGGCTCCCGGGGAGCGCGCGTCTCCTCGGCGAAGTGCGACGGGTCGCGGCTGCCCGCGCCGTACACCATGGCGGTGGAACGCAGCACGAGACGCTTCACCGATGGTGTGCGCTGGCAGGCCGCGCACACCTGCATCGCCCCGACGAGGTTGAACTCCTTGATCGCAGGGGAGTGCGGGGCGGTGTCGGCGATCGACGTCGCGGCGTGGACGACCGTGTCCACGTCATAGGCGGCGAGCGCCTTCGCGATCGTGGGACGCCGGATGTCCACCCGGAGGAACTCCGCTCGCCCCATCCGGCGGAGGAGATCCTTGCGCGGCACCCGCGAGTCCACGGCGAGCACCTTCTCGATGTCCGGATTGGCCGCGAGACGGGCCACCAGGTAGCCGCCGAGGAAGGTCGACGCCCCGGTGACCAGGACCACCCTGGGGGGTGCGGAGGTGGATTCGGCCATGCCCCGAGGCTATCGCCAGTCGGGCGTTCCGGCGCACCGAGGAGGCCCGGGACGACAAAAGGACCCGCCGTAGCGGGTCCTGATGCCGAAGAAAAGCCTATTTACCGAGTTTGCGACGCTGCACCCGGGTCCGACGCAGCAACTTGCGGTGCTTCTTCTTCGACATGCGCTTGCGGCGCTTCTTGATCACTGAACCCATCGGGGCGCTTCCTCACGATTGACACTGATGTACTTGTTCGGCCCTGGTCTGCACTTCAGCCGGGTACGGCGCCGGGAGCGAAGCGACGAGCGGCGGTGTGTCACGTAGGGCTCACCGGCGCATCCAGGTACGCGACCACCGAGCCTACCGGGCGGCACGCCGGATCGGGAAATCGCGATGGCCAACGAGCGGCGGCCGGGGACGCCCACACGCAAAAGGCCCCGTGACCGGCGTGGGCCGGTCACGGAGACCTTTCGAAGAAACTGCTGTTCAGGCGTGGTGCGAAAGCCGGATCAGCCGGCGTCGAAGTACGACGTCTCCAGGTAGTCGTGGACCGCTTTCGCGTGCACACGGAACGAGCGTCCGACCCGAACCGCGGGCAGTTCGCCGTTGTGGACGAGACGGTAGACGGTCATCTTCGAAACGCGCATCAACGATGCAACCTCGGCGACGGTGAGAAACTGCGACGCCGAAGCCGCGTTGCTCACTGCGCCTGTCCTGTCACCAGGAGTGTCTGCAGGTGCCATGAATCACTCATACCTCCGGTGCACGCGTCGCGGCCGCAGGCTTCCCCTCCTGCGGACATCAGACACGCACGTGCTTAAAGAAGCTTAGCGTGGCAGATGTGAAAAAAGCGACGTGAGAGACCGGTATTTCTGAGATTCCTGTGACTCGACCCCAACATGCTGGGGTTTGTCGGCCGTTCGACCACAATTCATGGGGTGTCGGTGACGGCGTGTCCCTGCGCCAAACCCTCGACTTCCACTCGACGTCCGCCGCGGGCGCTGGCGGCCGCGCAGGCACGAGTCGCCTGGTAGACCGCGTGCCGCAGACCGTTGGCCTCGAACTCCCGGATCGCCTCGGCGGTGGTTCCGCCGGGCGAGGTGACGGCCGCACGCAGGTCGACCGCGGACAGCCCCGAGTCGCTCAGCAGGATGCCCGCGCCGCGAATGGTCTGCACCGCCATCTCCGAGGCCTGGGCACGGGTGAGCCCCAAGCCGACGCCGGCGTCGATCATCGCCTCGGCGAGCAGGAAAACGTAGGCCGGACCGGAACCGGACACCGCGGTGACCGCGTCCATCTGCTTCTCCGGCACAACCGTCACCCGGCCGACCGTCTGCAGAATCTTGACCACCGCCTGCAGCTGTTCGTCGCCGACGTACCGGCCGGCCGAGACCGCCGACATCGCCTCGTTGACGAGCATCGGGGTGTTGGGCATGACCCGGATGACGGGCGACCCGGCCTGCAGCGCGCTCTCGTAGCGCGACAGGGGCAGGCCGGCCACCAGGGTCACGGTCACTCGCTCGGATTCCGCGTTGTCCTCCGCCGAGGCGAGGATGCGCAGGATCGAGTCGACGTCGTCGGGCTTGATCGCCAGGAACACATACTGCGCCGACTCGGCCGCGCTCTTGACGTCGGTGACCAGCACGCCGTACTCCTCGGCGATCTCGGCGGCGCGGCTCTCCACCCGCTCGGCGACGACGAGGTCCTTGGTGGGGGTGCCTGCACCGATCAGACCGGCGAGCAGTGCCTCACCGATCTTGCCTCCGCCGATGATGGCGATGCGTTCGGACACGGATGTCTACCTTCCTGCGGGGATGAGGGCGAGCTGACGGGACTGTGCGACGACGGTCCCGGTCGAGTCCACCACGAGGTGGTCCTCCTCGAACATTCCGGGGCCGACCTCGGAACTCGTCGCGGCGAAACGCAGCCAGCCGGGCGCGGGATGGCGCCGGACGTAGGTGGTCAGCTGCACCGTGGGCGCCCATCCGAACAGCGCCAGGTTCATCACGACCGGGGGCGAGATGTCACCGACCAGGACCGTGAAGTACTCGTCGGGTTCGACGCCCTTCGGCCGGATCCACCCGCGGACGAGCGGCTCGCCGGTCTCGCCGCGGACGACGGGGAACGTCTCCGAGTCGAGGACCAGGTCGATGGCGGCGCCGAGGTGGTTGACCTCGGCGATGGGCGAACCGTCGAGCGGGATGCCGGTCGACGACGGTTCCACGGGCACGGAGTCGAGGACCGTGGGGCCGGAGTGGTGCGGCCGGCCGCTGTCGGGACGGGCCATCGTCACCGACGAGGACACCACGGTCCGACCGAGTTGCACGGCGTCGACCGACAGGACCGTGACGGTGCGCCCGCGCTTGCGCACACTGATCACCAGGTCGACGTCCGCGGCATCGGGAGCGGTGAGGTAGTCGCTGGAGATCGCCACCGGGATCATCGCGGCCGCCGACTCGGCGAGCCGGTCGCCGTCCGGCGTGAGCGCGGTCAGCGCGGTCCGGGCCGCCTTCGCGACCACCATCTGCAGCGTGCCGCCGTGCACCTTGGGGCCGATCGTGAACGTCTCGTCGATGTGCGCCCGCAGGGTGATCGAGTCCGGACCGCCACGGTCGACCTCGGTCAGCTCCTGCACCTGGGTGATCTTGCTGGTCATCGTCCCGCCTTCGTCGAGGAGACCCGTCCCCCGACGAATCAGCTGCTCAACTGGCCGGTGGGCTCGGGGTGCAGCTCCCGTTTGAGATGCCGCCGCGCAAAATCTAGCGAACGGGCCAGCAGCGCGCTGCGCTCGGGTTTGGTGCGCGCGCTCCCCGTGGTGACCTCGAGCACAACCGCCCCGGCGAAGTCGCTCGCCGCGATGCGCCGGCACACCTCGGCGCAGGGCTGCGCCCCGTCACCGGGGATCAGGTGCTCGTCGGTGGCGGCACCGTTGCCGTCGGCGAGATGCAGGTGGTTGAGGCGCGAGCCCATCCGGTCGAGAAGAGCGAGGGCGTCGACGCCGGCGGTCGCGGTGTGCGAGAGATCGAGCGTGTAGTGCGCGTAGCCGTCATCGGTCGGATCGATCGACTTGCCGAACGCCGATGCCGCCAGACCGGGACCACCGCCGCGCTTGCTGAGTCGCCGGACCGAGGGCTCCCCTGCGCCGAACAGCCGGTCGGCGCGCATGGGGAACATGTTCTCCACGGCGACCGCGACCCCGCTGTCCGCCTCGAGTTCGTCGACGAGATCGTCGAAGGCGGCGACGTAGCCACGCTGCCACCGGAACGGCGGATGCACGACGACGGTCGACGCACCGAGATCCTCGGCCGCCTCCACCGCACGGGCCAGCTTCACGACCGGGTCGCGTCCCCACACCCGCTGGGTGATGAGCAGACACGGGGCGTGGATCGACAGCACCGGAACCTGGTAGTGGTCCGACAGGTACTCGACCCGCCGGATGTCCTGGCTCAGAGCGTCACCCCACACCATCAACTCGACGCCGTCGAAGCCCAGTTCGGCGGCGTAGGCGAAGGCCGCCTCGGTGTTCTGGGGATAGACCGACGCCGTCGACAGACCGATCGGGATCTCGGCGGACGGACGCGGGAGGTCGGGTCTCATCCGGTCCGCCCGCTTCGCTCCGCTCCCGACGGGTTCATCGGTTCACACCGGCTCACGCGGCCAACAACACCAGCGGCCCGATGGTGACCAGCAGACCCACGCCGAGCGCGAGCAGCGTCGTCGGCAGGTCTTTGGTGCGCCGGACCACATGCGACAGCGTCACGATGCCGAAGATCACCAGGACCGCGAGCACCAGCGCGAAGTACGGATTCCATCGCCACAGTTCGGTGAAACCCCAGAACAGGCCGACGCCGACCGCGAGGCCGACGATCGCCTGTCCGAACAACACCAGCCAGGCCTTCACCGGCGACTCCTCGGCGTCGTCGGTCGCCCGACCGTCCGGTGCCGGTGCCGGCGTGTCGACGGTGCCGGTCCGCTCGGCGGACTCCGCGTCCGCGGCCGAAGGCACGACGTCCTGTCCGGCGTGTTCCGCCGTGGCGGCTGCCGAGTCGGGATCGGCGTCGTCATCGGAGGTCTCGTCGATGTCCGTGGTGTCGTGCAGAGCATCGAACTCCGCCGGGCCCTCGGGCTCGGCGGGACCCTCCGGCTCGCGCTCCTTCACCAGGTCGACCCGGCCCTCGTCGTCCTCGGACGCGGACTCGATCGGTTCGATGGCCTCGGTCGGGTGGTCGTCGGTGGGGCGGTCGGCGGTCTGGAGACTCTCGGTCTCGTCCGAGCCGGTCCACCGACCGTCGGCCTCATGGGTCTCGGGGTGCGCCGCGGCGATCGCCGCCGTCGTGCCACCCGCAGTCGCGGCGGCGGCCGCGGTGGCTGCCCAGTCGTGCGTCGACTCGTTGCCGTCGGTGTGTGCGTCCGGGTGGTCGTCGGTGTGGCGATCGGGATCGTTCCGGTCCCGGTTCTTGCCGCCGAAGAGCTTGCGCGCGAACCCGACGACACCCGACGGACCGGTCTTCTTCGACGCCCCGATCTTGCGGGCCGGGCCCCCGGACCGGCCCTTGCCCCCCGGCCCGTCGTTCCCGCTCTCCACATCTGCGAAGTTGCGATAGGCGTCGAAGTCCATGACCTCGGAGAACCCGCCGTCGCCGCGCTCGCGGGGGCCGTCGGTGCCCGCATCGACCTCGGTCAGGTCGTAGGTGACCACGTCGTCGGAGTCGACGACCGACAGATCCGACCCGTTCTCACCCACCACCGGGATGATGCCGGTGACGGCGTTCGCCGACTCCTGGTCGACGGGAGCGGAATCTCGCGGCGGCGTCTGCCCGAGGCGACGTGCCACCGCCTCGGAGCTGAAGTCACGCGTCGACATCGGCGGGACGGCTTCCTGGCCGTAACCGGGCATCCCGCTGGCGGTGCGGTTACCCGGCCGTGCCTGGTATTGCTGGTCGGCGCGCGGCCGGTCGACGACGGGCTGATCGTCGGCCGGGCGGCGCGGGACCGGGTTCGTCGAACGCGGGAACGGCGCGGCGGCCGCGGCCGGACGGTTCCGCGGGGTCGTGTCCCGCTCCGGGATACCGTTCTCCGCAGCAGTCGTTTCCGGAGCGGTCTTCTCCGGAGCTGCATTCTCCGGGGCCGCCGTCTCCGCAGGCGCGGTGCTCGCCGGTGGGGCAGCCGGTTCAGGCCGGGCCGCGGGCGCCGCGGAACCCTCTCCCGCGTCGGCGACCTTCGGGATCTCGCCGGTCAGCTCGGACACCGAGAACGATCCGTCCCGGCCGGCGCGTCGGCGGCCGCGGCCGTCACGGGTACGTGCCGGCGAGTCCCCCTGGGACCCCTGCGAGCGGGCGAGAAGTTCCGACACCGAGATGGGTCGGGATTCGGGCTCCGAATCCTTCGGCATGTAGTGGCTCTCCGTCCTCGTTCTCGAACGTTTGGGTCCGGGTCTACCAGGGTGTCAGCCGACGCCCTCGCGAACGCCCTGCACCGGTGTCGGCTCCAGCGCGTCGGCCTGCTCCGCGTCGAGTCGGCGCAGGATCACACCTTCCCGGAGTGCCCACGGACAGATTTCCAGTGTATCGACTTGCAACGCGCGCATCGCCGCCTCGGCGACCAGCGCTCCGGCGACCAGCTGGCCGGCCCGGTCCGAGCTGACGCCCTCGAGTTCGGCGCGATCGGCCTTGGTCATGCGGGAGATGAAGGAGATGAGCTGACGAAGCCCGCTCGTCGTCAGTTCGCGGCGCACCCGCGGTCCGGCACTCGACGGCGCCGCGCCGGTCAGCCGGGCCAGGCTCCGGAAGGTCTTCGACGTGCCGACGCACAGATCCGGCGCACCGGGTGCGAGCAGCTGGCTCGCCGGTGCGCGGAGCTCGGCGTCGAGCCAGTCGCGCAGCACGCCGACCCGCCGCCGGTCCGGCGGATCGTCGGGCAGCCACTCACGGGTGAGTCGTCCGGCCCCCAGCGGCAGCGACAGCGCCACGTCGGGTTCCTCGTCGACGCCGTTGGACATCTCCAGGGAGCCGCCGCCGATGTCGAGGGCGAGGATGCGGCCGGCGCTCCAGCCACGCCAGCGGCGGACCGCCAGCGACGTCAAGCGTGCCTCGTCGCGCCCCGACAGGACGAGCACGCGCACCCCGGTCCGCTGTTCGATCTCGTCGAGCAGGTCGTCGGAGTTCGTCGCATCGCGCACCGCCGACGTCGCGAACGCCATCATCTGCTCACAACCGGACGTCCGGGCGATGTGGGTGAACTCGTCGATCGACTCGATGAGTTTGGCGACGGCGCGATCACTCATCCGGCCGTCGGCGTCTATCTGTTCGGCCAGGCGCAGGACCGCCTTGGTCGAACTCATCGGGGTGGGGTGACCACCACGATGGGCGTCGACCACCAGGAGGTGGACTGTGTTGCTGCCCACGTCGAGGACTCCTAAGCGCACGGGTCAACGGTAGTGCAGCCGCCTCCCCCGCCCGATCCCGGCTACCGTGTAAAGGTGACCGCCATTTCGCCGTCCGCGCCTCGCATCGATCCCGCGCCGGAGGTCGAACTCGACTTTCCGCGCGAATGGTACGAATTCGCCGATCCCGCCGACCCGGAGCACGTCATCCGGGCCGATCTCACCTGGCTGCTCTCGCACTGGACGTGTGTGTTCGGCACACCCGCATGCCAGGGCATCCTCCCGGGCCGGGAGACCGACGGGTGCTGCAGTCACGGCGCGTATCTGTCCGACAAGGACGATCGCAAGACCCTCGCCCGCGGCGTCGCGATGCTGACGCCCGAGGACTGGCAGTTCTACAAGAAGGGCTCCGGCAAGGATCCGGTCGGCCCGAAGGGGTACCTCGAGGAGAGCGACCTCGACGACGAGCCCGCCCTGAAGACGCGACTCCACAAGGGCGCGTGCATCTTTCTGAACCGACCCGGGTTCGCCGGCGGCGTCGGGTGCGCGCTGCACTCGATGGCACTGCGCAAGGGACTCGAACCGCTCACGGTCAAACCCGACGTGTGCTGGCAGCTGCCCATCCGTCGTGAGCAGGACTGGATCGAACGCCCGGACGGCACCCAGGTGCTCCAGACGACGATCACCGAATTCGACCGGCGTGGCTGGGGCGAGGGCGGCCACGATCTGAAGTGGTACTGCTCGGGTTCCCCCGACGTCCACATCGGGGCCAAGCAGGTGTGGGAGTCGTATGCCCCCGAGCTCACCGCCCTGCTCGGCGAGGCCGCCTATGCGGCGCTGGCAGCCGCCTGCCGACGCCGGAACGGCCTGGGACTCATCGCGATCCACCCGGCGACGCAGGCCGCGACCCAGCGCCGCGAGACCGACGTCAAATACGAGCTGCAGCCCCCGGAGTAGTCCCCAGGGCGCCGCGGCCCGCCCGGCTCACGCCTCGAGCTTGTACCCGAGGCCGCGGACGGTGATGAGGTGCTTCGGATTCGCCGGGTCGGGCTCGATCTTCGAGCGCAGGCGCTTGACGTGTACGTCGAGTGTCTTGGTGTCGCCGACGTAGTCGACGCCCCACACCCGGTCGATGAGCTGACCCCGGGTCAGGACTCGGCCGGAGTTGCGCAGCAGATACTCGAGGAGGTCGAACTCCTTGAGCGGCAGCGTGATCGACGTTCCGTTGACCGACACGGTGTGTCGCTCGACGTCCATCCGGACCGGCCCGGCCTCCAGGATCCCGATCTCCAGACCGTCGTCGGGCACCTCCCCGCCGCGCCGCAGCACCGCACGGATGCGGGCGATCAGCTCGCGCGCCGAATACGGCTTGGTCACATAGTCATCCGCGCCGAGTTCGAGGCCGACGACCTTGTCGATCTCACTGTCGCGCGCGGTCACCATGATCACCGGGACATTCGACCGGGTGCGCAAGGCCTTGCAGATCTCGGTTCCGGACATCCCGGGCAGCATGAGATCGAGGAGCACGATGTCGGGACTGACCCGATCGAAGGTCGGCAACGCCTGGGCGCCATCGGTGATGACGCTGGCCTCGAAGCCCTCTTTGCGCAGCAGGAAGGCCAGCGGATCCGCCAGCGATTCCTCGTCCTCGACGATCAGAACGTGGGTCAACTCTTGTTTCCTTCGGTGGGTCGGGCAGGTGGGTCGTCACCCTCCGCGGAGGGAAGTGCGCGGGGCGGCGCATCGGGATCCGACAGCGCCTGCTGGGCTGCCGGCGGCCAGCCGGCGTCGGACAGGTCCTCCGGGATGCACAGCGTGAAGGTCGAGCCGGTGCCGGGCTTGCTCCACAGGTTGATGGTCCCGCCGTGATTGGCGGCCACGTGCTTGACGATGGCCAGTCCGAGCCCGGTTCCGCCGGTCATCCGGGACCGGGCCTTGTCGACCCGGAAGAACCGCTCGAAGACCCGCTGCTGGTCCTCCGGCTCGATCCCGATCCCCCGGTCGGTCACCGCGATGGCGACCATCGGACGCCCGTCGATCTTGATCACGCGGCGGCTGATCGACACCACGGTGTCCGACGCCGAGTACGAGATGGCGTTCGAGATGAGGTTGTTCAATGCGGTGAGAAGCAGCGGACGGTCACCGCGGATGATGACGCCGATCGGACCGTCGGCGCGCAGTTCGATGGCCGCCGCCTCGGCGGCGAGCGTCGCCGCGGTCAGCGCGTCGTCGATGAGCGAGTCGACGTCGATGCAGGTGAACTCCGGTGTGACGCCGTCCTGGAGTCGGGACAACGCCAGCAGTTCGCTCACCATGTTGCCCATGCGCTTGGTCTCGCCGACGACGCGGCGACCGAAGTGCTGCACCGAATCGGTGTCGTCGGCCGACTCGAGCAACGCCTCGGCAAGCAGCCCGATCGCGCCGACAGGGGTCTTGAGCTCGTGCGAGACGTTGGCGACGAAGTCGCGCCGGGTGGCCTCCACGCGTTTGTGTTCGGTGTCGTCGAGTCCGTACGCGACGACATAGCGTTCCTCGCCCTGCGCGACGATCCGAGCGTGACAGCGCACATGCTCGACACTGGGCCGGGGCGTCCGGCCGGTCGAGACGAAGCCGAGACTCGACATCGGCGGGCTGAACTCGAAGCGCCGTTCGACGCCGGTGTCGAGCACTTCCTTCACGGCCTCCCACACCGGGTCGGCCAGCAGCATCTCGCGTACGAGCCCGAGTTCGACGGCCCGCTGGTTGTACAGCACGACGTCGCGGAACTCGTCGACCACGGCGATGGCGGTCTCGGTGTTGCGCACGACCATGCTCAACAGACCGGCCTTGGTCATGCGGCCGTCGTCGGTGGTCGCCTGCACGTCGGAGTCACGGACCTCGGCCGAGGCGGGCACCTCACGGGGACCGAGGGTCGCCTCGGGAACGAACTCGGCGGCGGTGGAGGCGGAACGACGCGGGATGCGATCGAGAAACGCGAACCCTCGGGACCGGTCGCGGTCCCGGGTGCGTCGACCGATCACGACACCGAGGCAGAGCGCGAGTACGAACGCGATCGTCGCGGCGAAGATTGCGGCGGTCACAGGGGCAGCTTACGGCTCGACCAACACCGAACGCACATCTGACGAAGGTGTTCGGCAGTTGTTCACGCGGAGTTGGCCGGAGTCCCTGCCGACGCGGGGGAATGCTTCCCCGGTGCCGGGGCGGCCGTGACCGAACCGGTCATTGCGGGACCGGAACCGCCATGTCCGCGAACTCGGGGTGACGTTCGATGAAGCGCTGCACGTAGGAGCAGACCGGCACGACCTGCTTGCCGCCGCGCCGGATGTCCTCGAGGACCGCCTGAACCAATTGGCCCGCATACCCGTGACCGCTGAACTGCTCGCGGATCACGGTGTGCGTGATGACCACCTGGTAGGGCTCGGACACATAGTCGAGATAGCCGACGATCTCGTCGTCGCCCTGGGAATCGGCGACGAGGATCGCCTCGTACCGCTCCTGGGCAGGTGAGTGCTCGATTCGCAGGGTGCCCATGTCCGCCATGCCGTCTAATGTAGCGCGCGCCACACCGTCGACGCCATGGCGAAACGTGTCACGTCCGGGTCCGAACGGACCCCGACGGCTACTTCTGCCCCTGGGCAGCCACCGCGGCGGCGCCCGCGGCCGCCGCCTCGGGGTCCAGGTAGGTACCACCCGGGTTGAGCGGCTTCAGGTCGTCGTCGAGGTCGTACCGAAGCGGGTTGCCGGTGGGGATGTTCAGTCCGGCGATGTCGTCGTCGGAGATGCCGTCGAGGTGTTTGACGAGCGCGCGCAGCGAGTTGCCGTGCGCCGCGAGCAGCACGTTCTTCCCCGCCCGGACGTCGGCGACGATCGTCTCGAGGTAGTACGGGATGAACCGCTCGACGACGTCCTTGAGGCACTCGGTCAGCGGCACCTCGGGGAGGTCGGCGTACCGCGCGTCACCCACCTGGCTGTATTCGGCGTCGGGCTCGATCGCCGGCGGCGGGGTGTCGTAACTGCGACGCCACAGCATGAACTGCTCGTCGCCGAACTTCTCCTTGGTCTCGGCCTTGTTCAGGCCCTGCAGCGCACCGTAGTGACGTTCGTTGAGTCGCCAGTCGCGGATCACCGGGATCCAGAGCCGGTCGGCCCGGTCGAGGGCGATGTGCGCCGTCGTGATCGCCCGACGCAGCAGCGACGTGTAGACGACGTCGGGCAGCAGGTCGTGCTCGACGAGGAGCTCGCCCCCGCGTTCGGCCTCGGCCCTGCCCTTGTCGGTGAGCGCCACATCGACCCAACCGGTGAACTGGTTGGACGCATTCCATTCGCTCTCGCCGTGCCGCATCAGGATCAGGGTGCCGTTGCTCATGGCCGATAGTTTTCCACAGTCGGTGCGCACCCTCTCCTCACCGGCGCCTGAACCCCCGGCCGGACCCCGGCGCGCACCTGGTGACGACGAAATGGTAATGAACCGGTCGATTCGCCGCGCGAACGGCCATGGGCGGGTCTAGCGTTAGCGCATGACAGCCAGTACAGACGCCGGCGCGACCGGCCAGAATGCGGAGAAGCAGCCCGAGCTCAAACGCGTGTTGGGCTGGAAGCTGTTGTTGCTGTTTATCATCGGCGACATCCTGGGCACCGGCGTCTACGCACTCACCGGCCAGGTCGCCGGCGAGGTCGGGGGCGCGGCGTGGCTGCCGTTCCTCATCGCGTTCGCGGTGGCGACGCTGACGGCGTTCTCCTACCTGGAGCTGGTGACCAAATATCCCCAGGCCGCCGGCGCTGCCCTGTACGTGCACAAGGCTTTCGGCGTCCACTTCATCACCTTCATCGTGCTGTTCACCGTGATGTGTTCGGGTATCACCTCGGCGACCACCGCGTCCCGCGCGTTCGCGGTGAACATGCTGACCGCGTTCAGCGGGGACAAGCCCGACGCCACGAGCCCGGCGCTGTTCGCCATCGCCATCGGTTTCCTGCTGCTGGTCATGTTCATCAACTTCCGCGGCGTCGCCGAAGGCGTCGGCACCAACGTGGTGCTGACGCTTGTGGAGCTGACGGGCCTGCTGTTGGTGCTGTTCATCGGCTACTGGTTCATCGTGGGCGGCAATGCCGACCACTGGGATGCGGTGGTGGCCTTCGAGAGTCCCGACGACAAGAACGTCTTCATCGCCGTCACCGCGGCGACCTCACTGGCGTTCTTCGCCCTCGTCGGTTTCGAGGACTCGGTGAACATGGCCGAGGAATGCAAGGAACCCATCCGGATCTTCCCCAAGGTGATGCTGAGCGGCCTCGGGATCACCGCCGTCGTCTACGTACTGATCGCGATCTGCGCGGTGGCGATCGTCCCGGTCGGCGTCCTCGCCGAGAGCGAGACCCCGCTCGTCGACGTCGTGCAGACCGCGGCCCCGGACTTCCCGATGTCGGATCTGCTGCCGTGGATCTCGATGTTCGCCGTCGCCAACACCGCGCTCATCAACATGATGATGGCGAGCCGCTTGCTGTACGGCATGGCCAAGCAGGGAGTGCTCCCGAAGTTCCTCGCCTACGTGCACCCGGGGCGTCGGACGCCGTTCGCCGCCGTGGTGTTCACCACCGTCATCGCGCTGTGCCTGCTGACCTACGTCAGCGCCGATCCCGAGGGTTCGATCGTCGGGCTCCTCGGCGGTACCACCGCGCTGCTGCTGCTCGCGGTGTTCACCGTCGTCAACATCTCGGTCCTGGTACTGCGCAAGGACCGGGTGGGGTACAAGCACTTCCGCACCTACACCCCGATCGCCGTGGTCGGCGCCCTGACCTGCGGCTACCTGACGCTACCGTTCACCGGGCGCGATCCGGAACAGTACGTCATCGCCGGATGGCTTCTGCTCCTCGGCGTCGTCCTGTGGGCCATCACCTACTGGTGGCGCAAGCGGTCGGGCACGACCGACGCGCACTACGACGACATCCCGCCGCACGAGATCCCCTGACGCACAAGAAATCCGTATGACGTTGTGCCCGGTTGCCGGGCACAACGTCATACGGATGTCAGACGCAGAGACTACTTGCGGAGGTCCTTGCGCAGGATCTTGCCCGACGCGGACTTGGGGATCGTCTCGATGAACTCGACCGCCCGGACCTTCTTGTGCGGGGCCACCTTCGACGCCACGAACTCGATGACCTCGTCGGCGGTGATCTCCGCATCGGGCTGGCGCACCACGAAGGCCTTGGGGATCTCCTCGCCCGACTCCGCCTCGATCACGCCGATGACCGCGGCGTCGGCGATCTTGTCGTTGGTGAGCAGCAGCGCCTCGAGCTCGGCGGGCGGCACCTGGTAGCCCTTGTACTTGATGAGCTCCTTGAGCCGGTCGACGATGTAGACGCATCCGGTCGGGTCGACCTGCGCCATGTCGCCGGTGTGCAGGTAGCCGTCGGCGTCGATGGTGTCGGCGGTCGCCTGCTCGTTGTTGAGGTAGCCCAGCATCACGTTCGGCCCCTTGACCCACAGCTCGCCCGGCTCCGACAGTCCCTCGCTCGGCAGCTCGATCTCGGCACCCGATGCGGGGTCGACGATCTTGTTCTCGGAGTTCGGCACCGCCCACCCGGTCGAGGACAGCGGGGGGTCCTGCTGACCCAGCAGGCCGGGGGTGTCGGCCGGGATGATGTGACTCACCGGCGACAACTCACTCATGCCGTAGCCCTGCAGCATGTGCAGGTCGAGACGTTTGGCGACGGCCTGGCCCAGCTCGTCGTCCAGCGGCGCCGCGCCCGACATAATCGTGTGCAGCGAGGACAGGTCGTAGTTGTCGATGATCGGGTGCTTGGCCAGCGCCACGGCCACCGGCGGCGCGATGTAGGCCATGGTGACCTTGTGGTTCTGGATGTTCTCGAGGAACTCGACGAGGTCGAACCGCGGCATCACGACCAGCGACGCCCGGTTGTACAGCGCCGCGTTCAGCAGCACCGTCATGCCGTAGATGTGGAAGAACGGCAGCACCGCGATCACCACATCGTCGGCGCCCATGCCCTGCAACGGTCGGATCTGCGCGACATTGGCGACCAGATTGCGATGCGAGAGCGCGACACCCTTCGGATTCCCGGTCGTGCCCGATGAATACGGCAGGACCGCGACGTGCGTGGCCGGATCGAACGACACCTCCGGTGCGGCCAGTCCGGCGCCCAGGAGGTCCGCCGCGTTCGGGTGTCCGGAGGCGTCCTGGCCCTCGCCGTCGAGGACGATCAGGTCGGCATCCGCCAGCCCGACCTCATCGGCGGCGGCCTTGGCCTGCTCCAGCATCGGCGAGATCGTCACCAGCATCTTGGCGCCGGAATCCCGCAGCTGCTTGGCGATCTCGGGCCCGGTGAAGAGTGCGTTGATCGTCGTCGCGGTGCCGCCGGCCCGCAGAATCCCGTGGAACACCGTCGCGAACGCCGGGATGTTGGGCGACAGGATGCCCACCACGTCGCCCACGCCGATCCCCCGCGACGCCAACGCGCCCGCCGCCGCCTCGATCTGCGAGATCAGCTGCGCATAGGTGGTCGTCGCCCCCGACTTCGGGTCCACCAGCGCGGTACGGGCGAGGTCCTCCTCGGCCACCGCGCCGAACAGGAACTCGAACACACTCACGTCCGGGATCTCGACGTCGGGGAACGGACTCGTGAAGCTCATGACACCTCCATTGGGGAATTTCTCGACCACATCGTATCAACGCACGTTGATACGATGTGACGTGGACCTCTCTCGAGAGAGTCTACGATTCGTCCGATTCGGCGGTCGACGGATCCTCGGTGACGCTCTGCGCACCGTCGACGACCGACTCACCCGGTACGTAGCGGCCTTCGAGCGGTTTCCCCGCCTCCGGCAGGGACTCCTTGTCGATGAGGTGCTCGAAGGCGAGCAGGTTGCGCAGCGATTCGCCGCGCGACACCCGCCACGCCCACTCCCGCTGGATCGAGGTCAGGAACCCGAGTTCGAGCAGGGTGTTGAAATCCCCGTCCGCGGCCTCGAGGACCTGCCCCAGGATCCGGTCGACCTCGCCGGAACTCAACCCGTCGGCGGAGATCCGTCCCACGAGGTAGATGTCACCGGTGTTGTCGATGGTGTAGGCGACGCCGTACAGCCGGCGGTTGCGCTTCAACAGGTACTTGTACACGCCGGCGTGGTTCTCGTCGGGCCGGCGGCACACGAAGGCCTCCACCCGGACGCCGTGCTCGCTCGCCGTCAGCAACACGGTGGTCTTCAGTTTGCGTTCGCCGGGCAGCTCGACGACCACGTGATCGACGTCGGCCCCGCCGCCGCTCTTGCGTGCGAAGGCGATCTCGTTCTCGCCCAGCGTCTTCTCCAGCAGGTCGACGACCTCGTTGCGACTCACGGCATCCTCTCGTCGGTGGTATCGGGAACCCTTGCGCAGCGGGCGATTTCGGCGCAGCGTCAGACGGTGACCCGGTTGCGCCGACGACGCCAGCGGCGTCGAAGGCGCGCCGAGGCCGCGGCCGTAGCGGACACCTCGGGCGACGCCGGACGCTGGTGCGCGGCGAACGACCGCATCGCCCGGCCGTAACTCTCGAGGAGCTGATCGACCGTGTGTTCCCAGGAGAACTGCTCGGCGTGGGCGCGGGCGTGCTGTCCGAGCTCGACGAGTCGATCGGGTTGCGCGAGAATCTTTTCCAGCGCATTCGTCCAGTCCCCGACCCGATGCCCGTTGACCAGCACTCCGGTCCGGCCGTCGTCGACCGCCACCCCGAGGCCACCCACATTCGCGGCGATGACGGGCGTCCCGCAGGCCTGCGCCTCGATCGCGACCAGTCCGAAACTCTCCGAATGACTGGGCACGGCAACCACATCCGACGCCCGGTAGACCTGCACCAGACGGTTCGCCGGCTGGGGCGGCAGGAAGGTGACCGAATCGGCGATCCCGAGTTCGGCGACCTGATCCATCAGCGCGGTGGGCCGTTGCAGCCCCGACCCCGACGGCCCGCCGACGATGAGCACCCGCAGCCTCCGCCCGGTCGCGGCGGACTCACCGATGAGCGGCGCGACCGCGGCGACGAGGAGGTCGGGGGCCTTCAGCGGTTGGATGCGCCCGACGAACGTCACGATCATCTCGTCGGGGTCGAGGCCGAGCTCCGCGCGGGCGGCCGCGGCGGAACCCGGTGTGTAACAGTCGAGATCGGCACCAGGGGTCACCACGTCGATACGGTCGGCGGCGGCACCGTACATCGAGAGCAATTCGGTCGCCTCGGTCTGGGTGTTCGCGACCAGGCGATCGGCCTCCCCGACCACCTGCTGCTCCCCGATGACCCGTAGCTGCGGCTCGGCGGTGTCGCCCTCGGCAAGCGATGCGTTCTTGACCGCGGCCAGGGTGTGCGCGGTGTGCACCAGGGGGACACCCCACCGGTCGCGGGCGAGCCACCCCACCTGGCCGGAGAGCCAGTAGTGCGAGTGGATGACGTCGTAGTGACCGGGCGCCTGCGCGGCCTCGGCCCGCAGGACCCCGGCCGTGAACGCACACAGCTGGGCGGGCAGGTCGCGCTTGTCGAGGCCCTCGAACGGGCCGGCGACGACGTTGCGCACCGTCACCCCCGGCGCTGCGGCGACCGACGCCGGGTCGGCCGACGACGTCGCGCGGGTGAAGATCTCGACCTCGACTCCCCGACGGGCCAGCCGCGTCGCGGTCTGCCAGACGTAGACGTTCATCCCGCCGGCGTCGCCGGTGCCCGGTTGCGCCAGCGGCGAGGTGTGCACGGAGATCAGCGCGACACGCCGCGGGGACGGGCTCGAGGTCATGGTCTCCACCATAGAGAAACGCCGTGTCGGGCGAGGAGTCCCCCGGCCTGCGGACACCCTGCACGCCCGTCGCCGCGATCACCTAGACTGCTTTCGGTAACGATTGTCATTTGCGTGAAGGTTGTCGATGAAGAAATCCCTGCTGGCCACGGCCGGTGTGCTGTCCGCCGCCGCCCTGGTGTTGTCCGCCTGCTCCAGCGACTCCGGCGGGACCGACGGCCCCCCGACCGTGGTCGCGTCCACGAACGTCTGGGGTTCGGTGGCGGCCGCGGTCGCCGGCGACAACGCCGAGGTGACCGCGCTGTACACCAACGCCGACGGTGATCCGCACGAGTTCGAGCCCTCGGCAGCGGACACCGCGACGATCGCCGATGCCGACATCCTCGTCTTCAACGGCGGCCACTACGACTCCTACATGGAGGAGGCGGCGGCCAACTCGGACGCGACGGCGGTCGACGCCTACGCCCTGCTCGGGAGCGACGAGCATGCCGACGAGGCCGGTGGCGAGCACGCCGACCACGGCGACGAGCACGCGTCCGGCGATCACTCCGACGGGGCCCACGACCACGCGCACGGCGACCAGAACGAGCACGTCTTCTACGACCTCCCCGTCGTCGCCCAGGTGGCCGACAAGGTCGCCGACGCGCTGGCCGAGAAGGACCCGGGCAACGCGGAGTCCTACCGCGCCAACGCCGAGACCTTCACCACCGGCATCGACGGTCTGCGCGCGAAGCTCACCACCATCCGGGAACAGCACGCCGACACCGAGGTCGCCCAGACCGAGCCGCTCGCGGGCTACATGCTGACCGAGGCCGGGCTCGTCGACATCGCGCCGGCCGGTTTCACCCAGGCCGTCGAGGAGGGCCAGTCACCCGCGGCCGCCGACCGTGCGGCACTGCAGGACATCCTGGCCGACCGTCGGGCGAAGGTGCTGATCTACAACACCCAGGCCGTGGACCCGGTGACACAGGCCATGCTCGACGTCGCGCGCTCCGCGGGCGTCCCGGTCGTGGAGTTCACCGAGACCCTGCCCGACGGCGTCACCGACTACGTCGTGTGGCAGGGCGCCCAGATCGACGCCCTGACCGCGGCGCTGGGTTCCGGCTCCAATTGACCGGGGCAGGCGACTCGACCGGAGCAGGCAAGGGCAGGCCGGTCGTGGAGTTCACCGGCGCCCGGCTAGCGTTCGGCGACCGGGTTCTCTGGGACGACCTCGACCTGACGATCGAACCCGGTGAGTTCGTCGCGGTCCTCGGGCCGAACGGCTCCGGCAAGACGTCGTTCCTGCGGGTTCTGTTGCACCAGTACGCGCTCGACCGCGGTACCGTGACCACCACCGACGCCGTGGGCTACATCCCCCAGCAGCACGCCGAGGACGACGCCGACCCGATGGCCATCCGCGGCCGGGACCTCGTCGGGTTCGGTGTCGACGGCGGCCGCTGGGGTGTCGGACTCCGGGGCCGGGCACGACGCCGCGCACTCGTCGACACCGCGCTCGGTTCGGTGGATGCCCTGCCGTACGCCGACGCCCCGCTGGGCGTCCTGTCCGGCGGCGAGCAGCAACGGCTACGCGTTGCCCAGGCGGTGGTGAGCGATCCCGCGCTGCTGCTCTGCGACGAGCCGCTCGCCAGTCTCGATCCGACCAACCAGCAGGTGGTCGTGGACCTCATCGATCGCCGGCGCCGGGACGCCGGGACGGCCGTCGTGTTCGTGACCCACGAGATCAACCCGATCCTGCCCTTTGTCGACCGCGTCCTGTACCTCGTCGACGGCCGGTTCCGCATCGGCGAGCCGCATGAGGTGATGACGACGGAGACACTGAGCGAGCTGTACGGCAGCGACGTCGAAGTGCTGCGCGTCAACGGCCGTCTGGTCGTGATCGGTGGCGAGGACGCGCACCACTGCGCCGCCGACAGCGAACCGGGTGTCGCGAGGCGAGGCGGTCCGGCGTGAGCGTCACCCACCTCTCCGTCGACCGTTCGTTGAGCGACCTCTGGGATTTCTCCACCACCATCGACCTGCTGGGTTACGACTTCATGCAGCAGGCACTGCTCGCGATGGTGCTGCTCGGCCTCCTGGGCGGCCTGCTGGGCCCGCTCATCGTCGCCCGGCAGATGTCCTTCGCGGTGCACGGCGCCAGCGAACTGTCGGTGACCGGAGCCGCGGCGGCCCTGCTGATCGGGTTCAGCGTGAACCTCGGCGGCGTCATCGGCGCGGTCATCGCCGCGGCGGTCTTCGGCTTCCTCGGCAACAAGGCGCGGGAGCGCGACTCGGTGATCGGCGTCGTGATGGCGTTCGGCCTCGGCATCGGCGTCCTCTTCCTGGCCTTGTACGGCCGGATCGGGACCGGCTTCGCGTTGTTGACCGGTCAGGTCGTGAGCGTGGGCATCAACGGCCTGGTCGCGATCGCCATCACCACGGGCATCGTCGTCGTCGTGCTGGCCGTCATCTACCGGCCACTGCTGTTCGCCTCCACCGATCCCCGCGTCGCGCAGGCGCGGGGGGTACCCATCCGCACCCTGTCGGTGGTGTTCGCGATCATCATGGGCCTTGCGGCCGCGCAGGGCGTTCAGATCATCGGCGCGCTGCTGGTGATGTCGCTGATGATCACCCCGGGCGCCGCAGCCGCCCGCGTCACGTCGAATCCGACGCGCACGCTGGTGCTGTCGGTCGTGTTCGCCGAGGTCGCGGCGGTCGGCGGGTTGCTGATGTCGCTCGCTCCCAAGCTGCCCGTGTCGGTCTTCGTCACGATCATCTCGTTCGCGATCTACGTCGTGTGCCGGATCATCGGCAACCGCCGCGTGCATCGCACGCGCTGATCCGACAGAACACAAGCACTGCTGGGCCGCCTCGCTCGCACCGCAGTACCTTTCATTCCTCGGCGAAGCCGGGGTTGCAGCCGGCGCCGACCATGTCCTCCTCGGCGACGACCGGCCGGCCGGGTTCGAGGTTCCAGCTGGGCTTCTCGGGTTCGACGATGCGGACGAACCGCCAGTGGCAATCGAATTGGGCCTGCATCCCGGGGGTGTCGGCGGTGGGGTCGAGAGCGACGACCTCCGCCCACGCGGCCGCCATCGCGCCGGGGTCGGTGGTGTAGCGCCCGGAATTCGTGGGGAACACCGAGAGGCTCGGACCGACCGCGGTGTCGGTCCACTCGGTCCGCTCGATGTACGGCGGGCGGTAGGCGATCGTCGGCGCGCTCTCGGTGGGCGAGTACGGGCCCGATGAATACGGGGTGGGCGACGGGCTCGTCGTGCTCGAGGCGGTCGTGCTCGGACCCGGTGCTCCGGGGTCGACCGCGTCTGTCCCGCACGCGGACAGGACCGCGGCGACGGCCAGCGCACCGGCCGCGGCGCGCCACCGCCGCCGCCCTCCGTCGGCCACTCCCGCACCCGCCCTGCGCAACCCCGTCGACATACCGACACCCTAGGTGACGGGTAGCCTGCACCTTGTGGTCCGCCGGCGCACGCACAAGCGGGCGGTCGGGTTGTTCGTCACCGCGATCGCCGTCGTCGTGCTGTGCCTCGCGGGGTGTGCGCGCACCCCCGATCCGGGACCTCCCCAGATCACCCAGTCGCATCGGGCCTCGACCACTCCCACCGGCCTGGTACTCGACGGAAAACCCTGGTGGCCCGCGGGTTTCAATGCGTATCAGCTCAGCACCGACTGGTCGGTCAACCGCGGCTGCGGCGCCCAGGTCGACGCCGACGGGTACTTCGACAGACTCCCGCCCCGCGCGCTGACCCGATTCAACCTGTACTCGGTCTTCGCCGTCGACAAGCGCAGCGGGCTCATCGATTTCGGGCCGATCGACCGGGTCTTCCAGGCCGCGGCCCGGCATCACCAGATGGTCCTGCCGGTCCTCACCGGAGGCTCGGGCGACTGTGAGGACGAGCGGTTCAAGGAACGCGACTTCTACGTCGACGGTTGGCAGAGCCAGGAGATCGTCGGCGGGCTGACGTACGCGGAGTGGGTCGAGATCGCGGTGACCCGCTGGCACGACGAGCCGTCGATCGCCGGCTGGGAACTCGTCGGGGAGCCCGAGGCGAGCGAATGCGGTCCGGCCTCGTGCAACTGGGAGGCGCGAACGTGTCCCGACGATGCCACGGCCGTGTTGCGCGCGTTCTTCGACCGCGCCGGCGCCCACCTCCGGGCCTACGACGCCGACCGTCCGATCTTCTCGGGAGTGGTCGGCGGCGACCAGTGCGGCCTCGCGGGCGCGGGTTATGCCGAGGTCCTGGGCTCGGCCGGCGTGGACGTGCTCGACTTCCACGACTACCGCTCCGATGTCGATCCCGAATCGGGGCCCGCGGGCAGCAATCTGCGCGCACGACTGGCGCAGGCTCGCGAGCTCGGAAAACCGCTCGTGGTCAACGAGATCGGGATACACGCCGGCTCATGTGTCTCGATCGCGAACCGGGCCGAACAGTTCGAGACCATCATCGCGCGCCACCGCGACGCCGGGGTCGCCGGCGCGCTGCTGTGGTCCTTCGTGCCGGACCCGCGCGGCGCGCAGTGCTCGTACGACATCGGGTTGCATGACCCGGCCTGGAATGTGGTGCGCGAGAACGCCTCCTGATCGCGTGCGACGGCCCGCTCGGGCTCACACCAGCTGATACAGCCGCCAGTCCGGCAGATCCGCGCCCTGGTTGCGCGCCTCGAGGACGAGAACCCCGATCTGGGCGCCGTTCTCGTAGATGGTCGGATACCGCTGGTTGACCGCGTCGGAGAGTCCCCGACCTTCCGGTGGGACGGTGAGGAAGTAGCGCACACCGCCGCCGACCGGGTCGTTGAGCAGCTGCGCGAAGTCGCGATCCGACGGGATGACGAACTGGCGCGGCCGCTCGGACTGGACCACCACCGCGAAGCCGTACACGGTGTCGCACAACACCGCGCCGTCGGGCAGGTCCAGACCGTCGAGATACTGCGCCAGCGCCCGCTCGGTGGAGAACGACCGCACGATGCGCTGCTCGCCGAGGTACTTCTGGTCCACCGAGTCCGGGCGCGGATCGACCACCGATCCGAGCGCGAACTCCTGGGGCGCGTACTTGGGTGACGTCATCCCGGCGGCGGTGACCGGGATCGCGGTGGCGACCACGACGATCACGATCGTCGCGGCGATCTTGTTACTCCAACGCGAGGCATAGGGGCGGGGCGGCAGAATGTCCGAATGCCTGCCCTCGCGACGCATCGGAACCTGCTGCCGTAGGGGCACAGACAACAGGGCGATGACCGCGGCGAGCAGGACCACGGTCATGTAGAACCGAAGAAAGCCGAACGTGGAACCGCGTGAGTAACCGAAGACCTGAAACGCCAGCACGGCCACGATCAGCAGTGCGGGCAACATCGCCGCAAGCCGATGACGTCGGGCACGGACCCCGATGACTCCGAGAATGAGTATCGGAAGCAGTGGCGCGAGGATGAAGATCTCGGTGAGGGAGAACCCGATCGCATCCCCGGTCGTCGACGACCCGCTACCGCCGGACTGCGCGATGATCGCGGCGTTGCCGTACTCAGAGGTGAACTGCGCGAACGCGTCACCCGTGATGAGCCAGCCCGCCGCCGCCCAGGCGAGGAAGGCCAGTGCGCTGGGCGCCACCACCAGGGTGACGTCGAGGAGCGTGCGCGACACCCGTTTTCGGCGGTCGCGACGTGTGTAGGTCACCCAGCCGACCACGAAGGCCGCGGCCAATGCGGCGGCACCGCCGTCGTAGCGGGTGAGATAGGACAGGCCGAGCGCGATCCCGGCCACCACGAGCTCGTGGACGTCGTCTGAGGAGACCCACCGGATCAGACGACGGGTGGCCCAGGCCAAGAAGAAGAGGTACGGCGCCTCGCTCATCCCGTTCGCGGCATAGAGGACGATCATCGGATTGATCGCGTAGAAGATCGTGAAAGTGCCTGCCACGAGCGGACGCAGGCCCTGGTCGCGCGCGATCCCCGACGCCTGCACCACCGATCCGGCCATGAACGCCGACGACATGATCACCGCCGAGAGCGCCTGCGTCGTCATCTCCGGGATCCACGGGGTGAGCGCGGTCAGCGGCAGCTGGACGATGGCGGTCAGCGGGGTGAAGATGAATCCGATCGCCGCGAGATGCGGTGTCCGACTGAACAGCACGCTCTGTGCCGACTGCACCCTCGACAGCGCGTCGCCGAAGAACAGCTGCACCTCGCTGACGAGGTAGACCCCGATGACGAGGTACGGGATCCACGTCGCGAGGAAGATCAGCACCGAGGCCGGGACACGGCGGGTCACGTCGGCTCCTGCCCGTCGGGATCGGTGTCCGGCGAACTGCTCGTCGACAGACCGTGAAAGGTCTTCTCCCAGTACGACGGATTGACCAGGATCTGCCACATGCCCTTGATGGCGGCGACACTCATCATCAGCCAGTACAGCGGGATGAGAAGGGCCAAACCGAGCAGTTCGCTGCGATCGTCCTCGCGGATCGCGACGAGGTTCATGTACAGCGCTGCCCCGTTGCCCAGCAGCAGCGAGATCAGCGACAGGTAGTAGATGGGTCCGGGGAACAGCTCGGCGACGACCGGTGGCTGCCCGCCGATCCACAGCGCCAGGATCAGCCAGAACACCATGTTCAGGCAGGCGATCACCGGGGTCCCGGCGATCAGCAGCGTGAAGCGCACGAACGCGACGGGCCCGAGGATGTGCCAGAGCTTGACCGGGTGCCGCATGTGGACGAGCCACGTCTGCATGTAGCCCTTGTACCAACGGGAACGCTGGCGGACCCAGTTGATGGCATCGACATTGGCCTCTTCCATCGTGACCGAGTCGAGCACCAGGGTGCGGTATCCGTGGTCGGCGATGCGGACCCCGAGGTCGGCGTCCTCGGTCACGTTGTAGGGGTCCCAGGCGCCGATCGTGTCGAGGACATCGCGCCGGAAGTGATTCGACGTGCCGCCCAACGGGATCGGCGCGCGACTGACCATCATGCCCGGCAGCAGGAAGCCGAACCAGATGCCGTAGTCGGCCGTGAACCACTCGGTCAGCATGTTGTCGCGCACGTTGTGGAAGCTGAGCTTGCCCTGCACGCAGACCACCGAGTCGTCGCCGGAGTTGTTCAGCACGTACACCGCCCGACGCAGCTGCAGCGGGTCGGGTTTGTCCTCGGCGTCGAAGATGGTGACGATGTCGCCGGTGGCGAAGTGCATGCCGTAGTTGCAGGCCTTCGGTTTGGTCCGCGGCTGCGCCGGGGGTGTCAGGACGACCGTGACGATCCCGTTCTCCTCCACCCCGCGCGCCGCCTCGATCGTCGGCTCGTCGTCCTCTTCCAGCAGCAGCAGGACCTGGAGCTTGTCCCGTGGGTACTCGATCGTCTCCATCGCGGCCACCAGTTGACCCACCACCTCCGGCTCGCCGTAGGCCGGGACGAACACGGTGTAGGCGGGCAACTCGTCGTCGGGGATGGACCGGGCGTCCTCGTCGGAGACGCGGATGGCACCGTTGACCAGTCCCCGCCGGAAGATCACCAGGCGGTCGGCGAGGGTCACCACGTATCCGATCGTGGCGATCGAGACCAGGGTGGCGCAGGTCCCGACCGGTTCGATCACCATCGCGACGGCGATGATGCCGAGCAGCGTGAACCCGATGATCTTCTGAATCCGGCTGAAGGCCACCGAGGCCGACATGTCCTCGTCGGCGTTGCGGAGACGGTTGACGGCGTCTTCGAGGGCCTGCGCCCGGTAGTCCGGGTCGGCGAGCAGTTCGGCCACCGGACGCGTCGGTCTCGTGCTGCGCGCGACCCCCGGCTTGTCGGCGGCTGCGGCGTGCCCGGGGCCGGCCTCGTCGATGCTCATGCACCGGCCCCCCGAGCGGCCCCGAGCTGGGCCCGGATGAGCTCCCCGGCCAAGCCGATGAGCAGGGCCTCGTCCTTGAGTTGCGGGTCGGTGTCCAGCAGGACCGAGTTGCCCCGCAGGAGGATCGTCATCAGCGAGTTCATGTTCGCGAGGATCGTGATGCGCGGCTCCGGGAAGTAGGCCTCGGGCTCGTGGTTGTCGACCGCCCACAGCATGACCTGCTGGGTGCGGTTGCCGTTGTTCCACCGCCAGGACAGCACCGTGTAGGTCAGGTAGCGCTCGTCGTCGACGACACTCCACACCCGACCCCGGACCCCGTTCGACAGGTTCACCTCGATCGGAAGGCTCGTGCGTTCGCTGGACAGGTCGTAGCGGAAGATGTCCGGGTAGACGTCGAGGACGAGTGGCCGCCTGCTGTCGACGCTGTCGACGACCACCCGCCGGGGACGCGCGAACTTGTCGTAGGCGCGGTTGCCGCGGGTCTGCACCAGGACCTGGCGGATCAGCACGGACCCCGGCCCGTAGAGGCGTGACACCCACCCGTAGACACCCAGGGACTCCTGCCGCCAGCCGACCGGGACCACGAGCGGCTCACCGATACCGAGCTGCGGATAGCGATTGCTCTGGTAGTTGCTACCCACCGGCGGGGTGGGGCACAGCGCCAGCAGGACCGCCACGAGCAGCACCACCAGACCCGGCCGGCCCACGAACGGGACTTTCGGCGGACTGATCTGGCCGGCCTCGGGCGGCGACCACTGCCGGCCGCCGCGCCGCCGATAGTCGACCAGCATGTAGGCCGACGTCGCGAGGGCCGCGATCAGGCCCGGATAGGGCACGACGATGTTCCGGGGCGCGCCGAGCGCGTCGAGCACGAACAGCGCGACCAGGCCCACCGCACCGGCCAGCAGCGCCGCGACCAATTTTCGGCGCCAGGTCCGACCCACCGCGATCGCGGTCGCGGCGACGGCCATCAGCACCACCACGAAACCGGCGGCGAGCGACGTCCCACCCATGATCAGCACGACGGCGCGGACCGGCGGCGGGAAGATGAGCACCAACAGCAGCCACACCCACCGGTAGCGGGCGACCGGACGCAGCCCGAAGAGCAGAACCGCGGCGCCGAAGACGAACAACCACAGGGCGAGCAGATCCATGTGGGTGGTGAGGTACGCGCGCGCATAGCGCGGGTTGACCAGATACTTCATCGCCAGCGCGAGGATCAGCGCCACGATGCCGACGATGACGTCGGTCTGCCGGTCGTAGATCGGCAGTTCGTCGACGGTGCGCCACGACACCCCGATGACGGCGATCAGCGCGAGGACGACCAGCACCGGGACGTAGAGGATGAGCGTCTGCGCCATCAACTCGTCGACGATCGCGACGATGGTGTTCCAGAACCCCAGGGCCGTGCACCCGATCAGGAACAACCATCTGGCCGCCACCAGCCACTCCGGGTGATCGACGAATGCGGGGTGCGGCGTCTCGGGTTTGCGGCGCGTGACGATCCCGACGAGTGTGGTGACCGCACTCGTCGTGCCGGCCGACCCCGGATCCGGGGTCGACGGTTCCGGGTTCTGGGCCGTGGTCGTCGCGGGAGCCTCGGGCACGCCGGTCAGCTCTCGGCGGTCCGTTGCCGTCGACGGCGCAGGATGAGGGTCGCCGCGACGGCCGCAACCACCACGCTGCCGACCCCGACGACCGCGAACGCCACCCAGGACGTGTCGCCGGTCGACGACTCCGGCTGTTGCGCGTCGTCATCGACCACGAGCACCGGCTCCTGGCCGGACACCTGCAACAAGGCGTCGCCGTTCAGCGACGGCCAGCGATCGGGATCGGCGGCCAGCCAGTCGAGCAGGGCGTCGAGATCAGCGGCGTCGTTCGTCGAGGTCGCGACCAGCACCGACCGGCCGGCATCACGGGCCACCTGCAGCGAACCGAAACGCACGGTCGGCGACAGCAGCACCTCGGCGCGGCGGCCGTCGGGATTGAGCACCGAGACCGTGCCGCCGTCGGCGGTCACCGGCAGCGACAGCTCGGGCAATCCCTGGCCGTCCGCGGCGATGACGACCGCGGGGGCCGAGGCCGACATGGCGTCGTCGAGCGGTACGACGTCGACTCCGAGACGCACCGCCGACAGTCGCTGCAGGCCCGACATCAGCGCCACCGCGCGGGCGACGTCGGCGACGTCACCGCGGGTCCAGGCCAACGAGTTCCGCGGCATCAACGCCTGCGGCAACGATGCGAACCCGGATGGTGTCGGTGGGTCGGCGACCTCGGATCGCACCTCACCGGAGGAGTCCAGGCTCAGCGAACTGCGCACTCCCGCGCCACACTGCTCGCCGACGTCGCCGTGGTTGTAGGTGACGGTGACCTCGGTGAAACGCGTCAGCAGATCGGCGGGGATGTCGACCCAGGAGTTGTAGCTGCCGGAGGAGTCGGCGGGCCAGGAGGCGATGACCCGGTCCCCGACGGACACCGCGATCTGGCCGCCCATCGGGGTGTAGGTGCCCTTCAGCTGCATTCGCACGTTCTGAGACGGCCGTCCCAGGCGCGTCTGGTCGACCCCGAACGAGATGGTCGGCCAGCCGGTCGCCGAGACGCGCTGGTCCCCCACGCCCAGTTCGGCGAGCGTGGTGACCTCCGGCGCGAGTTGCGGTGCGGCAAAAGGCGGTCCGGCCACGGCCGCGGAGCTGACGGCGATCGACGAGAGATCAGAGGTGAGGAACTCGACCTGGGTCTCCAGGTCGTCCTCGCTGCCGCCGATCCGCAACACCGGCCAGCCTGCACCCGGCCCCAGGCTGAGTCCGTCGGGCAGGGCCGAGTTGATGACGATCTGCCGCTCGAGCGGTTCGATCTCCTCGTCAGGTGCGGCATCGCCGCGCGGCAGCGAGTCCGTCTCGATCTCCACTGTCGCCGCACCGTAATTCGCGATCACGGCGGTCGCGAGAGACACGGCCGCAGCGCCCTCGGCGGGCCGCACGTCGTCGGGGACGAAGATGGTCAGCTTGCGCAGGACCGGCGGCAGGAACTCGGCGACGCTGTTCGGCGCGGCTTCCCGGCCACCGTATGTGACGGTCGCGTTCTGGATGCGCAACCCCGAATCGGGGTCGAACAGACACGATCCGGCCGTGCGCAGATAGGTCCGCAGGACGATGTCGGCGGCGTTGCGTTCGACCCGCACGCCGCGTAGCGACAGCGAGATCGGCGAATTCACAGCCGGATTGATCGGCGTCCGCGAGATCAGCCGGCCTTCCTGCAGGACGTCGATGTTGCCGCCGGTGACGAAAGCGGGATACTGCGTGACGCCGCGCAATTCGGTGGGGGCGAGATCCGGCGGTACCGCGAGGGACAGACTCACCTCGCCCTGCTGTCCCGGGAACGCGATGGTCGGCGACGAACCGAGATCGCGAAGGTTCAGCGGCGCAGGCGGATCCCCCGGCGCCGCCTGCGCGGCCGGTGTCGACGGCGCCCCGATCGAGGCGATGCCGGCCAACAGCAGGCCCACCAGCAACAACGCCGGCCCACGGCTACGTCGACAACGCGACTCGCCGCGGGTTTTCCAGGACACGTGCATTCGCCACCCTTCGAGTGACCCCCGTCCCGACCCTTAGCGCCCCGAAGAGAACCTATCCCACGACACGGCTCGGCACATATTTTCACGCGATCGGACCGGTGGGCCGCCCGGTGCGAGTCATCCGTGCCATCTCGATTCGCCAACGATGCCCCGAACCGGCACCCGACTCTGCGACCATGTCCTGCAGGTCGACACGTCCGGCGAGATTCGAGGGAGCGCGATGCGACAGGTTCACGCCGGCGAACGCGTCGACGGCGGCGTCTACGTGGACATCGCCGACGCGACGATCTGGCACTTCACCGCCGGCGAGTCATACGGCCCGCCGATGGTCCTGCTCCACGGGCTGTTCGCGTCGGCGTCGACGTGGGGAACGCAGATCCCCGCCTTCCTCGACGCCGGTCAGCAGGTGTTCGTACCCGAACGGCCCGGTCACGGTCACAGTCCCGACCTCCCCGGCGAGTTCCACCTCGACCGGATCGTGGCACGCACGATCGTCTATCTCGAGACCGTCGTGCGCCGGCCGGCCAATCTGGTGGGATGGGCCGACGGCGGCACCGTCGCCCTGCTCGTCGCCCGGGACCGCCCGGACCTCGTCCATCGGCTGGTGTTCGTCGGCGGATACCTGAACCGTGCCGGCCGGATGGCCGACGAGTTCATCTCCCGGGTGTCTCGCCGCGACCCGGTGACGATGGACTACCTGCGCATCTACTACGACACCACGTCACCGGACGGGCCCGAGCATTTCGAGACGGTCTTCGACAAGGCGGTCCGGATGCTCGCCGCCGAACTGGAATGCGAGGTCAGCGAATTCACCCACGTCGAGGTACCGACGCTGGTGGTGGTCGGCGATCGCGGGCTCGTCCGCCTCGAGCACGCGCTCGAGCTGTCGCGGACGCTGCCGGCGGCCCGGCTGGCCGTGATCCCGGGCACCCACATCCTGCCCGTCGAATCGCCCGAGCTGTTCAACCCGCTCGTCCTGTCGTTCCTGGCCGCCGACCCCCCGTCGGTCTGGGAGTTCGGCTGACCCGCTCCCCGACCGAAAGCACGACCTGCCCCTGCTCCCTGATCCGAGAGAACGACATACCCATTGCCCCCTGAGGTGTGAGGAGCGTCAGCGATTGCCCCTTTGATCCTTGAGGTGTGAGGAGCGATAGCGACGAGCCTCGAAGGGCCTGGTGAGACGCGTCTCGGAGCCCTTCGTGGCTCGCTGCGCTCGCACCTCAGGGAGCATAGATGTGGACGCTCACTGTTCTTTCGTGGTCCACGACGGCCGCCAGGCCGCAGTTACTGAGGTGCGAGGAGCGTCAGCGACTGCCCCTTTGCTCCCTGAGGTGTGAGGAGCGTAAGCGACGAGCCACGAAGGGCCTGGTGAGACACGTTGCGAAGCCCTTCGTGGCTCGCTTCGCTCGCACCTCAGGGAGCAGAGATGTGGATGCTGAGGGGTGTTCTCTCGTTGTGCACGACGGCCGCCTAGGCCGGCGAATGCACCCGGTACCACGCCTGGCGCCGCAGGGTGTCCGGGTCGGCCTCGACGTGGTCGGGGTCGTCGAGGACGAGGACCTTGCGGTCGGCGGTGGTGTAGGCGGGCCAGCCGAAACCGGGGTCGCCGGTGCGGGCGAACCCGCCCCAGCGGGTCTGGACGTTCTTGGTGACCCGGCCGGTGGCGGGCCAGTCGGCAAGGGCGAGACCGGCACCCATCGGGGCCCGGTAGGCACCGAACACGCTGAACAGCTCGGTGGCGTGCGTGGCCCCGAAGCCCGTGGCCTCGAGCACCTTCGTCTGGTAGTCGTAGCGGTACACGTAGGTCGGGGCGACGGCGCTGTGCCCGTCGGCGAAGGCGCTCATCGGTGCCCAGAAGATCGAGTCGCCGGCCAGCCGGATGCGGTCGCGGTCCCCGTCCTCGTAGTGCGAGGCGATCTCGCGCCGGACCTCCTCGTCCTCGACGCGCATCAGGGTGCGTTCGGCGTCGGGCAGGACGTTCCAGAGTTTGGCGAACAGCTTGCCCTCGTCGCGGTTGCTGCCGATCACGAGCGGCACCGGCTGCGTGAGCCCACCCGCGGCGGCGGCGAGCGGCGACCGCGGCAGCAGATCGCCGTCGACGACGGGCGCGAACGGGATCGCACCACCGGCGGTCTTGGTGGCGAATCGCATCAGCCGGTTCCCCGCCGCCAGCAGCAACGCCGGGTTGGGCGAGGTGAGCAGACGCTGGGCGTGGACCGTGTCGACCGGCGGCTCGTCCCGTTCGAGAGAGGTCGCCCGACGTTGCGGGTCGCGCAACAGCCGGACGAACTCGTCCGCGTAGATCTTCGCCGCGTCCTGCTCGACGATCAGTTCCGGGGCGGGACTCTGCGCGATGGCCTGGTGATAGAGACCGGTCGTCGACGGGGCGGACAGCAGCGAGAGCACCGACGACCCGCCGGCGCTCTCGCCGAAGATCGTGACGTTCTCCGCGTCGCCGCCGAACGCCTCGATGTTGTCCTGGACCCACTGCAGGGCCGCGATCTGGTCACGCAGTCCGACGTTGGAGTCGAACGGACGATCCTCGGTGGCGAACTGACCGAGGTCGAGGAAGCCGAACGGACCGAACCGGTACTGGATGGTGACGACGACGACGTCCTGGGCACGCGCGAGGAAGGCGCCGTCGTAGAGCGGGGTGGCGGCCGTACCGAGGATGAACGCACCGCCGTGGATGAACACCATCACCGGTCGCGGTGCCGACGACGCGACGTCGGGCGAGTAGACGTTCAGCGTGAGGCAGTCCTCGGCCATCGGCGCGAACTTGCCCGGTGCGATGGCCGTGAACCGCTTCTCCTGGATGGCCGCCTTGGCCACCTTGGTGCAGTCGCGGACGCCGGGCCAGTCGTGGGCGGGCTCCGGTGCACGGAACCGGCGATGGGCCACCGGCGGTGCCGCGAACGGGATGCCTCGCCAGCTGATGGTCCCCTTGCGCAGCCGCTTCCCCCGGGCGCCCTCGACCACGCCGTTACGGATGGTCACCTTACTGTCGAGTAATGCCATACCCACCACCGTAGACGAAACGACGACTTCGTCTACCCGCCGCCGCACACACACCGATCGGGCGGTCCCCGCTGGTCGGCCACCACTACGATGCGCTCATGGGTTCCGGCGCGGCACGCATCGACCTCAACGCCGACCTCGGTGAAGGCATCGGCGACGACGCGGCGATGCTGGGGATCGTCACCAGCGCCAACGTGGCGTGCGGCTTTCACGCCGGCACCCCCGCGCAGTTGCTCGCCACCTGCCGGGCCGCGGTCGACGCCGGGGTCCGGATCGGCGCCCAGGTGTCCTACCCCGATCGCAGCGGCTTCGGGCGCCGGTTCATGGAGATGACGACTCCGGACCTCGTCGCCGACCTGGTGTACCAGATCGGCGCGCTCGACGCCCTCGCCCGATCGGTCGGCGGGGCCGTCACCTACGTCAAACCGCATGGCGCGCTGTACAACACCATCGTCCATCACGAGCAGCAGGCCGAGGCCGTGGTCACCGCGGTCCGCGATGTCGACGCCGGATTGGCGGTCATGGGGCTACCGGGATCGGAGGTGCTGTCACGCGCCCGACGGGCGGGACTCGACACCATCTCCGAGGCGTTCGCCGACCGCGCCTACACCCCGGAGGGCACCCTCGTGCCGCGCGGAACCGACGGCGCGGTGTTGTCGGACAGCGCCGAGATCGCGCGACGGGTGGTCGAACTCGTCACGACGGGCCGGATCGGCGCGATCGACGGAACCCTGATCGACGTCGACGCCGGATCGGTCTGCCTCCACGGCGACACCCCGGGCGCGGTCGGACACGCGCAGGCCGTGCGCGACGCACTCACCGCCGCCGGGATCGTCATCGGCGCGCCACCGGCCTGACCGGGAGGGATGCTGCCTAGCCGCGTCGCTGGCGGGCGAACTCGGCGAGGACCACACCCGCGGCGACCGAGGCGTTGAGGCTCTCGACGTCGCCGGCCATCGGAATGGACAGGATCGAGTCGCAGCTCTCGCGGACGAGGCGGGAGAGCCCCTTGCCCTCCGAACCGACCACGATCACGGTGGGGCCGCTGCCGTCGTAGTCGTCGAGGGTGACGTCACCGTCCGCGTCGAGACCGACCAGTTGCGCCCCGGCGTCGGCCCAATCCTTCAATGTGCGAGTCAGATTGGTCGCGCGGGCGACCGGCAGGCGCGCCGCGGCACCGGCGCTGGTCCGCCAGGCGACGGCCGTCACGCTCGCGCTGCGTCGTGCGGGGATGACCACGCCGTGCCCGCCGAAGGCCGCGACCGAGCGGATCACCGCGCCCAGGTTGCGCGGATCGGTGATGTTGTCGAGGGCGACGAGCAGCGGCGGGGTGCCGCTGGCCTTGGCCTCCGCCATCAGGTCGTCCGGGTGGGTGTACTCGAACTCCGGCACCTGCAGCGCGATGCCCTGGTGCATTCCGTTGGTGGACAGGCGATCGAGTTCGGGTTTGCCGACCTCGAGGATGGAGATCGCCGAGTCGCCGGCGATCTTCACCGCCTCGGCGACCCGCTCGTCGGGCTCGGAGTTGGTGGCGATGTACAGCGCGGTGGCCGGCACGCCGGCGCGCAGGCATTCCACGACCGGATTGCGGCCGAGGACATACTCGGGACCTTCGTCCCGGGCCCGCGCCCCGCTGCGACCGGCCGCCGACTTCGACGCCGCCTTGGCTCGCTTGTGAGCCGGATGATACGGCCGGTCAACTGCTTTCGGTGTCGCGCCACGGGCCTCGAGGCCGCGGCGACGCTGACCACCCGAGCCGACGGTCTGCCCCTTCTTGGTGCCGTCCTTGCGAATCGCGCCTCTGCGCTTGGAGTTCCCTGCCATCACGCCTCACCCTTCAATGCCCATTGCGCACCGTCGGGGGTGTCGGTGACCTCGATACCGGCCTGCGCCAGCCGATCCCGCACCGCGTCCGCGGTCGCCCAGTCCTTGGCGACGCGCGCGTCGGCGCGTCGCTGCAATTCCGCCTGTACCAGCACGTCGAGTGCGGAGGTGGTGGCCGACTCGTCGGCGGCACCCGCCCACCGGTCGTCCAGCGGGTCGACGCCCAGAATCCCCATCATCGCGCGGACCGTGGATGCCGCCGCCAGCGCGGCGGCTCCGTCACCGGACTCCAACGCGGTGTTGCCCTGCCGAACCACGTTGTGCACGACCGCGAGTGCGGCCGGGACGCCGAGGTCGTCGTCGAGCGCGGCGGCGAATTCGGGGTCGACATCCCCGACGACCACCTCGCCCACGCGCGCGCCGACCCGGGCCACGAACGACTCGACGCGCCGATAGCCGGCGGCGGCCTCGGTGAGCGCGCCAGACGAGTACTCCAGCATCGACCGGTAGTGCGCGCTGCCGAGGTAGTAGCGGAGCTCGACCGCCCGGACCCGTTGCAGCATCGCGGGGATCGACACCACGTTGCCCAGCGACTTGCTCATCTTCTCGCCACCCATGGTGACCCAGCCGTTGTGTAACCAGTAGCGCGCGAACGCATCTCCCGCACCGTGTGCCTGCGCGATCTCGTTCTCGTGGTGCGGGAAGATGAGATCCATCCCGCCGCAGTGGATGTCGAACTCAGCGCCGAGCAGCGAGGTGGCCATCGCCGAGCACTCGAGGTGCCAGCCGGGACGGCCGGGGCCCCAGGGCGTCGGCCAGGACGGCTCGTCGGGCTTGGCCGCCTTCCACAGGGTGAAGTCGCGGGGATCGCGTTTGCCGGTCCCCGCGCTCTCGCCCTGATGCACGTCGTCGAGCCGGTGTCCGGACAGCGACCCGTACTCCGGCAGGCTCCGGACGTCGAAGTACACGTTGCCGTCGGCGACGTAGGCGTGTCCGCGGTCGATCAGTCGCTCCATGTATTCGATCATCTGGGTGACGAACCCCGTGGCCCGCGGCTCGGCCGACGGCGGCAGGACCCCCAGCGCGCGGTAGGCGTCGTCGAACGCACGCTCGTGGGTGGCCGCCCATTCCCACCACGGCCGTCCCGCGTCCGCGGCCTTCCGCAGGATTTTGTCGTCGATGTCGGTCACGTTGCGCACGAACAGCACGTCGAGGCCCTGGTGGGTCAGCCAGCGCCGCAGGATGTCGAAGGCGATGCCGCTGCGGACGTGCCCGATGTGCGGAACTCCCTGGACCGTCGCCCCGCACAGGTACACCGACGCTTGGCCTGGGTGCAGCGGCACGAAGTCGCGCACCTCTCGGGAGTCGGTGTCATACAGGCGCAGGGTCACGACCGGCAATCCTACCGGACCCTGACCTGGCCACCGACGGCCCGAGCCGCAGGTGCGCGCACCTCACGCAAGGCCACCGGACACGGGCGCATGGCGTTCGGCGCTACGGTGTGCGTCCGCGCGTGCTCAAGGGCCCACGGGCGGGGCCACCTGGAGCAGCGCAGCCCCTACGGGCTCGTGCTGAACGTCGCGGACTAAGCGGAATCGTACGGCGGCATGGCCTGCGACAGCGCGGCGTCCAGCAGCGCGGTGGCCACCGCGGCGATCCCCTCGCCGCGGCCGGTCATGCCCAGGCCGTCGGTCGTTGTCGCCGACACCGACACCGGGCCGCCCAGCACGTCGGACAGCACCTGCTGCGCCTCCGCACGGCGCGGTCCGATCTTGGGCCGATTGCCCACCACCTGTACGGCCGCGTTCACCACGCGGAGCCCGTCGGCCTCGATGAGAGTCCGTACGTGCGAGAGCATCTGGACTCCCGAGACACCCTCCCACTCCGGGCGACCGGTGCCGAACACGGAACCCAAGTCACCCAGACCCGCCGCCGACAGCACCGCATCGCACAGCGCGTGGGCGCCGACGTCGCCGTCGGAGTGGCCTTCACACCCCGGTTCGTCGGGAAAATACAGACCGACCATCCAGCACTCGGCGGACGCGTCGACGCGATGGGCATCGGTACCGATGCCGACCCTCATCGCCCACCGACCATGTCGCGCACGATACGCAGGTCCCAGGGCGTGGTGATCTTCATGGCAAGCGGGTCTCCGGGGACGAGGTGGACATCGATTCCGCATGTCTCGACGAGGCCGGCGTCGTCGGTCGCGATACCGGCGTCATCGGCGTGCGCGCGGAGGAGGGCGTCACGGGTGAAACCCTGGGGGGTCTGTACGGCGCGCAACTCCTCGCGGTCGACGGTCCGCGTCACGCGTTCGAGACCGGCCGGGCCGGGCTCGACCTGTTTGAGGGTGTCGACGACGGGAACGGCGGGGACGACCGCCTGATGCCCGGCGCGGATCGCGGCGACGACGTCGGTGAACACCCGCGCGGGGGTGAGTGGTCGCGCGGCGTCGTGCACGAGCAGGATGCCGGCGTGGCCGGCGGCGGCGATGCCGGCGCGCACCGAATCCGACCGGTGAGCGCCACCGGCGACGACGCGCACGCCGGTCAGCAACGCCGATGCCCGCTCGACGAGGTCGGCGGGCACCACGACGACCACGGTCGCCCCCAGCGAGGCGGGGATGTTGTCGACGCATCGCTCGAGGATCGTCCGTCCACCCACGTCCACGAAGGCCTTGGGCACCGGCTCACCGAGCCGGGTTCCCGACCCGGCGGCCGGGATGATGACACAGACTTCTGCGCCGGAAAGCTCCGGCGTAGGGGTCACGAAGAGTCCTGAACCAGGTGCGACCGGCGGTCAGGAAGCGGCGGCGAGAACCTCGTCCAGCATGCTGGTGGCCTTCTCGTCGTCGGTGTTCTGGGCGAGTGACAACTCGTCGACCAGAACGCGACGGGCTCGGGTCAGCATCCGCTTCTCACCGGCCGACAACCCACGATCCTGTTCGCGACGCCAGAGGTCGCGGACGATCTCGGCGACCTTGATGATGTCGCCCGAGATCAGCTTCTCCTGGTTCGCCTTGAACCGGCGCGCCCAGTTGGTCGGCTCCTCGGTGTGCGGGGCCCGCAGAACCTGGAAGACCTGATCGAGACCTTCCTGCCCGACGACGTCGCGAACGCCCACGTACTCGAGCTTCGTCGAGGGAATCTGAACGGTCATGTCACCGTCGGCAACCTTGAGAACAAGGTATTCGATCTGCTCACCCTTGATGGTCCGGGTCACGATGTCTTCGACCCGGGCAGCACCGTGATGGGGGTAAACGACGGTGTCGCCAACTTTGAAATTCAATGTTCCTTGCCCCTTTCGAGTGAAGCCAGTCTAGCACGGGCGTTCCGAGGCACCCACCCAACGGTGCAGGTCAACGCGGTGAACAGGTTTCATGACAGGCTCTTGCGAGGTCGCGAGGGGTGCGCGGTGAGGGTGCGCTACCCCACCGGAGCTCCCCGTCGGCCTGGCGCGGGGTACGCCCCACCACGGTGTCGACCGGGCTCCCCGGCACCGCCCGCCGACCCCTGGGACGACGTGGGCACGACCACCCGGCGACCGCTGCGGGGCCGTGGCGCCGGCGACGGCGACAGACCAATCGGGTACCCGGCCGGACTTTTCCGCACCGCGCCCACTACGCTGCGTAGTGCAGGGTTTCGCGCGCTGCATGTCGGCTTCGTTTGACCTGGGAGGATCGGGTGTCAGTGCTATCACTTTCCGCGCGGCGGTCGGCGGTTCGGCCATCTCGCATGGTGACCGCGGTTGCCGCGATCGGCATCGCCGTCGCCCTCGGCACCACCGGCTGCGGTGCGGGTCAGATCTCGCAGACCGCCAATCAGCTGCCCGCGATCAACGGCGCGAACGTCAACTACGACGAACTCGAGCTCCGCGACGTGCAGATCCTCTACCCCGAGAACGACGCATCGACGGTCTTCGGCGACGGCGGACCGTTCGAGCTGGCGTTCGTCATCGCCAACTCCGATCCGCTTGTCTACTACCGCCTCAAGGGGATCAACCCCGAGGAGGGGCAGGTCACCTTCATCGAGGGCGCTGAGGCCGATGACCGCGTCATCCCGCCCAACGGGGCGCTGCGCGGCGGCACCCCGGTCGGCGCCAACGCCGAGTTCGAGAAGCGCCTCAGCGTCGAGCTCGACAACACCGGTGACACGGTCGCGGCGGGTCTGACGACCGAGCTGACGTTCGTGTTCGAGAAGCGCGAGGCCGACGGCCGCTGGGTCGATGCCGGCCAGACCACCGTCGACGCCCCGGTCGACGGCGGCGCCGAGCTCGAGCGCCAGGACGTGGCACGTAACGCCGAGCCGACCTTCTACAACTAGCATCACGGCGACGAGGGCCACGGCGAAGAGGGCTCCGGGGCCGGCACCGGCGAACACGGCGCCGACGGCGAGGGTCACGGCGAAGGCGGCCACTGACCACCGGTCGAACCACTTCCACGAGCGAGGCCCGGCACCCGCCGGGCCTCGCTCGTTCTGTCGGCCCCGCCACCTAGGCTGACCGGGTGGCCAGAACCAAGACGTCCTTCCGCTGCACCGCGTGTGGCCATCAGGTGCCCAAGTGGGTGGGCCGCTGCCCCGAGTGCGGCGAATGGGGCACCATCGGCGAGGTGGCCGGGCCGGCACCGTCGGCGCGCTCGACCGCGGCGGTCGCACCGTCGAGCCCCGCTCTGCGCATCACCGAGGTCGACGCCGAATCGTCCGCCGCGATCCCCACGGGCATCGGCGAGCTCGACCGGGTGCTGGGCCGCGGCGTCGTCCCGGGCTCGGTCATCCTGCTGGCCGGTGAGCCCGGCGTCGGCAAGTCGACGCTGCTGCTCGAAGCCGTCAAACACTGGGCGGCACAGGACCGCACGGCGCTCTACATCACCGGCGAGGAATCTGCCGGGCAGGTCCGCATGCGGGCCGAGCGCACCGGCGCGGTGCACCCGAACGTCTACCTGGCCGCCGAGACCGACCTCGCGACGATCCTCGGCCACGTCGACTCCGTCGCGCCGTCACTCATGATCGTCGACTCGGTACAGACCCTCGTCGCCTCCGGGGCCGACGGCGTCACCGGCGGCGTGACCCAGATCCGGGCGGTCACGACCGCACTGGTCTCGCTCGCCAAGAACCGCGGGGTCGCGGTCATCCTCGTCGGCCACGTCACCAAGGAGGGCGCGGTCGCCGGGCCGCGGTCGCTGGAGCACCTCGTCGACGTCGTACTCGCGTTCGAGGGTGACCGGCACTCGACGCTACGCATGGTCCGCGGTGTCAAGAACCGGTTCGGTGCGGCCGACGAGGTGGGGTGTTTCGAACAGCGCGACGACGGCATCCATCAGGTCCCGGATCCCTCCGGAATCTTTCTGCATCAACGTGATTCGGATGTGAGCGGCAGCGCGACCCTGGTGACCATGGACGGCAAACGCGCACTGGTGGGCGAGGTCCAGGCGCTGGCGAACGGCACCGAGATGAACATTCCGCGCCGGGCGGTCTCCGGCCTGGACATGAACCGCGTCTCGATGGTGCTCGCGGTCCTGCAGGCACGCGGGGGTCTGAAACAGATCGCGAAGAGCGAGGTGTATCTATCCACGGTGGGCGGCATGCGCGTGACCGAGCCGGCCGCCGATCTCGCGATCGCGCTCGCTGTGTACTCCACGGTGAAGAACCAGCCGATCCCGCAGTCGACGGTGGTCGTCGGCGAGGTCGGGCTCGGCGGTGAGGTCCGTCGTGTCTCGGCCGTCGCGCGCCGACTCGCCGAGGCGAAGCGACTCGGCTTCCGGGAGGCGATCATCCCCGCGGCCACCGACGAGGAACTGCCGACGGGCATCCGGATCCTGCGTGTGGCGAACCTCGGCGACGCCGTCGGTCTCCGCGACGCCGATCCGGTGGACGCGCCCTTCTGACCCGTCCCCCTGGCCGCTACGCCTAGGGGTACATCCGGCGTTTGTACTCCTCCGCCCGGGCGCTCTTCTCGACATGGGCGGCGAAGTGCTTCCGCACATCGATCGTCACGAAGATCGCGTGTGCGCTGGCCACCGGCTCGTCCGGATTACCGATGTGGGCGACCGCCTCGGTGAAGATTTTGCGGCGCTGTCGGCCCAGCAAGGTGCCGGTGAACTGCAGCGTCGAGCCCACCGGGATGGGCCGGATGTAATCCACCTCGAGATGCACCGTCACCCCGGAGGGCCCGATCAGGAGCGGGATCGTGCCCATCACCTCGTCGAACGCGGTGCTCAGGATGCCGCCGTGGATGACGCCGGGGCCGCCCTCCATCCGGGTCTCGACCTCCATCGACGCGTCGACGGTGAACCCCTCACCCGCATGCACCACCAGATGCAGGCCCTGCGGGGAGTCCGGTCCGCAGCCGTAGCAGGTCGGGTTGTGCATGCGGACGGGTTCGCCCGGCTTGGCCGCCTTCGGGTGGCGTTCCACCTCGTCCAGGTCGTCGGGCACCACGAAACTGCTGCTCTTCACACCCCGGTACCCTAGTCACCATCAGAACGGCCGATGTCGCTGGCATCCGGCCCGGCGCGGGTGGGCGCCGTCCCCGCGGGGACGGACGGGTCACTGGAGGGAAGTCATGGTTGCCGAGGTGGTCAGATCCGAGCTGACGCGCGACACGGTGGCGCGCGTCGCGCCCGGCACGCCGCTTCGTGACGGCCTCGAACGCATCCTGCGAGGCGGCACCGGCGCCCTCATCGTGCTGGGGCACGACTCCGACGTCGAGAAGATCTGCGACGGCGGTTTCCACCTCGACGTGGAGTTCGCGCCGACGCGACTGCGCGAGCTCGCCAAGATGGACGGCGCAGTCGTGCTCTCCACCGACGGCAAGCGCATCGTGCGGGCCAACGTCCAGCTGGTCCCCGATCCCTCCATCCCGACCGAGGAGTCGGGCACCCGTCACCGCGCGGCGGAGCGGACCGCCATCCAGACCGGGCATCCGGTGATCTCGGTGAGCGCGTCGATGTCGATCGTGAGCGTCTACGTCGACGGCGCCCGCCGGGTCGTCGAGAGCCCGGACCCGATCCTGTCCCGCGCCAACGTCGCGCTGGCCACCCTCGAGCGGTACAAGGCCCGGCTCGACGAGGTGATCTCGGCGCTGTCGCGCGCGGAGATCGAGGACTACGTGCTGCTGCGCGACGCGATGTCGACCGCCCAGCGCATGGAGATGGTCCGTCGTGTGTCGGCCGAGATCGAGGAGTACGTCCTCGAACTCGGTGTGAACGGCCGGCAGGTCAGCCTGCAGCTCGAGGAGCTGATCAGCGACAACGACACCATGCGCGAACTGCTCGTCCGCGACTACTACGCCAGCCCCGAGCCGGCGACCGCCGAGGATGTCCGCCAGGCGCTCGAGGTCGTCGAGAACCTCAGCGACGCAGACCTTCTCGACCTCACCCTGCTCGCCGGGGCCTTCGGGTACCCGACGACGATCGAGGCCCAGGACACGGCGATGAGTCCCCGCGGTTACCGTCTGCTCGCCCGGATCTCGCGGCTGCAGTTCGCCCACGTGGACCGGCTCGTGCGCAGCTTCGGGACCCTACAGGCGCTGCTCGCGAGCTCGTCGGCCGATCTGCAGGCGGTCGAGGGTATCGGCAGCATCTGGGCCCGCCACATCCGTGAGGGACTGTCCCGCCTGGCCGAGACCAGCATCGAGCGCTACGACTGATCGCCTGGCCCGGCGAACGTGACCGTCGCTCAGGGCTGTTGGGCCGGGGCGACCATGTTGAACGTGATCGGGAACGATTCGCGTTCGCCGATCTTGCCGATGGCGGAGTAGGAGCCGGCGGGCACCTGGGTCCGCGGGCGCTCGCAACCGGGGCTGCTGGTGGTACCCGACCAGGTGATCGTGTCCTTGACCTGCTGCGCAGGCTTGAGCACCACGTTGTTGACCGTGTTCAGCGGCGAGCAGTCGCGCGCTGACCACAGCGTCCGGGTGCCGTCCAGGGTGCGGACGATGACGTTCTGCACGGCCTTGCCGACGTCGCGGGTGCACTCGGACAGTCCGGCGTTGGTGGTCACGATGGTGAACACCGGGTTCTGTCCGATCGTGTAGGTGGGCTTGTCGGTGTAGAGGACCACCGAGATCGCCTGATCCGGGCACAGGGCAGGCCCGCCGGCTGCTCCGGGAACGCCTGCTGGACTTGCTGATTCGACCGGGGTCGCGGACCCCGCGGGCGGCCCCGCCGGAGCACCCGCCCCGCCGCCGGCACCGCCCCCCGCATCCGGTTCACCGGAGGCGCCACCCGCCTGCGGTTCCGACGCGGGCGGCGCGGATGTCGTCGACGACGCCGACGAACTCGACGACACGCTCGCGGTGGCTGCGGTGTTCTGCGGATCCCCGCTTCCCGACGTCATCCACACGATCAGTGCGACGACCAGACCGACCACGACCAGCGCACCACCCGCGGCGACGACGCGGCGTCGCCAGTAGATCTCGGGTGGCAGCGGGCCCTGGGGTTCGATCACGACCACAACGCTAACGGCCGGGTCTTGACTTCTGGTTCATCACGTGCGGCGTGTCGCAGCGGGAAAGCGGTCCCGAGCAGGCAAAGTCTAGAGTTCGCCTTCAGGTCCACCGCATGCGGAGACGAATACGACGTCAGGCAGACTCGGCCGCCACCGCGGTGGGCGCCGGGCGTTCACCGATGTCCCCGTACACGCCCTGGACGTTCACCTGACCCTCGCTGAGCTGGTAGGTCAGGCCGACGATCGCCAGGCGGCCGGTACTGATCCGGTCGGCGATGATCCGGCTGCGCTGCATGAGCAGCTGCCCGGTCTCCACCACATGGCGGGCCTCGAACTCGTCGACTCGTGTCAGGCCCTCGCTACGGCCGGCGAGGATGCTGGGGGTGACCCGTTCCACGACGTCGCGGATGTAACCGCCGGGGATCTGGTTGTCGTCGAGCGCGTCGAGGGTGGCCTTCACCGCGCCGCAGCTGTCGTGTCCGAGGATCACGATGAGCGGCACCTGCAACACCTCGACGGCGTACTCGAGCGAACCGAGGACCGCCGAGTCGATGACCTGACCGGCCGTGCGGACGACGAACATGTCGCCGAGACCCTGGTCGAAGATGATCTCGGCCGCCAGCCGCGAGTCGGCGCAACCGAAGAGCGCGACGTGCGGATGCTGGCCCCCGGCGAGTCGCGCCCGGTCCTCGATACCCTGGCTGGGATGCCGAGATTCACCTGTCACAAATCGGTTGTTGCCGTCGCGCAGGATGCGCCAGGCCTGCCGTGGTGTCGTTGCGGTCATGCCCAATAGTGTGCCATCGGGCCATCTGCTCGGTTGGTTCGATATGCATGAACGGGATCTTCCGTGGCGTGACCCGTCGTGTAGCGGCTGGCAGATCCTCATCAGCGAGATCATGTTGCAGCAGACGCCGGTGTCCCGGGTGGTCGAACCCTGGCGGGAGTGGGTCCGGCGGTGGCCGGTCCCCTCGGCGATGGCGGTCGAACCGGCCGGGGAGGTCCTGCGGGCGTGGGGCAAGCTCGGCTACCCCCGACGCGCGCTCCGCCTTCACGAGTGCGCCAAGGTGCTGGCCGCCGACCACGGCGATCGGGTTCCCGAGGATGTCGAGACCATGCTGGGACTGCCCGGTATCGGGGACTACACCGCACGGGCGGTCGCCTGCTTCGCCTATGGACAGGCCGTGCCGGTGGTCGACACCAACGTCCGGCGGGTCATCGTCCGCGCGGTTCACGGGCGCGAACAACCGGCGAATCCGTCGCGGCGGGATCTCGCCGACGCGCAGGCGCTGCTCCCCCGGTCCGTCGACGGCACCTACGCCGCGTCGGCACCACGCTTCTCGGCGGCGCTGATGGAACTCGGCGCGCTCGTCTGCACGGCTCGAAACCCCAAGTGCGACAAGTGCCCTCTCGTCGACGGTTGCACCTGGGTCGGCCGCGGCCGGCCGGCGCACGCCGGACCGCCGCGCCGGGTGCAGAAGTTCGCCGGCACCGATCGTCAGGTGCGCGGGCTGCTCCTCGATGTCCTGCGCAACACGAGCGGCGCCGTCGACCGCGCCGCACTCGACGTCGTGTGGACCTCCGACACCGCCCAGCGTGACCGGGCCCTGGATTCGCTGCTCGTCGACGGACTCGTGGAGATCACCGCGAGCGGACGCTACTGCCTCGCCGGCGAGGCATAGTCCGCCGGGACTCCGCCGAACGGCACCGAGACGGCTGTACCGGAACTCCGCTCGAGCCGGCGATGACAGACCTCATAATCCGTGCCGGGTTCATTGACCAGTCGTTTGATCGTTCGGAGATAGTCTCCCACCACGCCCGGATCGTTGCTAATGTCCCGATCCATGAGTCAGCCGCCGTATCCCCCTGTCCCGCCGCCGGACCCGCAGCAACCGGGCGGCTTCCCCGGGCAGCAGCCGCCCCAATACGGGCAGCAGCCGCCGCAGTACGGGCAGCAGCCTCCTCAGCAACCGCCGTACGGCCAGCAGCCGCCGCCGCAGCCGCAGTACGGCCAGGCCCCGCCTCCGCCGCCTCCGGGCGGGCCGCAGTACGGTGACGCCGGGGCCTATCCCGGAGCCCCGGATCCCTACGGCGCGCCGGGAGATTCGGGCAAGATCGACGTGGGCACCGCGTTCTCGTGGGCCTTCGGCAAGTTCAAGAACAACGTCGGCGCGATGATCCTGCCGGGCCTCGCGGTGTTCCTGTTGGGCGCAGCACTCATCGCGGTGGGGTTCTCCGCGGTGTCGATCTTCGGCACCACCGAGACCGTCGACTACGGCAATGGCTTCTACTACGAGGAGACGTCGCTCGGCCTCGGCGGCGGCATCCTCCTCGGCCTGGTGTACCTCGTTTTCATCCTGGGCCTCCTCTACATCCAGGCGAGCATCATCTCGGGCGCGGTCCGGGTGGCCAACGGCGAACCGGTGACGGCGAAGTCGTTCCTGACCCCGATCCGCTTCGGGCCGGTCATCGGAACCGCGATCCTCGTCGGCCTCATCACGGGTATCGGCTACGCGCTGTGCATCATCCCGGGCATCATCGCGATGTTCTTCCTGATGTTCTCGGTGGTCGCGACCATCGACAAGAGTCTGTCGCCGATCAACGCGATGAAGGCGTCCTTCGAGTTGACCAAGTCGAAGGTCGGCGACTCGATCCTGACCCTGCTGGTCACCTACGCCATCAACCTCGTCGGTGTGCTCCTCTGCTACGTGGGACTCATCGTCGCGGCTCCGGTGGCCCAGTTGTTCCTGGTGCACTGCTGGCGCCGGCTCAACGGCGCGCCCATCGCGCCGGCCGACCCGGCCTGACGCCACCCGTTCCTTCTCGGGGCGTACACGATTCGTCGTGTACGCCCCGAATTACGTTGCGCAGCAGCCTCAGCGGTCGAGGCCGGACAGAAATGCCTCCACCGCACCGCGATAGACATGCGGCGCGTCGTCGTGGATCAGATGTCCGGCACCCGGCACGCGGAGGTATCGGGCGTGGTCGTTGACCGCGCACATCGTCCGCATCTGCCCCGGCGGGGTGACCCCGTGCTCGGCCTCGATCAGCAGCGCCGGCACGTCGACCGAACGCCATTGCGTCCAGAAGTCGCGTCGGCCCCATTCCTCGGCGATCGCGGCCCACAACGGAATCCGACCGTGTAACCGGCCGTCGTCGAAGGCCTCGAAGAAGTAGCGGCCGGCCACCGGCCCGAACATCTCGACGGCTTCGGCCTCGGAGGCGAATCGGTCCGGCCAGGACTCGAACCACGGGGTCCAGCTCGTGGTGGTCCGGCCGCGGAAGTCGGGGGCCATGTCCTCGACGACCAGCGCCGAGACGAGTTCGGGGTACTCCGCCGCCGCGCACCAGGCGTGCAGGGCTCCCATCGAATGCCCGATGAGGACCGCAGGCCCGCGGTCGATCCAGGTGAGGACCTCCGCGAGATCGGCGACGAACCGCTCCGTCGCGAGTTCGCCGTCGTCGCAGGGTTCTTCGGCGTCGGCGCCGGTGTGGAGGGCGGCGTCGTAGGTGAACACCCGGCCGTACCGGCGCAGCCACGGGACCTGGCGGCGCCATGTCCGTCCGCGGCCCATCAGGCCGTGCAGCAACACGATGGGCGGCGCCGCGCGCTCGACTGCGGCCGACGATCCGTTCGCGTCGTCCGCGACTTCGGGACCACCGTGGTCGCGAAGTCCGGTCTCCTGCGGAACCTCACCGTCGAACATGCCAGAACTGTAGTCGCAGAACCGCAGTGCCACCGACGAGCGGCACGGGGCCCGACCGCCGTGTCGTGGTTCTCCAGACGACCGGACCCGCGCAGCGCCTATGGTGGACGCATGTCTGTTGTGAAGATCAATGCCATCTCCGTCCCCGAGGGCGCAGGCCCCGAACTGGAGAAGCGGTTCGCCAATCGCGCCCACTCGGTCGACGGGTCCAAGGGGTTCCTCGGATTCCAGCTGCTGCGTCCGGTCAAGGGTGACGACCGCTACTTCGTCGTCACCGAGTGGGAGTCCGAAGAGGACTTCCAGGCCTGGTCGGCGGGCCCGGCCCGTGAGGCGCACTCCGGTGAGCGCGCGAAGCCGGTCGCCTCGGGTGCCGATCTGCTCGAGTTCGAGGTCGTGCTCGACGCGCGGCCCAAGTCCTGAGACGAGCACGCCCTGACCCCTGAACCGGCGGCGGGCGAGTCGCTCGTCGCGCCCATGTTCCCGCTCGGCACCGCCCTGGTGCCGAGCGCGGAACTGCCGCTGCGCATCTTCGAACCGCGCTATCGGCAGATGCTCGACGACCACGTCGACACCTCGTCCGACCCACCCACGGTCCGATTCGGCGTGGTGCTGATCGAGCGCGGTTCCGAGGTCGGCGGCGGCGAGTCACGCTGCCGCGTCGGCACCCTGGCGCACGCCGAGATCACCGACCGGCTGCCGGACGGCCGCGCGACGCTGACCGCGATCGGCCGACGCCGGTTCCGGGTCGAGGAGTGGCTGCCCGACGATCCATATCCGCGCGCCCGCATCACGGTGTTGCCCGAGCGGACCCCGAGCCGCTCCGATCTGGCCCGTCTGCGCGACCTCGCCGAACGACACCGCGAGCTGATCCGGCGGAAGTTCCGCGCCGCCGGCGAGGACCCCGAGCCGATCATCGCCGCCTTCGCCCTCATCGACTCCGATCCCCGGGCCGCGGACCTCTCGCCCATCCACCGGTGGGCGGCGCAGACGGCGGGACAACCGCATGACCAGCAACGACTCCTCGAGGCCGAGGACCCGACCGATCAGATCGAGATCCTCCACGACGTGATGCAGGGGATGGAGGCCCGGGTGGCCTTCGGGAGTTCCTGACGACCACCCCTGGCATCAGAGTTAGAACGTGTTCTAGTATTGCGTGTGCCGTAGTTCACACCTGTCCGTCGGCGGCTGTCGGCCGCCCACGCCCGGACAGGCCCCGTCCTCTGAGGAGCACACGCGTAATGACCGAGACCGTGGAGTCCCAACCCGCCACCCTCACCGGCGGGGGCGATCAACCCCAGTTGCTCATCGGCGGCCGATGGGCCGATCCCCATTCCACCGAGACCCTCGAGGTCCACTCCCCCGCCACCGGTGAGCGCGTCGGTTCGGTACCGCTCGCCGACGCCACCGATGTCGACGCCGCGGTCCGCGCGGCGCGCGCGGCCTTCGACTCCGGGGTCTGGAGTTCGACGCCGCCCGCACAGCGCGCCGACATCATCGCGAAGGTCGCCGATCTGATCGACGAGCGGGGCGACGAGATCACCGCGCTCGTGTCGGCCGAGATGGGCGCGCCGCCGAGCGCGATCAGCACCCTCCAACAGCTCCCCGGCACCGGTGTCCTGCGCGCCTACGCCAACGCGGCCCGTGACTATCAGTGGGAGGAATACCGCACCGGCCTGTTCGGCACCACCCGCATCACCCGCGAACCGGTGGGCGTCGTCGGCGCGATCTGCGCCTGGAACGTCCCGCTGTTCATCACCTGCAACAAGATGGGTGCCGCACTGGCCGCGGGCTGCTCGGTGGTGCTCAAACCCGCACCCGAGACCCCCATGACCGGCAACTACATCGCGCAGCTGTTCATCGAGGCGGGCGTGCCCGCCGAGGCGATCTCGGTGGTCACCGGCGGCGCCGAGACCGGGCAGGCGCTTGTCGCGCATCCCGACGTCGACAAGATCACCTTCACCGGTTCGACCGCGGCCGGCAAGGCGATCGGCGCCGCCTGCGCCCAGACCCTCAAGCGGTGTTCGCTCGAGCTGGGCGGCAAGTCGGCCGCCATCGTCCTCGACGACGTCGACCTCGCCGCGAACGCTTTCATGCTGACGTTCCTCGGCCTGTTCAACACGGGCCAGGCATGCGTCGCGCAGACGCGAATCCTGGTGCCGCGCAGCCGACAGGACGAGATCGTGGCCGCGATGGTCGAGGCGGCGAAGGCGATGAAGGTCGGGCTGCCGTCCGATCCGGAGGCCCAGCTCGGACCGCTGATCACCGAGAACCAGCGGAACAAGGTCGAGGAGTATGTCGAACTCGGCAAGAAGGCCGGCGCCACCGCGGTTCTCGAGAGCGAGCGGCCGGCCGGACTCGACTCCGGTTACTTCCTCACCCCCACGATCTTCACCGGCGTCACCAACGACATGGCCATCGCGCAGGAGGAGATCTTCGGGCCCGTGCTGTCGGTGATCGCCTACGACGACGTCGACGAGGCCATCGCCATCGCCAACGACTCGAGCTACGGACTCGCCGGCACGGTGTGGACGAACGACGTCGAGCGCGGTATCGAGATCTCCACCAAGATCCGCACCGGAACCTTCGGGATCAACTGGTACGCCATCGATCCCGAGTCACCGTTCGGCGGTTACAAGAACTCGGGCATCGGCCGTGAGAACGGCCGAGAAGGCCTCGAGTCCTTCCTCGAGCACAAGTCGACGATGCTGCCGATGGGCTACGAGGTGTCCACGGGTTAGACCTCCCGCCTCTCACAGGGGGGAATCGGGGCCGGACGACGCGTACGTCCGGCCCCGGTTCTTGTTCTTGATGCGAGCGCCGAGTTGAAGCCACCACCCCCGCTGGTTGAGCCGGCACCGAGCGCAGCGAGGCGCCGAGTCGAAGCCACCTGGTGACCTCGACAAGCTCGGCCAGCGGGTGGGACGCTCGGCCAGCGGGTGGGAGCGCAACAGCTTCGCTACGCCCCCACCGCTGGTTGAGCCGGCACCGAGCGAAGCGAGGCGCCGAGTCGAAGCCACCTGGTGACCTCGACAAGCTCGGCCAGCGGGGTAGAGGCTCGGCCAGCGGATCGGAGGCTCGCCAGCGGGTGGGAGGCTCGCCAGCGGGTGGGAGGCTCGGCGAGACACGTTGCTACGCCCTTCGAGGCTCGCTTCGCTCGCACCTCAGGGAGCAGGAAGGGGCCCGCCCGCCAACTCGAGCACCGCTGCCGCACCGGTATCGGCCGGCGGCTGGTGCGTGACCACGACGACGATGCGGTCGGGCCCGAACAGGTCCCGCTCGGCCCCCAGGAGGCGCCGCAACAGTTCGTCGGAGTCCGCCTCGTCGAGATGCTCGGTCGGTTCGTCCAGCAGGACGACCGGCGCGGGATGCAACAGTGCGCGGGCGAGCAACAGTCGCCGCCGCTGCCCGCCGCTCATCGCATCGGCCCCACCGGTGAGGACGGTGTCCAGACCGTCGGGAAGTGCTGCGGCCCAGCGCTGCAGCCCGGCGGCCGCCAGCGCGGCGTCGATCTCCTCGTCGGTGATGTCACCGCGGGCGACGCGCAGGTTCTCGCGGACCGACGTCGAGAAGATGTGCGCCTCCTCGGCGAAATAGCATCCCGCCGAACGTAACCCGACGATCGAACCGTCGCCGACGTCGACCGCCTCGACGTCCCCGGCCATCGGCGGCAACAACCCGGCGAGGGTGAGGAGCAGCGTCGACTTCCCCGCCCCGCTCGGGCCGGTGACCACCAGACGCGAACCAGGTCGCAGGTCGAGATCCACGCCCGCCGCGGGACCGAGGACCTCCCGATCCCGGTGTCCCCAGCGCAAGCCCGTGGTCCTCAGGCGCACCGGAGACCGATACACCTCGGCGTCGGTTACATCGACTGTTCCGTCGGCGTGCGCCCCGTCCACCAGCGCCATGAGCCGGGCCGCACTCTGTCGGCTCCGCTCGATCTGCAGCCCGGCCTCGGTGAGCGGCGCGGTGGATTCGAAAGCCGACAGCGGCAGCAGGACGAGCACACCGAGGATCATCGGCGTCAGTCCCGCCCCCGAACTCACCCCGGCGAGCGAACCCGAGTTCGCCGAGGCCAATTCGACGGCGATGACGCATGCCGCGAGCAGCGACGCACCCAGAGCCAGCGGAGTTGCCGCCGCGGCGGATGCCTGCCACCGGATGCCCAGGTCCGTGGCGTCGAGATGGCGGCGATCCGCCGCTGCGGCCGCTGCCAGCGCGCGATGGCGTCTGCGTGCGACGACGAGTTCGGGCGCGTGCCACAGCGCCGTCGTGGCGGCCTCCGTCGCCTCGGACGCGGCCTGCGCGCCGTCGCGGATCGACCGGGCACCACCACGCGCGGCCAGCCACGGCGCCACACCGCCGCTGACGGCCAGCGCGAGTGCGAGCACCACGGCCGCCGGCACCGAGACCAGCGCCATCACCACCACTGCCGCAAGCGATGTCGTGGCACCGATGCCGATCGGGATCAGGCCGCGGATGAGGGCGTTGCCGATCTCGTCGACGTCGTCACCGGTCCGGTTGAGCAGTTCACTCCGCCGCAACGTGACCGAATAACCCGGTGCGCCCGACGCCAACGCCGTGTACACGCGCTGCCGCGCGGTGGCCATGGCCTGCAGGGCGAGATCGTGGGTCGCCAGCCGTTCCAGATAGCGGAACACTCCGCGCGAGATACCCAGCGCCCGGACCGCGGTGATCGCGACCGACAGGTACAGCACCGGCGGCATCTGCCACGCACGGGTGATGAGCCAGGCCGACAGCGCCGCCAGGAAGAGGGCCGAGAGCGAGCCGCCGACACCGAGCGCGAGCGCGGTGAGCGCGGGACGCCGGCGCAGGCCGAGGAAGCCCAGAGCCCGGATCAACGGATCACCGCGCATGGTCCACCTCCTCGGCCGTGCCCGCGGCTGCTGCGCCGGTGGCCGCCGGGAAGTCCACCACCCGGTCCGCGTACTCGCGGGCGACGCCCCGGTGCGCCACCACGACGACGGTGTCCCCGGCCCGAGCGCGATCGCGGAGTGCGGCGAACACGTCGCGCTCGGACGCCTCGTCGAGGTGGGCGGTCGGTTCGTCGAGCAGCAGCAGCGGCGCCGGCGAGGCGAGGACTCGGGTCAGGGCGAGGCGCTGCCGTTGTCCCGCGGAGAGCCCGACCCCGCCGGATCCCAGCACCGTGCCGAACCGGCCCGGCAGTCCACCCAGGACTGCGGCGAAGCCTGTTGCCGCGGAAACCGATTCGAAGGCGTCGCGGTCCAGCGCGCCGAACAGCTCCAGGTTCTCGGCGACCGTGCCCGGCACGATCACCGGTTGCTGGGGCAGCCAGGCGATCTGTTCGTGCAGCGCCGCCGGATCGGCCTGACCGACCGGGGTGGACCCGATCAGCACCGATCCCGCGTCCGGAGCGAGCAGGCCCATGATCGCCGCCAGCATCGTCGACTTGCCCGACCCGTTCGGTCCGGCGAACACGGTCAGCGCCCCGGGTTCGATCGTCGTGCGGAGGCACTCCGGCGCCCATCCGTCGCGCCCGTGGATGCCGACGTCGAGCACGGTGATCGGTTCGCCTGCGACGCTGACCCCACGATTCCCGGTGGCGGACGGCGTGGCCGCCTCAGACTGCGGTGTGATGAGCTCGAAGACCTGCTCGGCTGCGGTGAGGCCGTCGGTGGAATTGTGGAACTGCATGCCGACCCGACGCAGCGGCAGGTATGCCTCCGGCGCCAGGATCAACGCGAAAACGCCCGCGTACAACGACATCTCGCCATAGACCAGACGGAGACCAATCCCCACGGCGACCAGTGCGACGCAGAGCGTGGCCAGTAACTCGAGGACGGCGCCCGACAGGAACGCGACCCGCAGCGAACTCATCGTGCTGCGGCGGTGGGCTTCACCGAGTTCACCGACCCGAACCGCCGGGGCGCCGGCCCGGTTCAGTGCGCGCAACGTCGGCAATCCGGCGATGAGGTCGAGGAGCTGGGCGCTCAGCCGGCTCATCGTCGCCAGCTTGCGTGTGGTGCGATCGCGCGTCATCAGTCCGACGAGCACCATGAACAGCGGGATGAGGGGCAGGGTGACGAGGATGATGAGCGCCGACGGCCAGTCGGCGAACGCGATGACCACCGTGACCGTCGGCGTCAGAACCGCCGCGGCCACCAGGGTCGGCAGGTAGCCCGACAGATACGGCCCGAGGGCGTCCAGCCCGCGCAGGAGGACGGTGCTCGCGTGTTCGCGGATCGCCGTCAGCGATCGCGGCGACGTGCGGGCGGGATCGGTGAGGACATCGAGGGCCTCGGCACGCATCTCCGCGATCGCACGCTCGGCGGCGCGGTGCGCGTATCGGTCGTGTCCGTATGCCATCGCGGCCCGGGCCGCCAGTGCTGCGGCCAACACGGTCAGGTGAACGCCCTGCGCGGCGAACGACCGCGCCCCGGGCGACACGATCAGTTCGGAGACGATCGACGCCACCATCGCGGCCACCACGATGATCGCGACCACCTCGGCCACCGCGAACGCCGCGGTGACCCCGACATACCGCCGCGTCGTCGGCGAATACCGCAGCAGCCGGGGGTCGAGCGGAGGCCGGGCGGTGCGTCTCACTTGCTCGGGATTCGCAACGACGGAAGTCCGGCCGGGTCCGGGATGTGCGCGACCGACAGTCGCTTTCGGAACACCCAATAGGTCCAGGCCTGGTAGCCCATCACCACCGGGGTGATGAGCACGGCCGCCCACGTCATGATCGTGAGGGTGTAATCGCTCGACGACGTGTTCTCGATGGTGAGGTTCCACTGCGGATTCAGGGTCGACGGAATCGTGTTCGGGAAGAGCACGGCGAACAGCGTGGCGACCGTGCCGGCGATCGCGATGCAGGTGAACATGAATGCGTAACCCTCGCGGCGGATCTGGGTGGCGGCCACCATGCCCACCGCGGCGACGGCGGCGATGAGCACCGGAATCCAGGTCCACGAGCTGCCGTAGGCGAACTGGGTCCACAGCAGGAACACGGCGGCCACGATCAGTGTCGGCCAGGCCAGCCGGGCAGCGTAGCGAGCCGAATCCTCCTGCAGCACACCGGAGGTCTTCAGCGAGATGAACACCGCCCCGTGGGTGAGGAACGCGAGCAGGGTCGTGGCGCCGCCGAGCAGGGCATACGGGTTGAGGAGGTTGAAGAACCCACCCGTGTACTGGGCGTCAGCGTCGATCGGGAGCCCGCGCACGATGTTGGCGAACGCCACACCCCACAGGATCGCCGGAATCCACGAACCCAGCCCGATTCCGACGTCGCACCACACGCGCCAGCGGGGGTTGTTGATCTTGCCCCGCCACTCGATCGCGCAGACCCGCACGATGAGCCCGATGAGGATGAGGAACAGCGGTAGGTAGAACGCACTGAACATGGTTGCGTACCAACCGCCGAAGGCCGCGAACAACGCCGCACCCGCGGTGATGAGCCAGACCTCGTTGCCGTCCCAGACCGGGCCGATGGTGTTGAGGAGCGCGCGGCGCCGTTTGTCGGGGTCGGCTTCGGGATCGTCGGCGGCGACCTTGTCGTCGCCGCCGGTGTGACTCGAACCGAGGATCGGCATCAGCATGCCGACACCGAAATCGAAGCCCTCCAGTACGAAATACCCGACGAACAGGAACGCGATGACCAGGAACCAGATTTCTTCGAGACTCATGAGCACGCTCCTCTAGTACGCGAACGAGAGCTGTTTGGGTTCATCGGAATCGGACTCGTCGTCGTCGGTGTGGCCCGGCGGTCGCGCATCGTGTGCGGCCGGGCCCTCGATGACATAGCGCCGCTGCAGCATGAACCACACGATGCCGAGGGCACCGTAGAGCAGCGTGAAACCGATCAGCGTGACGAGCACGGTGCTTGCCGAATGGTTGGACACACCGTTCTGCACCAGCATGCTGATCCGGAGCGGGTCGAGGTCGTCCTCCCAGTTGGGCGCCACGACCCACGGCTGGCGTCCCATCTCGGTGAAGATCCAGCCGGAACTGTTGGCCAGGAACGGCGTCGGGATCATCAACAGGGCGATGAAGCCGAAGCGTCTGGATTCGACCACCCGCTTACGGCGCGTGAACCACAGTCCGCCCAAGGCCACGACCACCGAGCCGAGCGCCCAGGTGATCATCGCCCGGAAGCCCCAGTAGGTCACGAAGAGGTTGGGTGCGAAGTTCTGGTTCGCCGGCACGTTCGGCTGTCCGGCGAAGGCCCGGGTGTACTGCTCCTGTAGTTCCTCGACGCCCTGCAGAGTCGAATCGAAGTCGTGATTCGCGAGGAACGACAGCATCTTCGGGATCTCGATGACGTGTTCGATGTTCTCGCAGTTGTTCTGGCGGCCGATCGACAGAACCGAGAAACCCGGACCCGTCTCGGTCTCGCACAGCGACTCGGCGGACGCCATCTTCATCGGCTGCTGTTTGAACATGATCTGCGCCTGGAGGTCCCCGGTGATGAACAGCGCGACACCGGAGACGATGGTGATCCACAACGCGAGTCTGGTGACCGGCCGCCAGAGGTCGCGGGCGTCCTTCTCGAGGTCCTCGGGTGTGGCGTCGACGTGGCTCGGCGAGGTGCTGTCCGGGATCTCGGACAGGTCACCGGTGTCCGCGGCCTCGCGGATCTTCTTGGCCCGCCATGAGTTCCGCGCCATCCACCAGATGCCGATGGCCGCGACGAAGGTACCGGCGGTGAGGAAGGCGCCGGCGATGACGTGCGGGAAGGCCGCCAGGGTCGTGTTGTTGGTGAGCACCGCGACGAAGTCGTTCATGGCAGGCCGGCCGCGTTCGTCATCCCATGTGACGCCGACGGGGTGCTGCATCCACGAGTTCGCGGCGATGATGAAATACGCCGACGCGTTCACACCGATGGCGGCCAACCAGATACAGGCCAGGTGCACGCGGCGCGGCAGGCGGTCCCAGCCGAAGATCCAGAGCCCGATGAACGTCGATTCGAGGAAGAAGGCGACGAGACCCTCCAGGGCCAGTGGCGCGCCGAAGACATCGGCGACGAACCGGCTGTACTCGCTCCAGTTCATGCCGAACTGGAACTCCTGGACGATGCCGGTCGCGACACCGAGCGCGAAGTTGATCAGGAAGAGCTTGCCGAAGAACTTCGTGGCGCGCAGCCACTGCTCGTTGCCGGTGACATGCCACACCGTCTGCATCACCGCGATCATCGGCGCGAGGCCGATCGTCAACGGCACCAGGATGAAGTGGTAGACGGTCGTGATCCCGAATTGCCATCTGGAGACGTCCAGAGCGTCCATATCGCCTCGAATCGAGTTGCCGGCCCCCGGGCTGCGGGGGCAAGGTCGAAACCTGCCGGGTACCTACTACTAGCGGTAGTAGTAGGTCGTAGGCGCGACGTTACGCCTGGTCACCGGGCCCTTACAAGCGCCAAAGGTCCCGCCGACCAGTTCGAAGCGGTGTCTTCCCTCTCACCCACGCGGGTGTGTGCCCCAGGCGGACGAGATCAGGTGGGGGTGACCGGGATCAATTGTCGTCCACCGAGATGGCCCGGTCGACCAGATCGGTGAACTTCGCGGCGTCCGCGGCGAGCGGCATCACGTACCGGTTGAGATGGGTGACCCGCGCCGCGAGGGTCACGCTGCTCACCAGCCAGACCGAGTCGGCCGCCACCAGATCCTCGGGCCGTAGGACGTCGGTCTTGGTCGTCCAACCCTCCTGTTCCGCGACATCGAAAACCGCACGCACGGTGGTCGACTCGAGAATCCCGATCTCGGTCGGCGGTGTGACCAGGGTGTCGGAGTACACGGCGACGACCGTGGCTCGGGGCCCTTCGAGGACGGCGCCCTCGCTGCTGACGAAGATCACGTCGTCGAAGCCCTCGGCCGACGCGTGGCGCAGGGCCGCCATGTTCGTGGCGTAGCTGAGGGTCTTCGCGCCGAGGAGCTGCCAGGGCGCCGTGGCGGCGAGGTCGATCGAGAAGCCGCGAGCGAGGGTGACCACCCGGACACCGTCCGCACGCGCCGCCGACACCCGGTCGGGCACCGCGTCGACGGTGACGTACGCGGTCGGCGCCGAACCGTGCTCGCGTCCGCGGGAGTAGACGAGCCGCAGCAGTGCCTCACCCGACGACCCGTGCTTCTCCGTCCACGCCTGCGTCGCGGTCTCGATCACCGCCCGCCACTCGTCGAGATCGGGCTTGTCGAGTTCCATCGCGGCCGCACTCCGGGCCAGTCGCTCGAGATGCAGTCGGACGCATCGCGCCCGGCCGCCGCGCACGAGAAGCGTCTCGAAGATGCCGTCACCGCGCACCGCGGCCAGGTCGTCGGCGTGGAGGAAGGGAGCGTCGGCATCGTGTCGGGTGCCGTCGAGGGAGACAAGGATCGAATCCGCCATGGATAGAAGGTTGTCATGCGTCGCAGCCCCGCGCCGAATCGACCCGTAGAATCGACGCGTGAGCCGCTCACCCATCCTGACCAGGCATTCCGAGGGCGGGGCGGTGCCCGGCCCCGGCGACCTCCTCTCCGCCGACACCGCGTGGCACTACGGCGACCCCCTCGGCGAACAACGAGCCGCACAACGTGGCGTGATCATCGTCGACAGGTCCGACCGCGCCGTTCTCGAGATCGCCGGCGCCGAACGCCTGACCTGGCTGCACACCATCAGCAGCCAGCACATCGCCACCCTCGCCGACCGGTCGAGCGCCGAAGACCTCTCTCTCGACCTCAACGGTCGTGTCGAAGAGCATTTCGTCCTCACCGACATCGACGGCGTGGCGTGGATCGACACCGAGGGTTCCCGCGGCGGACCGCTGCTCGACTTCCTGACCAAGATGGTGTTCTGGGCCAAGGCCGAACCCGCCGCGCGTGCGGACATGAAGGTCCTGACGCTGATCGGGCCCGGGGCCCTCGACGGTCCGGTCGCTGATCTCCTGGAGATCGGCGCGGACGCCGTCGTGTACCAGGCGGGCGGGTTGCCCGAGTCGCACCACGAGGACGAACCGCTCGGCTTCTGGCGGCGCATGCCCCCGCTCGGCGAGGACCGGGACCTGCCGGTCGTCGACCTCGTGGTGCCCGAGTACGTGCTGACCCGCTGGTGGGACACGCTGTCCGAGGCCGGCGCGCGAATGGCCGGCAGCTGGGCTTTCGAAGCCCTGCGCGTGGCCGCCCGCCGACCCCGGCTCGGCGCCGACACCGACGAACGCACGATCCCGCACGAGGTCGACTGGATCGGCGGTCCGGACGAGTTCGGCGCGGTCCACCTGGACAAGGGTTGCTACCGCGGCCAGGAGACCGTCGCCCGCGTACACAACCTCGGCAAGTCGCCTCGACGGCTGGTCCTGCTGCATCTGGACGGGAGCGTCGACGAGCGACCCGTCCCCGGCGACCCGGTCACCGTCGGCGGACGAACCGTCGGCCGGGTGGGCACGGTCGTCGACCACCATGAGTGGGGTCCCATCGCGCTGGCACTCGTCAAGCGCAACGTCGGCGCCGACGTGGAGTTGTCGGTCGGGGCCGAGTCCGCCGTCAGCGCGCGGATCGATCCGGATTCGATTCGCGACGACGATCGGGTCCAGGCGGGACGCGCGGCCGTGGAACGACTCCGCAGCGGTTCGGCGGCGCCGGGACGCAACGGTTGAGCACGGGTGTGGTGCTGGCCGTGTGCGCGGCCGGCGACGACGTGATCCTAGAGGGCATCGGCCCCTCCGCCATCGACAAGCGGCCCCGCAGAGGGCGCCTCGACGTCGACGAACTCGGTCTCGTCGACGACCACGTGGGTAACAAGCGACACCACGGCGGCGTCGATCAGGCGGTGTACGCCTACGCCGATCCCGAGGCGCGCCGATGGGCCGACGAGCTCGGACGTGAGCTTCCTTACGGATGGTTCGGGGAGAACCTGCGCATCGACGGGATGGCGGTCACCGATGCGGTCGTCGGGGAGCGATGGGAAGTCGGCACCGACGGGCTGGTCCTCGAGGTGACCATCCCTCGCGTCCCCTGCAAGACCTTCGCGGTGTGGGCGGGTGAGCCACGCTGGATGAAGCGGTTCCTGGCGCAGGCAGATTTCGGCACCTACCTGCGCGTTGTCCGCGACGGCACGGTGGCGCAGGGCGATCGGATCACCGTCGTTTACCGCCCCGGTCACGGTGTGCGATCACGTGATCTGCTCGCCGGCGGTGACGTCGAGGCGATCCGGTCGTTGCTCGCGCAGGACGATCTACCCGCGAAGGTCCGCCGCGAGGCGACCAAGATGGTGAACAAGTCGCAAAGACGCGTCGGCGCGGCAACACAGGGTGGACAACACAAATCCTAGAGGCGCGCTAGACTGGTCCCCACGACAGAATTACTTCAAGAGAACGGGGCCGCCAATTGTTTGGCCGCCCCGTCATTGTGCGAGGGGGTCCCATATGGGCCGCGGCCGGGCAAAGGCAAAGCAGACGAAGGTTGCACGTCAGCTGAAGTACTCCACTCCGAACACCGACCTGGAAAGCTTGCAGCGTGAGCTCTCCGGACAGGGCGATCCGGTTGTAGAACGACCGGATCCGGTGGACGACTGGGTGGACGAAGAGGAGTGGCGACGCGCTTGACGCGCACACTCTTCGGGCGTTGATCTCTCGACGCCCGGGATCACCCCACATTTTCTCCGCATGAGCGGACCCGCGGCGACGCGGGACCATGACTTCGTACGCACCACCCGTTTCTGATGGGTGGTGCGTGCTCATGCGACCGTTCCGGGGTGATCCCGTCATGAACAGACACCGACGCCCGCCGAGGGAATCCCCTCCGGCGGGCGTCGGTGTTGTGTGTGCGGCTGCTCCCCCGCTCCAATGTCTCTGCGAGAGTTGCGGATTCACCGATCGCGCTAGAAGCGCGGGTGCTCCCCGAGCAGGGTGACGCGAGAGTCGTTGTCCGAGCGGTCACTCGCGCGCTTGACGGTGCCGAGGACCCAGTTGTCGACGTGCCGTGCCGTCAGCACGGCCTGCGCGCGGTCGGTGTCCTCCGGCGCGACGACCGCCACCATGCCGACGCCCATGTTGAAGGTGCGTTCCATCTCGAGCTGTTCGACACGGCCGCGCTGACCGATGAGCGCGAAGATCGGGGCCGGCGTCCACGTGTTGCGCTCGAGCTCGGCCACGAGCCCGTTCGGGATCACGCGCGCGAGGTTCTCGGCGAGGCCGCCGCCGGTGATGTGCGCGAATGTACGCACGTCAGCCTCGGCGATCAGGGCCAGGCAGTCGCGGGCATAGATCCGGGTCGGCTCGAGCAGCTCCTCGCCCAGGGTGCGACCGAACTCCTCGACATGACCGAACAGGTCCATGTGACCCCACTCGAGCAGCACCTTGCGGGCGAGCGAATACCCGTTGGAGTGCAATCCCGACGACCCCATGCCGATGACGACGTCGCCGGCGCGGACGCGGTCCGGGGTGAGCACGTTGTCGGCCTCGACGACACCGACCGCGGTGGCGGACATGTCGTAGTGGTTGTCCTGCATCAGGCCGGGGTGTTCGGCGGTCTCGCCGCCGAGCAGGGCGCAACCGGCTTCGACACAACCGTCGGCGATGCCGGCGACGATCTGGGCCACCGTTTCGGGGACCACCTTGCCGACCGCGATGTAGTCCTGCAGGAACAGCGGCTCGGCGCCGCAGACGACCAGGTCGTCGACACACATTGCGACGAGATCGCGGCCGACGGTGTCGTGCTTGTCGATGGCCTGCGCAACGGCGAGCTTGGTGCCGACGCCGTCGCTGGCAGCGGCCAGGACCGGCTCCCGATAGTTGCCCTTGAGTGCGAACAGACCGGAGAAACCGCCGATCCCGCCGAGAACCTCCGGACGAGACGCACGCTTGGCATGGGGCGCGATGAGTTCCACAGCCCGCTCACCGGCGTCGATGTCGACCCCGGCCGCCGCATACGACGCCGGTGTCGAGCTCCCGGCCGTCTCGTCGGCAGCAGCATCCCGCTCCGTCATCACCGCAGCACTCCCGTTCCAGAAAATCTCGGTCGAACGTTGTTTCCGGCGTGTTCGCCGACGGGTCATACGGTACCGGAGGGCCTACGGCACGAAATCAGGGCCGCATGACCGCGCTGACGTTGTCGTTCGGCTGGGTCAGCGGGTCCACCGAGCGGTCGCCGGCCGCGCTCGCCAGCATCTGTTCGAGGACCGCCTTGCCCATCGAGGTTTCCTTGGGCAGCTCGATCGGGTACTTGCCGTCGAAGCACGCAGCGCACAGGCTCGACGCGGCCTGCCCGGTGGAGTTGATCATCTCGTCGATGCTGATGTACCCCAGCGAATCGGCACCGATGGCCTGCCGGACCCCCTCGACCATTCCGGCCTCGGACTCCATGCCGTTGGCGATCAGTTCCGCCGGGGACGCGAAGTCGATCCCGTAGAAGCACGGCCACCGGACCGGGCTCGACGCGATGCGGACGTGCACCTCGGCGGCACCGGCCTCGCGCAGCATCCGGATGAGCGCGCGCTGGGTGTTGCCGCGCACGATCGAGTCGTCGACGACGACGAGCCGTTTGCCGCGGATCACCTCGCGTAACGGATTGAGCTTTAGGCGGATACCGAGCTGGCGGATCGTCTGCGACGGCTGGATGAAGGTACGGCCGACGTAGGCGTTCTTCATCAGTCCCTGGCCGTACGGAATCCCGGATTCCTGGGCGAACCCGACGGCCGCCGGCACGCCCGACTCCGGTACCGGGATGACCAGGTCACCGTCGGCGGGGTGTTCCTTGGCGAGTCGGCGACCGATCTCGACGCGGGTCGAATGCACCGAACGACCGTGGATGACCGAGTCGGGACGGGCGAGATAGACGTATTCGAAGACGCAGCCGCTGGGGGTCGGCTCGGCGAAGCGCGTGCTGCGCACGCCGTCGGCGTCGATGGCCAGGAGCTCGCCCGGCTCGATGTCGCGGACGAACGACGCACCCACGATGTCGAGGGCGGCGGTCTCCGAGGCGACGACCCAGCCGCGGTCGAGGCGGCCGAGTGACAGCGGGCGCACACCGTGCGGATCGCGCGCGGCGTAGAGCGTGTGCTCATCCATGAAGGTCAGGCAGAACGCGCCCTTGAGGGTGGGCAGCAGTTCCATCGCGGCCTGCTCGATCGAGCTGTCCGCGGCGCCGTGCGCGAGGAGCGCACCGACGACATCGGAGTCCGACGTCGCCGCCGAACTCTTGATCCCCTGCTCGCGTGCACGCGCCGCGAGGTCCGCGGTGTTGACCAGGTTGCCGTTGTGGCCCAGGGCGACGCCGGTCCCGGCGTCGGTGGTGCGGAAGATCGGCTGCGAGTTCTCCCAGGTCGTCGAGCCGGTGGTGGAGTACCGGCAGTGGCCGATCGCCACATGCCCGCTCATCGCACCCAGGGTCTGCTCGTCGAAGACCTGGCTGACGAGTCCGAGGTCCTTGAACACGACCACCTGGCTGCCGTCGCCGACGGCGATGCCCGCGGCTTCCTGGCCGCGGTGCTGCAGGGCGTAGAGGCCGTAGTAACTCAGCTTGGCGACGTCCTCGCCGGGCGCCCAGACACCGAAGACACCGCATTCCTCACGCGGTTCGTTCTCGAGATCGTCCAGCGGGGCCGGATTGATCGCACCCGAGCCGCGTGCGGAGCATCCGCCCGCCGGCGTCGTGGCAGCGAGCAGGTTCATGTGGGCGATCGAATGATCAGGCATCGACTAGCTCCCTGGGGCTGCGAATCGGTCCGTCGAGTGGGCTGGGAGACATGCGTGAGTTTACGGGTCGGTCGGCTCCCGATGCGAATCTTCCAGCGGTGTCGACCGGCGGGTCATTCCCGACGCCCCGGTCGAGTGATGCATCACACTCCTACTCCCGGTCGCCCGGCGGGCCGATCGGGATGAGCGGCAGCAGGTCGGCGATGAGTGCCGCGCGATGCCCGGACGCATCCACCAGGCCCGCGGCGAGGGCGTCGTCGTAGGTGAGGACACCGGTGACGAGGAGCAGCCAGGTCCGCGGCGCCATCTCGACGACGTTCGGCGGCGTTCCGCGGGTGTGACGGGGACCTTCGATGCACTGGACCGCGACGAACGGGGGCATCCGGACCTCGACCGAGTTCCCGGGGGCGAGCTGCTCGAGTGTCCGGGCCGATCGACGGACGGCGTCGGCGAGGGCGGCGCGTCCCGGGGTCGGCACGGTCGGGTCGACGAGCCAGTCCGAGACGGCCAGCACCGCGGCCCGGACCTCGGCGGGGTCCACTCTCCTGCGTGGTGGCACCCGGCCATCTTCGCAAGGGGGTTCGCGCCGATGCGGATCGGGCAGTATTGACCGCATGGGAGCCGAGGTGTCCAAACAGCAGTTCACCGGCGAGGACCGGGTTCGTTTCCGGCGTCAGGTGGGTCGCGGCACGGAAGCGATCGCGCGGATGCTCGCCGACGGGCTGTTCACCGATCAGGGCCGTCCGCCGAAGCCGTTGCTCGGCATGGAGGTCGAACTGAACCTCGTCGACGAGGACATGCAACCCGCGATGGCGAACGCCGCCGTCCTCGAGGCGATCGCCGATCCGGACTATCAGACCGAACTCGGCCAGTTCAACATCGAGATCAACGTCTCGCCGCGACCGTTCACGACCGACGATACGATCTCGCTCGAGCAGGCGTTGCGGACGTCGCTCAACCGGGCCGAGCAGCGGGCCGCACAGACGTCGAGCCACCTGGTCATGATCGGCATGTTGCCGACACTGAAGTCCGAACACTTCGCGCATCACTGGATCTCGGCGAACCCGCGCTACGACCTGCTGAACGAGCAGATCTTCGCCGCCCGCGGCGAGGATCTCGAGATCGACATCACCGGCGTCCCGCTGACCGATGGACACCACACCGAGCACCTGCGCACCTCGACCGATTCGATCCTGCCCGAGGCGGCCTGCACCTCACTACAGCTTCACTTGCGGGTGGCGCCGGAAGACTTCGCCTCGCACTGGAATGCGGCACAGGCCATCGCCGGGGTGCAGGTCGCCCTGGCCGGGAACTCGCCCTTCCTCGCCGAGACCGCGTTGTGGCACGAGAGCCGCATCCCGGTCTTCGAACAGGCCACCGACACCCGGCCGCTGGAGCTGAAGAACCAGGGTGTCCGGCCGCGAGTGTGGTTCGGAGAGCGGTGGATCAACACGATCTTCGACCTCTTCGAGGAGAACACGCGCTATTTCCCCGCGCTCCTCCCCGTCTGCACCGACACCGACCCGCTCGCCGAGCTCGACGACGGACGCATCCCCACCCTCGACGAACTGCGTCTGCACAACGGGACCGTCTACCGCTGGAACCGTCCGGTCTACGACATCCACGAGGGACAGGCCCACCTGCGCGTCGAGAACCGCGTGCTGCCCGCCGGTCCCACGGTCGTCGACACGATGGCCAACGCCGCCTTCTACTACGGCGTCGTCCGAGGCCTCGTCGAGTCCGACCGTCCGCTGTGGTCGCGGATGTCCTTCAACGCCGCCGCCGAGAACCTGCAGTCCGGCGCCCGCACCGGCATGGAGTCGCAGCTCTACTGGCCCGACGTCGGCTGGGTGCGACCCGACGAACTCGTCCTGCGCCGACTTCTGGCGCTCGCCGAAGACGGGCTGCGCCGGTTCGGCGTCTCCGACAAGGCCCGCAAGCGCTACCTGTCGGTCATCGAGGGACGCTGCATCTCCCGCCAGACCGGGTCGGTCTGGCAACGCCATGCGGTCGCAGTCCGCGAACGCGCGGGTGAGAGCCGGACACAGGCGCTGCACGGGATGCTCCGCGACTACGTGACCCAGATGCACGAGGGCGAGCCGGTGCACACCTGGGAGGTCTGACACCCGCCTCGGCGCTCGTCGACGGACCTGCTTTAATGGAAACAATTTCCATTAAGGAGGCTCCGTTGAAGGTCCGTGCATCCATCCGGTCGTTGAAGAACCAACCCGGTTCACAAGTGGTCAAGCGCAAGGGGCGCATCTACGTGATCAACAAGGGCAACCCCAGATTCAAGGCGCGCCAGGGCTGATCGTCGAGCACTCGCCGCCCAGAATGCTATCGTCGCGGCCGAGCAACTCCGCTGGAAACGACATTCGTGCTGCGACTGCAGCATCAGGGTCCCCGCGTCGACGGGCGGCGTCGAGTAGTCACACAGACGGCAGGAACTGCGCGCTCAACTCGAGGCGCGGCCTGCCGTCGTGGCGATGATGCCGCCCGACCCAGACAACGTGGTCGTCGTCCCGCGAGATCCTACCGGCGCCCACCGACAAGTTCCCGCAACGCAATGACTCTGATTCATATTGCCGGGCAATTGTTTTCGTGGCTAGACCCGCCGGACTCGTGTACACTCGAACGTACATTCGCTGCAACGGTTCTCGGGGGGAGGTCACCGTCATGTCCGGCATCACACACACCGACGACGCGTCCGTGCCGGCTCCCCGGGTGGTCGAGTTGGTGGCTGATCTGCATCGCACCCTGGACAAACTGCAGTCGGTGGATTTGTCGCCGTGTACCGATGCCGAACTGGCCGAGGTGGCCGCGGAGACCGAACGCGCCATCGCGCGTCTGACCGTCGCCGGAGACCGGCAGATCGATCAGGTCGAGGCCCGCGACCTGCCCCGCAAGACGGGGTGCCGAACCCTCATGCAATTCATGACACACCGGCTACGAGTCTCGAACCCGATGCGGCGTCGCAAGCAGATGGACGCCACCGCCCACCGCACCAGCCTCGGCGGCGAGGTCCTACCACCTGAACATCCGTGCCTCGCTGAGGCTTTCGCACAAGGTTCTGTCGGCTCTGCGCATGTGCAGGCCGTCCTCGATGTCCTCGACCAGATCCCTCATGGAACTGACCACGATGTGAAGGTCGCGGCTGAGCGGCAGATGGCCGAGATCGCCGCCGACCACACCCCGGCTGACATCACTCAACTCGGTGCGCGGTTGCTAGCTCATCTCGATCCTGACGGCACTCTGGCCGACGATTCGGAACGCAAGAGGCGCCGCGGCCTGTGGATCGGTCGGCAACGCGCCGATGGCACCGCGAAGATCTCGGGCACGCTGACTCCCGAACTCCACGCCCGGTTGTCGATGATGTTCGCCGTGTGGGGCAAACCCGGACTCAACAACCCCGACGACCCCGACTCGCCCAGCGGACCGGCCGGTGCCGCCGACCCTGACGCCCTGGCCGCGGCAGTCGACCGCGACGGTCGCACTCTCGCCCAGACGAATCATGATGCGCTCGACGCCGCCCTGGCCGCGGGCTTCGCCGACGGGACACTCGGCACGTCGCACCGAGGCCTGCCCGTGCAACTGATCATCAAGACCGACCTCAACGACCTCATCCGCGAAGCCGGACTCGCCACCACCGCCACCGGAACCCTGCTGCCCATCCGGGACCTGATCGCGATGGCCGGTGAGGTCCAGCCGTGGTTGGCGATCTTCAAAGACGCCACCACCGTCCCCCTACATTTCGGGCGCGGCAAACGCCTCGCGACCCGCGAACAACGCCTCGTCTCCTTCGCCCGCCCCGACGGGGAAGTGTGCTCGGCACCCGGCTGCGACCAACCCGCCACCCACGTCGAACTCCACCACGCCCAGAAGGACTGGGCAAAAGGCGGTCTCACCGACATCGACGACCTCGCACCCGCCTGCCCGCGACACAACCGCATGGTCGGTGACCAACCCGGCCGATACACCACCCGGGTAGTACGCGACGGACCGGACGAAGGCCGCTGCGCCTGGCGACTCAACGCCGAACCCGGCGCACCACCCAACCCCGAACACATCAACCGCCGACCCGACATACCCAAGCGGTTGCAGGCCCACCTGGAACAGGTTCGGCGAGAGATCCACGGACGCACCACGTCCGGCGATGAGCCACGCCCACATCACGCGCGCCGATCATGGTTGAAAACCAGCCACGTCATCGACGTCCGACCACCCCGCCCAGGACCACTCACACCCCGGCCGTCCCTCGTCGAAGCGCACCTCATGGAGTTACTCGCCACTCGATGACTCGCGCTTGCGGATCACATCGCCCGCCGTCGCCGAGTGCGGCTACTTCTGCGCGCAGAGCCCCCGGCCCGTCACGAGCGGGAGGTCGAGCGCGGTTACCAGGCCGGGTTTCGCATCGACCACCGCCGCAACGGAATTGACCAGTCTCATCGCGGTGACGATCATCCCGGACACGTTGTGGTCGCCGTTCTCACCGTGGTGCCCGAACTCGACCGTCATCTCCGGTTCGCCGGAGATGGCGATGCGGTAGCAGCCGTCGCCCTCGTTCGGGGTCGGCCAGTCCGGGCACTGGTCGGGGTGGGTGCGCGTATAGTGCTCCAGCACAATGCGATCCACGCCGTCGACCTGACCGGCGACCTCGAACCGGACCGCGGCCATCGTGCCCTTCGGGATCTCGACGGACACCGTCGAGTAGTCGCGGTCCGCCTCGACCCGCTCGACGCGTTCCACGAGCGGCTCGTCGAGCACGAGGTCGAGTCCGGCGGCGATCTGTCGCACGACACTCCCCCACCCCATCGACAGGATGCCCGGTGCGAACAGCAGCGGCGTGGCGTCCAGGGGCTGCCCGAAGCCGAACAGGTCACGCATGACGACGGGCTGATAGTAGGTCGAGTAGTCGGCGATCTCCTGGCAGCGGATCTCGTCGATGCGCTGGGAGAGACTCGTCATCGCCAGCGGCAGTGCGTCATTCGCGAAACCCGGGTCGATGCCGTTGACGTGGAGGCTCGCGCCACCCGCCGCACCCGCGGCGGCGATCCGATCCAGCAGCGAGTCGGGCAGGATGCCATGGGGGAACTGCAGGACCACCGGCCCGCTCGACACCACGTTGATCCCGTTCTCCACGAAGAAGATCAGATCCTCGATCGACTCCATGACGCGGTCGTCGGTCATCGCGGTGTGCACGATGCAGTCGGGTTTCAGGGCGATCAGCGCGTCGCGGTCGCCGGTCGCCGCGACACCCAGCTCACGGTCGAGACCCGCGAGTTCGCCGGCGTCCTTGCCAACCTTGGCGGGGTCGGACACCCACACACCCACGAGTTCGAGGTCGGGCCGGGCGTCGATCCCGGCGATGGCATGTCGTCCGACGGTTCCGGTCGACCACTCGACCACGCGCAATGTCATGCGATCCAAACTAGAACACGTTCCACTTCGCCGTGCCGATTCGGCGAGATGCGCCTCGCTAGAGTCGGGAGCTGTGACCGCGACGTCGCCCCCGGACCCCGCCGCCCCGATCCACATCGACCACGACGGCCATCGGACGATGCTCAAGTGGCACCGCGGCCGGCGGCGCGCCGACGACACGGCGTTCACCGCGACCCGGATCGTCGAGGGCATGCGGCTCGGCGCGAGTATCGAGATCGATCTGGTGATCCACGCCGAGCGCGGTTTCGCCGTCCTGCACGACCGCACGGTCGACCACGCCACCACCGGCACCGGCGTGGTGTCGGCGCTCCCGGCGTCGTATCTGCGGGAACTGTCCCTGCGGGACAACCGCGGCCGGCCCGTCGACGAGCACGTCCTCCTGCTCGAGGACCTGACCGAACTCTTCGACGGCGTCGACATCGCGCCCACCGCGTCCCTCCAGCTCGACTTCAAGGAGGACGACGCCGCGCTCGATCCCGAGGCCGTGGCGGTGTTCGCCCGCAGTGTCGCGTCCCACGCTCGGCACTACATCTTGTCGTGCGGCGACGCCGCGGCGGTCGACACGTTGACCTCGGCCGCACCGGGCATCCGGATCGGTTACGACCCTTGCCATCACGGTGCCGCCGACGCGGCGATCCGCTCCGGGGACTTCGACGGCTTCGTCGACCGCGCGGTGGCGGCATCGCCGGAGGCCGAGATGGTGTACCTGGAGAACCGGCTGATACTGGCGGCCGACCACCGCGGCCACGACCTGATCGGCGCGTTCCACGAGCGCGGTCGGCTCGTCGACGGGTACACGGTGACGCGGGTCGGACCGCGCGTCATCCCGGACATCAGGCGACTGCTGGAGTTACGGGTCGACCAGATCACGACCGATGATCCCGAGGCCCTGGCGACGCTCGACCTCGATGCCCCCGCACGTGATTCCGGTTCGCGGCTGGTGCGCTGGATCCGCGGCAGCAGCCGACGCTCAGACGTGCAGTGACCAGAACGGTTCGACAGGGATGTTGCGGACGGCGAACCAGGCCAGCACGACCACCAACACGACGACCCCGGAGTAGCGGAGTTGCTGCCAGCTGCGAACCCGGCGGCCGGTCCACAGTCGCAGGCAATAGGCGCCGAAGGCGAAGAGCAGCAACCCCATTGCGAGCACCCCGACGGCGTTGTAGTGCATCGCCGCCGGGACATCGCCGTGCAGCAGCGAGTAGAGCGCCCGTAGCGACCCACAGCCCGGACACGTCACCCCGAAGATCAGCTTGGTCGGACAGACCGGCAGGGTGCCACCAGGCGTCGTCGGATCGCCGAACCACACGGCCGCGCAGACCATCCCGGTACCGGCGACGACGGTCGCCGGCCCGAGATACCGGTGCTTCGAGAGAGCCGAGGCCCGTCCGAGGACGGCCCTCTCGAAACGCTCAGTACGTGGACGTGGACGCGGAGGCGCCGAGGAGGATGACGAAGAGGACGACATAGACGATGATGATCAGGACCCAGATGATGACCGACGAGATCGCACTCCACATCGCCCACTTCTTGGCCTCGTCGGCCGCCTTCTGCGCACCGGCGTAGTCGCCGGCGGCCCACAGCTTGCTGACCGAGGTCGACTTCACGATCGACACGATCCCGAGCGGCAGACAGCAGAGCACCGTGGACAGGATCGCCCACACGAGGTTGTTGTCCGGTTCCGGGCCGGCCGGATTCCCGCCCGGGAACCCGGCGTACGGCTGCTGTCCGTAGCCACCCGCGCCGTAGTTCGGCGGCTGGTTCGGATCATTGGGGTAGCTCATCTGCGCCCTTTCGACTCGGTCAGAGAACTCCAGGAGCGTAACCGTTCGTCACCGGTCGCGACATGCCTGGAAACGATATTGATTCCATTGACATACAACGGAATCCTCGCAGGCCGGACCGTTGCGCGATGCAACTAGGCCGTGCCCTAGACCGTGTCGCCGAACAACCTCGGGAGGGTGCCCTCGTGCGCCTCACGGAGTTCGGCGAGGGGCACCGAGAAGTAGTCCTGGACCTCGACGGCGTCGCTGCCCTGGTCGACCACACCGATGCGTGTCCACGGCATCGAACGCGCGTCGAGCATGGCGGTGAACCGCGATTCCTCGGTGCGCGGGACCGCCACGAGCACGCGCCCGGCAGACTCGGAGAACAGCCAGACGAACGGGTCGGCGTCCTCGGGCGGCAGGAGGCGGCAGCCGGTCTCGCCGGCCAGGGCCGCCTCGACGACGGTCTGGATGAGGCCGCCCTCGCTGAGATCGTGTGCCGCGGAGATCAATCCGTCGCGGGACGATGCGGACAGGATCTCGGCGAGCAGACGTTCGCGTTCGAGGTCGACCTGCGGCGGGACGCCACCGAGGTGGTCGTGACTGACCTGGGCCCAGATCGAGCCGTCGAACTCGTCGCGGGTCTCGCCGAGCAGGATGAGTGTCTCGCCGGGTTCGGTGCCGATGCCGGTCGGGATGCGGCGGTGCACATCGTCGATGACACCGAGGACGCCCACGACCGGCGTCGGCAGGATGGCCGTCGCGCCCGTCTGGTTGTAGAAGCTCACGTTGCCGCCGGTGACCGGGATGCCGAGCTGGGCGCAGCCGTCGGCGAGTCCCCGGACCGCCTGCTGGAACTGCCACATCACCGCCGGGTCCTCCGGCGAGCCGAAGTTGAGGCAGTTGGTCACGGCCTTGGGCGTCGCACCGGAGACGGCGACGTTGCGGTAGGCCTCGGCGAGCGCGAGCTGCGCGCCGCGGTAGGGATCGAGGAAGGTGTAGCGCCCCGACGCGTCGGTCGCCAGCGCGATGCCGCGTCCGGTCTCCTCGTCGATGCGGATCATCCCCGAGTCGGCGTGCTCGGCCAGGACGGTGTTGCCGCGCACGTAGCGGTCGTACTGGTCGGTGATGAACTTGCGGCTGCACAGCGCGGGCGAGGCGAGCATGGCCAGCAGCGTCTCGCGCAGCTGGTCGGGTGTGCTCGGGCGCTGCAGCGGTTCGGTCGTCGACGCGATGACCGTGTCCTGCCAGTCAGGCCGGGCGACGGGACGCTCGTAGACCGGACCGTCGTGGGCGACGGTGCGCGGCGGTACGTCGACGACGGTCTCGCCGTGCCAGGTGATGACCAGCTGATCGCCGTCGGTGACCTCGCCGATGACCGTCGCGAGCACATCCCACTTGCGACAGACCTCGAGGAATTTCTCGACGTTGTCCGGGGTCACGACGGCACACATGCGTTCCTGCGACTCGCTGGAGAGCACCTCCGCCGGGGTCATGCCCTCGGCGCGCATCGGCACCTTCTCCAGGTCGATGTGCATGCCGCCGTCACCGGCTGCGGCGAGTTCGCTCGTGGCACAGGACAATCCGGCACCGCCGAGATCCTGGATGCCCACGACGAGTCCGGCGTGGTAGAGCTCGAGGCAGCACTCGATGAGCACCTTCTCGGTGAACGGGTCGCCGACCTGGACGCTGGGCAGCTTCTTGCGATTCGGACCCGAGCCCTCGGAATCGTCAAACGTCTCCGACGCCAGGACCGAGACACCGCCGATCCCGTCGAGGCCGGTGCGCGCACCGAACAGGATGATCTTGTTGCCCGCGCCCGAGGCGAAGGCCAGGTGCAGGTCCTCGGTGCGCAGCACGCCCGCGCACAGCGCGTTGACGAGCGGGTTACCGGCGTAGCTGGCGTCGAAGACGGTCTCACCGCCGACATTGGGCAGGCCGAGGGAGTTGCCGTAGCCACCCACGCCGCGCACCACACCGTCGACGACGCGCCGGGTGTCCGGGGCGTCGGCCGGGCCGAAGCGCAGCTGATCCATGACCGCGATCGGGCGCGCGCCCATGGCCATGATGTCGCGCACGATGCCACCGACTCCGGTGGCGGCGCCCTGGTACGGCTCGACGTAGCTCGGGTGGTTGTGCGATTCGACCTTGAAGGTCACCGCCCATCCGTCGCCGATGTCGACGACGCCGGCGTTCTCGCCGATGCCGGCCAGCATGCTCGCGCGCATCTCGTCGGTGGTGGTCTCACCGAAGTAGCGCAGGTGCACCTTCGACGACTTGTAGCTGCAGTGCTCGGACCACATGACCGAGTACATGGCGAGCTCCGCGTCGGTGGGCCGGCGACCCAGGATCTCGCGTATGCGCGCGTACTCGTCGTCCTTGAGACCGAGTTCGCGGAACGGTTGCGGATGGTCCGGGGTCTGGGCAGCGGCTGAGACGGTATCCACCTGGGCACTCACTCGAACAAGTCTAGGCGGGCGCGGGCGGTTGCGGCCGCCGGGGCGCCTCGGGTACGCACCCTGGGAGATCTGCGACGGATGTCACGCCGGTCTAGCGATACTCTGTCTCCGGCGACCGCCCCGGGTGTGTCGTCGTGGTCCCCGGGGAGAACGGTTCGGGGTCGGGGTGCGGGATGGGACGACACAGGGGGAAACGATGGCCGATGTCCGCAAGGCGAGGGCACTCTTCGAACTCGGCGTCCTGTCCCTGAACATCCCGGTCGAAGGTCAGGAACCGGTCGACAATCCCGCGCAGGCCGCCAAGGCCTTTACTCGAGCGACCGAATGGGACCCGGCCCTGGGCGACGCCTGGATCGGCCGGCTGGCCTGCGGCGACAGCAGCAACGAGGTCCTCCTGGGCCTCTATCGTGCCCGCGGGTCGATCGGCGCGGAGCAGCGCCGGCTCGGGCTCCCGCCCGGCACGATCGCGGGGCGCTGGTACACCGGGATGCTGATCGACTTCCCGGCGTCGAATGCCGTCGAGGCGACCGCGGCCTACGCGGCCAGTCTGGTCCGCGGCGCGGACTTCGCCGGTGCGGAGGAGGTCCTCGACGAGGTGCCCCCGGCGCACCGCGTGCCGATCGTGGATTTCGTCCGCGCGTTCCTGCACTTCGCCACCCAACGCTGGCCCGACGTCCTGACCTCGCTGACCAGGTCCGACCGGTGGAATGACCCGTACATGCAGGCCGTCGCCGACTTCATGGCCGGGACGTCGTGCGTGCATCTCGGCATGTACGGCGAGGGCATGCGGCGCCTGCAGAACGCGGTCGACGGCCCGATCCCGTCCTGTTCGACGCAGGCGATCTTCGTCTACGGCCTCGCGCTGCGCGAGCAGGGTCACGAGGAGAAGGCGAAGTCGATGTTCGAGCAGGCCTACGCCCGTGACCCGTCGCTGACCGGCGCGGCCGACGCCATCCGGTCGCCCTCCTACCGGATGCCACCCACGACGCCCGAGCAGATCGCCGAGCGCACCGACCGGTGGGACCCGAAGTCGGTGCCCGATCGCGCCGAGTCCCTGGTGTCGACCTCCGGGGACCCCGCTGAACAGAATTCGCTGGTGACCGAGGCGCAACGGGAACTGGCCGAACAGATCGGGCTCGAGTCGGTCAAGCAGCAGGTGGCCAAACTGCAGTCCACCGCGACCCTGGCGAAGGTCCGCGCCGACCGCGGGCTGTCGACGTCGGCCCGCAGCCTGCACCTGGCTTTCACCGGACCACCCGGCACCGGCAAGACGACCGTCGCTCGCATCGTCGCCAAGATCTACTGCGGCCTCGGCTTCATCAAGTCCGACAAGGTCGTCGAGGCCACCCGCCGCGACATGGTCGGTGAACACCTCGGCAGCACCGCCATCAAGACCGCGGCGCTCATCGACTCCGCGATGGACGGCGTCCTGTTCATCGACGAGGCGTACACGCTCATCCAGCAGGGGCTGTCCGGCGGCGACGCGTTCGGTCGCGAAGCCGTCGACACCCTGTTGGCCCGGATGGAGGACGACCGTGACCGGCTGGTCGTGATCATCGCCGGCTACGACGCCGAGATCGATCGGTTCCTCGCCTCCAACGACGGACTGGCGTCGCGCTTCGCGCGCCGGGTGCGGTTCGACTCCTACACTCCCGACGAGCTCGCCCGCATCGCCGATTTCATTGCGCGCAAACGTGATTCGTCGTTGACGCGGGAGGCGATGCTCGAGATCGAGCAGGCGTGCGCTCCGCTGTACCACGACGTCCGCGAGCATCAGGGCACCGCGCGGCGCGCCACCGATCTCGCCGGCAACGGCCGTTTCATCCGCAACATCATCGAGGCGGCCGAGGAGGAGCGCGAGTTCCGGCTCAGCACCGCAGGCGACTTCGACTCACTCAGCCAGGACGACCTGATGCGCATCGAGACCACGGATGTCCGGGCCGCCATCTCGGGCGTGCTCTCCGGCCTCATGCGCTGACCGCACCCCATCCCATCCCGCACCACCGGGTCACCACCCGGACCGCTTCCCGAGGAGTTCCGTGATGTCTGTTCCCGCCCGCCGATCCCGCCCCGCGGAGCTGGCCGCGGGCCTGTCGATGGCCGCGATGATGATGCTGGCGATCGGTGCGTGTTCGTCCGACGATGCCGCGCCCGCGCCTTCACCCGACAGCGCGGTCCCGACCACGAGCGCCACCGAGACGAGCAGCCCCGCCACATCTGCGGACAGCAGCCGGGCCAGTGCGTCACCGTCGCGCGGCTCCGAGTCCGGTTCCGATACCGGGTCCGGCTCCGCGTCGACCATGACGTGCACGGAGTTCCGCGAACTCGACGATGCCCGGCGGGCGGCGGTCCTGACCGATCTGGACGTGACCGACAATGTCCAGCAGGTGGCCACCGTGGCGGCGACGGTCTGCCTGACGCGGCCCGACGACACCATCTCCGCTGTCGTCGCCGAACTCCTCCCGCGCTGATAGTTTCACCAGCTATGAGCAACAGTCCGTGGGCCCTGCTGCACGGGCCGCTGTTCAGTCGGGACAACCCGCTCGAACGCAAGCACGCCGCGCCGCGCATCAGTGCCTACATCTACGGCAACATCCTGATCCTGGCCGTGCTCATCCCGTTGCACGTCGAGGACGACTTCGTCGGTATCGCGATCCTCGCGGGCACCGCCGCGTCGACCTTCATCGCGCACGTCTTCGCCGAGGGCGTCGCCCGGCGCGTGTCCGACGGCAAGGTCGAGCCGACGCGATCGGAGGTACTCGGTCATCTCCGCGACTCGGTGCCGATCCTGACCTCGGCGCTCCTACCTTGCGCGATCCTGCTGCTCGGTCTGATCGGCTGGATCGAGCCCCGCACCGCCCAGCTCGTCGCGGAGATCGTGATCCTCCTGCGCATCGGCGGCACGGTCTTCGTCATCGACCGGCTCAACAACGAACGACCGAGTCGGGCAACGCTGTTCAGCTCCGGCGCGGTCACGCTGGTGGCGACCGTGATCGTCGCGATCAAGGTCGTGGTCACGCACTGAGGCGCTCGGACGTCAGCCGCCGGCACCCTCGGTGGTGACCGTGAGGATCGCCTCGGTGAATTCCGGCCGGCAGATGACGAGGTCGGGCAAGTAGGTGTCCTCGTTGTTGTAGACGAGGGGCGAACCGTCGATCCGCCCGCACCACAGACCCTTCGCCTTCGCGACGGCGACCGGCGCGGCCGAATCCCACTCGTATTGACCGCCCGCATGGACGTAGGCGTCGGCCTCGCCGCGCACCACCGCCATCGCCTTGGCCCCGGCGGACCCCATCGGCAGCACCTCGCCGGCCATCGCCGCGGCCACCTCGTCGGCGAACGCCGGTGGGCGCGAACTGCTCACGACGACGCGCGGGACCCCGGTCCGGGGCCGGGACGCCAGGCCTTCCACGGGCTCGACGGTGGAACCGTCGTCGAGGTAGGTCACCCCGAGGGCCGGCAAGGCGACCGCACCGGCGATCAGCCCGTCGTCGGCCGACCACAGCGCGACGTGCACGGCCCAGTCGCTGCGACCGCCGCCGGGTTCGTAGGTGCCGTACTCGCGCGTGCCGTCGACCGGATCGATGATCCACACGCGCGACGCCGACAGCCGCGACTTGTCGTCAGCCGACTCCTCGGACAGCACCGCGTCGTCCGGACGCTCCTGTGCGAGGCGCCCGAGGATGAACTCGTCGGACCGGCGGTCGCCCTCCTGACCGAGCTCTTTGCCCGTCAATCCGCTGGAGCGTCGGATGTCGAGCAGGAGTTCACCTGCGGCGGTGGCCAGGGCACCGGCCAGGGCACGATCGTCGGTCACGGGGTTTCCTCTCGGTCGGGATACCGGTGGCAGGACGCGGCGCTTCGCGCCGGACGGCTATGAGGCTGCGCTCACAGACCCAGGTTACGCAGCACCAGGTCGGCGACCTCGGACGGCGGGCCGTCGTCGGGGGTGACGTGCAGATCCGGGTCGGACGGACGCTCGTAGGGCGAGTCGATGCCGGTGAACTGACTGATCTCCCCCCGCCGCGCGCGGTCGTACAGCCCCTTCGGGTCGCGTCGTTCGCATTCGGCGAGCGGGGTGTCGACGAAGATCTCGTAGAACGGCAGCCCGCGCTCGGCGTGGATCTCCCGGGCCCGCTGCCGTTCCTCGGCGAACGGGCTGATGAGCGAGACGATCGCCACCGAACCCGAGTCGGCGAACAGCGCCGCCACCTCGCTGGTCCGGCGGATGTTCTCCCGACGGTCGTCGTCGGAGAAGCCCAGATCCGAGTTCAAGCCGTGCCGCAGGTTGTCCCCGTCCATCAGGTACGCCGGACGCCCCTCGGCGACGAAGCGCCGCTCGAGTTCGACCGCCAGCGACGACTTCCCGGAGCCGGACAGACCGGTCAGCCAGATCGTCGCGCCGCGGTGCGCACGATGCTCACGCCCGACCTTCGTCGCCTGCCAGACGACATGACTGTCGTGACTCACCGGCGCCGTGATCATCCCCGCACCGACGGTCCGGTTGGTCGCCTCGTCGATCAGGATGAAGCTGCCCGTGTCGCGGTTGCGCCGGTACGAGTCGAAGGTCACCGGCTCCTGGGTGTGCAGGGTGACGCGCCCGATCTCGTTAAGCGACAATCCTTCCGCGTCCTCGTCGCGGTGCAGCGAGTTGACGTCGAGGCGATAGTTGAGCCCGTTGACCTGCGCGCGGGTCAACCGGGTTCCGCAGAGCAGCTGATACCGGTTGCCCGGTCGCAGTTCGGCGTCGTCGGCGAACCAGCACACCATCGCGTCCAGGTCGCGTCCCACGTACGGCCGGTTGTTGGGGCGGGCCAGCATGTCGCCGCGCACGATGTCGATCTCGTCGGCGAGTTCGACGGACACGGCCATCGACGCGAAGGCCTCGTCGATCGGCTGGCCGCCGGGCGCCCAGATCTCGGTGATGGTCGTGCTGAAACCGCTGGGCAGGACGACGATCTCGTCGCCCTTGGCGAGTACACCGCCGGCAACGGTGCCCGCGTAGGCGCGGTGGTCGGCGCCGTCGCTGCGCTGCGGCCGGATCACGTACTGGACGGGCAGACGGGTGTCGATCAGGTTGCGGTCGGAGGCGATGTAGACGTGCTCGAGGTGATTCAGCAGCGGACGCCCCTCGTACCACGGCATCGCCGCGGACTGTTCGACGACATTGTCGCCCCGCAGCGCCGACATCGGGATGAACGTCAGGTCGACGACGTTGAGCTTGGTCGCGAAATCGACGAAGTCCGCGCAGATCTCGTCGAACCGCTCCTGCGACCAGTCGACGAGGTCCATCTTGTTCACGCAGACCGTCAGGTGCGGGATGCCGAGCAACGACGACAGGAAGGCGTGCCGCCGCGTCTGCTCCAGCACGCCCTTGCGGGCGTCGACGAGGATCATCGCGAGATCGGCGGTGGAGGCGCCGGTCACCATGTTGCGCGTGTACTGCACGTGCCCCGGGGTGTCGGCGATGATGAATTTCCTTCTGGGCGTGGCGAAGTACCGGTAGGCGACGTCGATCGTGATGCCCTGCTCGCGTTCGGCGCGCAAGCCGTCCGTGAGCAACGCGAGGTTCGCGTACTCGTCCCCGCGCTCGGCGCTGGTGCGCTCGATCGACTCGAGCTGATCGGTGAAGATCGCCTTCGAGTCGTAGAGGAGCCGACCGATGAGTGTCGACTTGCCGTCGTCCACCGAGCCCGCGGTCGCCAGACGCAGCATCTCGGTCGCGCCGCCGGCGGCGATGAGGTCGCCCATCAGAAGTAGCCTTCCTTCTTGCGGTCTTCCATCCCCGACTCGGAGATCCGGTCGTCGGCGCGCGTGGCGCCCCGCTCGGTCAGCCTCGTCACCTCGATCTCTTCGATCACCTTCATCACGTCGTCGGCGCCCGACAGCACGCAACCGGTGCACGTGGCGTCGCCGACGGTGCGGAACCGGACCGTCTCGGTCCGCACCTCCTCACCCGGGAGCTCCTGCAGGAAGCGGGTTTTCGCGAGCAGCATGCCGTCGCGCGGGATGACCTCGCGCTGGTGCGCGTAGTAGATCTCGGGTAGATCGATGTTTTCCGCCGCGATGTACTGCCAGATGTCGAGTTCGGTCCAGTTCGACAACGGGAAGACCCGGATGTGCTCGCCCTTGGCGTGCCGTCCGTTGTACAGCCGCCACAGTTCGGGCCGCTGCTCGCGGGGGTTCCATGCGCCGAACTCGTCTCGGAAGCTGAACACGCGCTCCTTCGCGCGCGCCTTCTCCTCGTCGCGCCGGGCGCCGCCGAACACGGCGTCGAACCGGTTTTCGGTGATGCCGCGCAACAGCGCGGCCGTCTGCAGCCGGTTGCGGCTGGCACCCGGCCCGGTCTGTTCGACGACCCGTCCCGCATCGATGTCGTCCTGCACGGAACTGACGAGCAGGCGAACCCCGGTCTCGGCGACCACGCGATCGCGGTACTCGATCACTTCGTCGAAGTTGTGCCCGGTGTCGACGTGCATGAGCGGGAACGGGATCGGCGCCGGCCAGAAGGCCTTGCGGGCCAGATGAAACATCACCACCGAGTCCTTGCCGCCGGAGAACAGCAGCACCGGACGCTCGAAGGTCGCGGCGACCTCGCGGAAGATGTGCACCGATTCGGCCTCGAGCGCCGCGAGATGCGAGAGCTCATAACCGTGGTGACGACGACGCCGGTCCTCGGTGTCGTCGGGACGACGTCCGTCGTCGGCGTCGATGGTGATGGCCACCGGAGCAACCCCCTTGACATGTCGAATATTCGACACTATGTGTTGACAATGTGACACAAACCGTAGGTGACTTCTCCGACGCGCGTCAACCGGCACGTGCGGCGTCGCCACCGACCGCCCGGGTCGTCCGCATCGTCGAACTCCTCGCCGACGCCGAACAACCGGCGCTGACGCTGGCCGAGATCGTGCGTCAGACCTCGATGTCGCGCGCCACCGCGCACGCCGTCGTCTCCGAACTCGTCGACTGCGGATGGCTGATCCGGGACCCGTCGGCCGGCACCTTCGGCGTCGGACCGGCCTTCGTCGGCCTCGTCCGGAACGCCGACGGCGCGGACCACCTCGTCCGGTGGGCGGCGTCGGCGGCGCGCGACCTGTGCGAACGGTTCGACGTCCCCTGTTTCGTCGCCCGACGGACCTCGGCCGACGCGGTGACCCTGGCGTCGCACGCCTTTCCGCCCCACCTGGCACCGGAAACCGCGCAGCATCCCTGGTTGCGCAACGGCAGCCGCATCCGGCTCCGCCCGCCGATCTGTCGGGAGTTCATCGCCTTCGACCCGGACGACGCCCGGTCGAACTGGATCGGCCAGGCCGCCGAGTCCACCCGCACCCGGCTGGGCATGGTGCTCGACGTCGTCGCCGAACGCGGCTACTCGATCGAGCGCATGACCGACGACCACGTGGCGATGATCGAGGCCCTGAGCTCCCTCGACACCATGTCGGACACCCTGCGCGCGCGGGTCGGCGACCTGCTCACCGAGCTGTCGGTCATCGATTACCTGCCCGAGGAGATCGACGCCTGCGCGGCCGACGGCACGGGGGTACCCGTGGTCACCATCGGTGCCCCCGTCTTCGACTCCGCCCGTCGGGTGGTCGCGGCGATCGTCGTCTGCCCGAACACCACCCTCGACGTCGACGAAGTGCGCCGACTCGGCGAGGCCACGCGTGCTGCCGCCGACGGCATCTCGAGTCATCTCAGCTGAGGGGCGGGTCGACCGAACGAATGAACACTGCGCCCGGAAATACCCACGAAACGGACTTCCTGCGGAAAACTGACCGGTGATCACGACACGTCACCGTCGCCACCAGCAAGGGAGTCGAGATATGCCCAGCACCAAGACGATCACCCGGTTGGCCGCCGCCGCCATCGCTCTGACCTCGGCTGCCGGGCTCGGCGTCGCGGCCACCGGCGACGCGAACGCGGTGTCCCGCGAGTATCCGCTGTCGACCTGCGTGGGCCTGAGCCCGAACGTCGTCGACGTCCCGTTCCTGGCTCGACGCACGATCGTGAGCACGTATGCCGGCAACGCCTACATCGCTGCCGACTTCACCAGCTACTTTCCCGGCGGCTACCAGTCCTCGGCCCGCCTGGACTGGCACAACCTGGCCACCGGCAAGCGCGGCTCGAAGGTCAGCAACGTCCGCGTGAACCCGCCGTACCAGGGCGTCCACTACTTCGTGATCCCCGTCAACCAGATCGGCAAGGGCCGGGTGAACGTGACCTTCAGCGCGGTCAACCGGAACGCGCTCTGGAGCGTGCCGTCCACGAGCTGCAGCGGGAGCATCGTCATCCCCTGAGCCGGACCGCCACCGATGACTTCCGGCGGCACCCTGCTCAATCCGGATCCACACCCACTGGTCCCTGATCCGAAAGAAGCGACCCCATTGCTCCCTGAGGTGTGAGGAGCGATAGCGACGAGCCACGAAGGGCCTGGTGAGACA